>NZ_JAXXXI010000036.1:0-27448 GCF_037359455.1 Suilimivivens sp.
AGCTCGTCGGGCTCATAACCCGAAGGTCATAGGTTCAAATCCTGTCCCCGCTACTTGACTTATTAAGTATTAAGTCTATGCCCAGATAGCTCAGTTGGTAGAGCAGAGGACTGAAAATCCTCGTGTCACTGGTTCGATTCCGGTTCTGGGCATTTTTAATGTTTAAAAAATCATAGTTATATTCTTCATTTCAGTGGTTCGTAAGAATCGCTTTTTTTATATCTGGAACAAAAAACAACAAATCATTTCGGAAAATTAGAAAAATCCACACATATCAGTAAAATAAAAATCCCACAATATCAGGAAAAAGAACATATACGGAAGGTAAATCTGTAAGGGAAAATCAGCATTTCAAAGATGACAATAGTGAATTTGCATAAAAACAGACGATTCTATTTATTGAATATGTTCAGTTGACACAAAAATTCTTCTGTGATATATAATATATAAACACGAGTAAATAAACAACAACAGGAGTCGAAATGGTTACCAGAAATGAAGTTGCCGAAAGGGCAGGCGTATCCCCATCAGTAGTTTCATATGTACTTAACAATTCGAATTATGTCAGTGAGGAGAAGAGGAAGGCGGTGCTCAAGGCAGTAGAGGAGCTTCACTATCATCCGAATTACATTGGCAGGAGCCTTAAGACAAAAAAGACAAATATACTTGGTCTTGTTTGTGATGACATCCGAAGTGAATTGTTTGCAGAGATCACTTATTTCAGTGAGAAATACGCATATGACAAGGGCTATAATCTTTTCCTTTGTACCAGCCATCAGGAGGATGCATTCTTAAGTCAGCTTGTTGACCACAGACTGGATGGAATTTTTCTGGCAACAAGTATTTACAGTACAGAACAGATCAATAAGATCGCAAAGAGTGGTATTCCTGTTGCGCTTTACGGCGCACGTCATTATGGAGAGCTAGAAAGCCGTGTAAGGTGTCTCCGTGTTGATTATGTGAAAGCTGCTTATCTGCTGACAGAGAGACTGATCCAGAGGGGGTTTGAAAGAATCGCCTTTTTCCCTCCCTACAAGTCAAAGGTTCATCAGTTCAGCAGAAAAGATTACCGCTATCGTGGGTACGAGGATGCGCTGCTTGCTTATAATTATCAGGTGGATGAAAGCCTGATCAGCTACGAAAATGATCGTTATGATGATATCCTGAACAGAGCTGTACAGATCTGTGGTGATAATCTTGAGAAATATGGGAAGGTGGGAATTGTTGCCGGTAATGATTATCTGGCAGTGCTTATCATGAACCATCTTAAGAAAGCTGGGTTATATGATCCGGAAAAGATAGCGATTACAGGGATGGATGACACAGCGTCCTCCAAGATTGTAGATCCGAGGCTTACAACAGTCGGGTTTTCCAAAAAGGATATCGCCAGATATGTGGTTGATTTTCTGGTAGAGGATGGGAACAATGATGGACAGCAGGTCAAGGATATCCCAGTATATCTGGTGGAAGGGAAAAGCGGTTAATTTATTATTTTTGCAAAATATTTACACGAGTTTACAAAGAGAGGAGTGATGGAAGATTGGAATGCAGAAAGAATGAGTTAGTCAAGGATGTGCCTGGATTATATGCAGTTGCAGATGTCACACTGGATGGCAAAGAGTATTATGCAGCAGCATCTGAAAACCGTGGCGGTAGAGTATATCTGGTAGATCCGGTCACGCAAAAGGCTACAGAGCTGTTTGGAGGACAGGGCGGCGTCATGGCGATCCTGGATGTAAAAGGCGAAAATGCAGTGCTTTTCATCGAAGAGTTCTATCCGGTATTTGATTCTGCAACAGCCAAGGTGATCAAGGCTGATCTGGAGAAGAAGGATGACGGATATGAGGTCAGCAAAAGAACCGTACTTGCAGAGATTCCTTACGTTCACAGAATTTCACTGCTGCAGGAAAAGGATGGTGTTTATCTGGCAGCCGGAAAACTTTGCAAGAGCAAGACAGATCAGGATGACTGGTCAACATCAGGAACCATGGAGATTGGAAAGTATGATCCCACAAAAGACAAGGTAGAGATGGAGCAGATCTACGATGGTGTAACAAAGCACCATGCCATGTTTGTAGCAAGGAACAAAGAGGGCTTCGATGATCTTTACTTTGGAGGAACGGAAGGTGTTTTCCGGGCAACCTGTAAAGATAGTGAATGGAACATAGAGCATCTGCTGAGTGTTCCTACCAGTGATATCGTTTATATGGATCTGGACGGGGATGGCAAAGAAGAACTTGCAATCATCGAAGAGTTCCATGGAAACAAAGCCGTAGTATTCAAGAAGCTGAGCGCAGGAATGGAAAGAATGGTTGAGATTCCCTTAAGCTTCGGACATGTGCTCTGGGGCGGACAGTTCTTTGGAAGGCCTGCACTGATCACAGGAAGCAGAGCCGGGGACAAGACCTTACGGAAGTTCACCTTTACCTGTGATGGCGAAGGCAGAACACAGATCGAAGAAGAAACAGTCCTGGACGAGGGACAGGCTCCTGCACAGATCTTTGTGACAGGGGATGCGAAGGAAAGCATCGTAGTAGCTGCCAATCATGGTGTTGCCACCATGGCAGAGTACAGATGCACAGAAGATTGAAAAACAGTAAATGATCTGCACAGGAGCAGATAATAATAACAAAATACAAACTAAGAGAAAAGAGAGGTAAAGGTATGAAAAAGAGAGATTTTAGAAGAATTTTAGCAGGAGCAATGGTAGGGGTTATGATACTTGGTCTTACAGCCTGCGGATCATCAAATGAAAGTGCAGCATTTCCTTCAGACACAGTAAATATCGTATGCCATGCAAAGGAAGGCGGCGGAAGTGATGCTCTTGCAAGAGAAGTAGCACAGGTTATGCAGGACAAGCTTGGCTGGTCTGTAACAGTTGAAAATAAGACAGGTGGCTCCGGATCCGTTGGTATGCAGTATGTACAGAACTCCAAGCCGGACGGGTACACCATTGGTACCGCACCTGTAGAGCTTTCCATGATCCAGGCACTTGGTTATGCAGAGTTGAATCCTGACAGTGTAAGCCTTCTTGGATGCGGAATGTCCTGGTCAGCGGCATTATATGTTCCCAAGGATGCCCCGTATGAAAATATGGAGGATTTCATCAATTACTGTAAAGAGAACCCTGATGTAGTGAAGGTTGCCAACTCAGGTATTGGTTCTATCTGGCACATTGCAGCCTGTGCAATGGCTGACAAGGCTGGTATTTCTTTAAATCATGTTCCTTATGACGGAGCAACAGGCGCCCTTACCGCTCTTCTTGGAAGTGAGGTCGATGCAGCAGTTGTTGGTACATGCGAAGGCTATTCCTATGTTGATTCCGGCGATCTGAAGTGCCTTGGTGTATTCGGCGAAGACAGAAGTGCAACAATGCCTGATGTTCCTACCGCCAAAGAGCAGGGCTATGATCTGAACGTTGTATGCTGGGTTGGCTTCCTTGCACCTAAGGATGTTGATGAAGCTACACTGACAACTCTTCAGGATTCCTTAAAGACAGTATTTGAGACAGATGAGTACAAGTCCTTCTGTGAGACAAGAGGATGCGACAGCACATACTATAGTGCGGAAGAGTTCAAGAAGATGGCAGACAGCGACTTCACATATTATTCAGAGCTGATCAGCAGCCTTGGTATCGTAGCACAGTAGTCATTATAAGAAACGAGGGTCTTCTATGTTGAAAAAATTATCAGGAAATACAGTGATCGGACTTTTGTTCATCATTATTTCCGGAATTACACTCTATATAGCAAACACAACACTGCCGGCGACAGCGCCGGCAGGAGACCCGGGATCAAGAATTTTTCCTTCAGCAATTTGCATTATCATCATGATCCTGGGAATCATCCTGATCGTTCAGTCTGTCAGGAAACCGGAAAAGGCATTTGCAGGAACCTTTGCAAGTGAGGACAGTAAGCAGAGCTGCATCAGAGCGGTTCTGATCTTTGCAGACCTGGCACTGTTCCTGGTTCTCTGGAAATTTGTTCCCTTTCTTATTGCAGGTATGATCTTCATGTTCCTGCAGTGCATGATCTTTAAAGAAAAGCTTTTATTCTCTGTTATTTATTCTGCGGCAGTAACCGGTGTGCTGTATGTGATGTTCTCCATATTCCTGAAGGTAAATCTGACAATCCACTGATGGAGGACATTTACGGATCAAACCGTTTAGCTTATGAAAATATAACAGGCAGAGAGGTATTAATATGGATTATTTATCAGCAATACAAAGCGTCATGAATCCGATGTGCTTACTGTGCATATTGCTTGGCGTTGCAGTAGGAATGGTAGTTGGAACTCTGCCGGGATTAACCTCTGTTATGGCAATTTCACTGATCACTCCCCTGACCTTTAAACTGAATCCGACTTATGGTTTTGCAATGCTTCTTGGTGTATATAATTCCGCTATCTTTTCCGGTGGTATTTCGGCGATCGCGATCAACACACCAGGAACACCTGCATCAATAGCAACAACCTTTGACGGATATAAAATTTCACAGAGAGGCCGTGCAGGCTTCGCCCTTGGTGTCAACACCATCTACTCCGTGATCGGTGGTCTGTTCTCCACCATCGCACTGATGGTTGCCTGTGCACCACTTGCCAGACTGGCACTGAACTTTGGTTCACCTGAATATTTCTGGCTGGCACTTTTTGGACTTTCCATGATGATCAGTGTTTCCCACGCATCACTTGCCAAGGGACTTGTTACAGGATTTGTAGGAATGCTTCTTGCAACTGTAGGACTGGATCCACTTCTTGGAAGCAAGCGTTTTGTAGGAAATAATATTTCCCTGATGGATGGTATCGCATTCATTCCCGTGATGATCGGTCTGTTCGGTGTAGGAGAGATGCTGTTTCAGATTTTCGAACATAAAAAAGAAGATGATAATAAGAAAGACATTGTCGATCTGAAAGATAAAGAGAGAGTTCTTCCTACGAAGGAGGAGCATAAGCGTATGACAATTCCCGGACTGATCGGTTCTGTGATCGGTGTCCTGGTAGGTATCGTGCCCGGTACCGGTGGAGATATTTCTGCACTGATCTCCTGGGATGTATGTAAAAGAGTATCCAGGCATCCCGAAGAGTTTGGAGATGGTTCTGTAGAAGGGCTTGCTACCACCTGTGCCTCCAATAACGCATCTATCGGTGGTGCACTGACAACAGCACTGGCACTTGGTATTCCAGGGGATGGAAACACAGCAGTATTGCTTGGTGCACTGACCATGTATGGAATGGTTACAGGACCTACCCTTCTTTCTAACAGTGCTCCCTTCGTTTGCAGGCTGTACATCATCATGATCGTTGCAAACCTGATCATCCTGCCGCTTGGACTGCTCAGTGCAAAGGCATGCATCAGGCTTCTGTCCATCAAGAGCCAGTACATTCAGATGGCAGTTCTTCTGATCTGCTGTGTAGGTGCTTACTCCATGAACAGGAACTATACCGATGTGATCGTTATGTTCATCGCCGGAATCTGCGGATTCTTCTTCCGTAAGTATGATTATCCTCTTGGACCGATGATCCTTGGACTTCTGCTTGGTGATATGTGCGAGACAAACCTTCGGCGTACACTGATGCTTTCCAACGGAAGCTACTTACAGCTGTTTACAGGTCCGATTTCCATCGGCCTGATCGTACTGATCCTTCTGGCGATCGGATGGCCTTTTATCAGCAATCTGTTCCAGAAGAAAAAGAATAAGAAAGTTGAGGGTTAATCAATGAAACAACTGGCACCGTCATTACATATGCTTGAGATTTTCATGCCGGCGGTAACGGATGAGAACTTCTTTGTACAGAAGATTCTTCCTGATGTGGCAAATATTCCCTTTTATACAGGAATTGAGCTGCCGGTTATCTTCAAAAAAGAGAACCAGAAGCTGGTAAGAAGGATCGTAGAAGACCGTGACTATCAGCTTACCATCTGGGCCTCTCCCAATATCAATGAAAAGGGAGACAATTTATCAGCCCTTGACCCGGAGGAAAGAAGGCGTGCAGTCGCTTATGTCAAAGAGCTGCTTGCCGAGGCGGCAGAGAGTGGAGCCTATCATGTAGGCCTGCCCTCTGGTCCGGATGTATCGCCGGAGAAAAGAGAGGACGCCAAGAAGGCACTCTTTGAATCCTTCTGTGAAATTTCGCAGGAAGCATCCAAATATCAGGACATGCATCTGACGTTGGAGCCGCTTGACAGATACGTACACAAGAAGCAGCTTATGGGTCCGATCCATGAGGTTATCGACTGGTTTGAGGGACTGAAGAAGGAATGTCCCAATTTCTATATTCACTGGGACAGCGCCCATGAAGCTTTGGCAGAAATTGATCTGGAGGAGTCCATGAAGAGAGCACTTCCTTACATGGCACAGTTCCATATCTGCAACTGTGTGACTGATCCGTCCAATCCCTGCTATGGTGACTGGCATATGGAGCTTGGCAATGCACCGGAATACAAGAACTGGGGTTACCTGGATCTTCAGGGCGCGGCAAAGATGCTCCGCACAGCAGCAGAGGCTGAGACACCGGCCGGGATCAGGGATGTACATGTTGGAGTAGAAGTAAGAACCCATATGGGAGATGACCTATGGAAGAGAGAGGGCGAGATCCGTTCCTTCCTGCAGGCAGCTTTCGATGAAGCAGGTCTTATTTATAACAAGTAATTATACAAGGAGAAGAGATATGATACTGGATTATTACAAGAATTATAAAACCTATGTAGACGCTGTTCCCGGACTTGAGGAAGGCATGAAATTTGTAGAAACACTGTTAGACAAGCCTGTTGGAACCTATCGTACAGACAGCGAAATGTATGCTATGGTACAGGAAGGTGAGACTTCCGATATCAGCGGTGACAAGATGGAAACACATAAGAAATTCCTGGATGTACAGTTTGTATTCTCCGGACAGGAGATCTTTGAGTGGGAAGAGGCTACCCAGCTTGAGGTCAGAGAAGAGTATGATGAGAAGACGGATTTTCGTTTTTACTATGGCGGAGGCAAGAGATATCTGGCAACTGCGGGCATGTTCTACATTCTGTTTCCTCAGGATGCACACCGCTGCAGAGGCAAGGTCAACGAGACAGGCGATGCTTACAGAAAGATCGTTTTAAAGCTTCCTGTTAAATAAGAAGAAACAGGAGAATGGATGCAGGAAGGAAGGGAAGAACCATGTTTTTGTATGAAGGAATAGAAAAAGCAGACAAAAAAGTGCGTGCCGTTCTGATCGGATGTGGCGAACAGGCCACCAATATGATCCACAATGCCATTTCCTATATTGATGAGATTGAGGTTGTTGGTGTCTGTGATATGAACAAGGATCGTGCAGATTTTGCTGCAAGACGGTTTGGTCTTTCAAGATCATGGCAGGATATGGACGAAATGCTAAAGAATGTGGAAGCTGACTGTGCCTTTGTTATTACGATCGCAAAGCTGCAGGCACCTCTGGCGCTGAAGTGTGTGGAAGCCGGACTGCATGTATTTACTGAAAAACCGCTTGGAACAGAGAAAGAAGATATTGAGAAGCTGATCAAAGCAGCAAAGAAGAATAATAAGAAGATCGGTGTATCCTTCAATAAGCGTTTCAACCTGGCTTATCATGATATGAAGGGGGCGATCGATTCTGAAGGCTTTGGGGCACCTTCCGCATTCTCAGCAAAGTTTATCGGCGGCTATCGTACCAACGAAACAGATCTGCTCCGTGTAGGTTCCTGCCATTTCTTTGATCTGGCAAGGTACCTGATCGGTGAAGTGGATGAGGTATTTGCCTATCGCTATGAAAAGCAGCCGGGTCAGCATACCTTTGCCGTGACCATGCAGTTTGAGAACGGCTGTGTGGGGACTATGATGCTGGGATCTCTGGGATCCTGGGTATGTGGCTATGGCATGGAGAGCGTAGAAGTACGTGGTGACAGAAATATGGTCAGTGCAGACAACGGAAGAGATTTTATGTGGCAGAAGCCGTCCATTATCTGTAATTCTGATACAGGACTTGCCAATAAGGGAACCCAGGCGGTAACCGAGCAGGCAGTTCCGGTAGAAATTTTAAGACCCAATTATTCCAACCTTGGAAAGCTGGCACTGAAGGATTTCTACATTAATGGTAACTATCAGTCAGTCAAGGCTTTTGCACAGGCGATCCTGAATGATACAGAGCCGGTTGTTGGCTGGAGGGATGGTCTGATGGCACTGAATCTGGCACTGGCAGTAGAGAAGAGTGTAGCAGAAAAACGTGCTGTTAAGATTTCAGAAGTAATATAAAAAGGAATGGACAACATATGAAAAAACTGAGTGGTATTGTAGTCCCGGTGGTAACTCCTCTGACAGAGGATGATCAGGTAGATGCAGAATCTCTTGAGAATCTGGTTGAGCACTGCATTAAGGGAGGACTGCAGGCAATTTATCCCTGTGGTACAACTGGTGAGATGATGTATCTTACTGTAGAAGAGCGTAAGCTTGTGGCAGAAACTGTGATCAGAAGGACAGCAGGCAGAGTTCCTGTTTATGTACATGTAGGCGGATGGAATCTGAAGGATACCGTAGAGCTGGCAAAGCATGCGGTAGAGGCAGGTGCGGATGGCATTGCCGTAGTAACACCTTCCTTCTTCAAGATCAGTGAAGATGGACTGGTAGATTTCTTTGTCAGTGTGGCAAAGAGCGTACCGGAGGATTTTCCGGTATACTTATATGCGATTCCGCAGTATGCCATGAATGATATTTCTGTAGCAGCTGCAGAGAAGGCAGCAGCACAGTGCCCGAATATCGTCGGTATCAAATACAGCTATCCGGATATGACAAGGATCCAGCAGATGATGCGGATCAGTGATGGCACCTTCAGTGTACTGGCGGGTCCGGATCAGCTCCTGACAGCAGTGGTTTCCATGGGCGGTGACGGTGTTGTCTCCGGAAGCTCCCAGGTAATCCCCGAGTACTATGAAGCTGTGTGGGAAGCACTGGAAAAGAATGATTACAAGCTGGCAGCAGAAAGACAGCAGCTTACCAACAGGCTGAATGAGGCACTGTGCAGTGTGAATAACATTGCAGCGTATAAAGCTGTGCTTGCTTATCAGGGAATCATCAAGACCAAAAAGACCAGAAAGCCACTGGAAGAATATACAGAACAGCAGACAAGAGAGCTGTTTAGGGTATTAAAGGAAGTCGTAAAGGAAAAATAACTGTACTAAAAAGAATATCTCAGGTATGTATGAGTGAAAAAGGAATCTGCAGGTTTGCACCATAAGGGCAGCCGGCAGGTTCTTTTTGTTGTCATTGCATTTATTACAGGCTATAATGAGCGTTAACAGACTGCAATGGAAAGTGAATGGCGGAAAAGGGGATAGCGATGTATTATGTATTTCAGATAGTGGATGTCATAGCATTTGTCATGATGTTTTTTATGCTGGCAGTGATCATTAACCAGCAGCCTTCCAGGGCACAGCTGGCATTTATCCTGTATGATGTGGGAACGATCGTGTTTGTTGTAGGGATCCATCTGGAGCTGATCCATGCTGATACGGTAGAAGCAGCACTTTCAGGACTTTGTGTCCAGTATTTTGGACAGACAGCCTTTCTGATGGCACTTTTATGGTTTGTATCGGAATTTGTCAAGCTGCACATACCCAAATGGATCTATATGATGCAATTGACCGTAAATATTATTACACTTGTTGGAGTGTTCACTGCAGAGCATCACACATACTTTTATAAAACAATGAAGATCCTCCAGGATGGCATGTATAACAGGATAGTAGTGACAGATGGGATTATCTGGTATTTGCACTACATAGATCTGGCAGCAGTATTTCTTGGACTTTTTATCATGTGTTCAGTGCGGTATCCAGGAAGCACAAGCCTGCAGAAAAAAAGGATCCGTTATGTGATTACAGGAATCGGGGTCATGTGCATTGAAATGATCATGAAGGGACTTGGTGTATTTGGCAGCTATAATCCTGTTGTTTTTGTCGTAACGGTTATGATGTTCTGTATGATGGTCGCCATGCTCCGATATGGATATTTCGGTTCTCTCCAGGCAGCGGTAGATAACGCTTTTAACTATGGAGATGAGGGCCTTCTTGTTCTTGATAAAGACAATATCATTATTTATATCAATCAGAGAATGAATATGATCTATCCGGGACTTAAGGAAGGAGATCAGATCTATCGTCAGAAGGAAATCCTGGATGCTCTTTTTGATGGCAGCCATATCCTGAAGAGAGGGAATGTGACCTTTGAGATCCGGCCGGAGGATATTATCGAAAACGGAGAAAAGGGTGGCTGTATGCTCTGGTTTATTGATCAGACAGAGCATTTGAAGACAATGGAACGGCTTCGTGAGGCGAATGAGTCAAAAACCAGATTTATGATGAAGATGAGTCATGAGCTGCGGACACCTATGAATACGATTATGGGTATGAGTGAGATGATCCTGCGGGAAAGTAAGGATGAACAGATCAGGGATTATGCACTTGAGGTCGAGACAGCAGGAAATACCATGATATCCATGGTAGAGGAGATTCTGGAAATGTCCAGAATCGAAAAAGAAAATCAGGAACTGGCCATAGAGCCCTATGATCTGTCTGAAATGCTCGTCCAGGCTGAAAAGGTAGGGAGACACCAGGCAGAAGAAAAGGGACTGTGTTTTCAGGCAGAGAACAGAATTTCAGGAAGTGACAGTATCTGGCTTATGGGGGATGAGAGAAGACTTTTACAGATTCTCATCAATCTTTTGTCAAATGCTGTCCAGTATACAGACAAGGGCACTATTTCGCTGACTGCAGAGAAGGTTTATGAAGAAGAAAATGTTTTTCTGGAATTTGTGATAAGGGATACCGGAATGGGGATTGCAGAAGCTGACAGGAGCAGGATATTTGAAGCGTTTGAAAGAGGAAGGAGTGCCCAGAATGTCAGAAAAGAAGGCCTTGGCCTTGGTCTGGCTATTGTTATGCAGCTTGTGGATGCGATGGATGGAACATTAAAACTGTACAGTGAACTAGGAAAGGGCACAACATTCATTGTAAGGATCCCATATCTTGAGGCAGACCCGGAAAAGATAGCAGAGAGCAATAACAGACAAAAACAGAAGGAAGAGATTGCACTTCAGGGAATACGGATCCTTGCTGTGGATGACAATGAAAAGAATCTGATGGTATTCCGGCAGCTGATGAAGAAGACAGAGGCGGATATTACCGTAGTTTCCAGTGGAAAAGAAGCCATAATCTGCTGCAGGGAGCATACATATGACCTGATCTTTCTGGATCACATGATGCCGGAGTTAGATGGTATTGAAACGATTCACCGGATAAAGGAAGATGAAAATGGGGAAAATAAGAAAACGCCGGTGATTGCACTGACAGCAAATGCAACACAGGGAGCAAGAGAGCTGTATCAGGGGGAAGGGTTTTCTGACTATCTTGCGAAGCCTTTTACATCAGAATCATTGTATCGGGTGATAAGGAAAGGCCTGTTTTTTGCAGGCTATATGCAGGCACTTGGGAATGCAGGAATTGATACGGAAAAAGGATTAAAATATGCGGACAGTGACAGAAAATTTTATTATGGATTGCTGGATCTGTTTGCAGGTCAGAGAGAAGAACAGGAGAAGAAATTAGAAGAAGTCAGAGATTTCAGGCAGTTTACTGTTATTGTACACGCACTGAAGGGGGAAGCAAGAGGGATTGGTGCGGATGCCCTCGGAGAAATGTTTGCTGCACTGGAACAGGCGGGAAAAGAGGAGGATCAGGAAAGGATCAGGGAGATGCTTCCGGAAACGCAGAAAGAGTGGAAAAAGGTGACCGGAGTGATCGAAAGTAAAAAGAATGTTAAATTTTTTACAGAATAGAAGCATTTTTCACACTTCATCCGTTATCTATGGTAAAATAACTAATTAGGTGTAATGGGCAACCGTTCAGATAGAAGGAGAGCAGCATTGGAAAGTTTAAAAGAAGGACACCAGAGAAGAATGGAAAAGTACAGGAAGCAGTATGAGCAAAGACGAAAATTCTACCGGCTGCTCAAAGAAAATGCTTCCGATATTCTGCATTCTGAGAATTTTCAGAAGACAAGACATCATATCCAGCATGGAACCATGCCGGTTTACAGACATTGTCTCGATGTAGCAAAACAGAGCATCCAGATCAACAAAGCACTTGGCCTTGGATGCAGTGAGAGGGATCTGATCCGCGGAGCATTACTTCATGATTATTTCCTGTATGACTGGCATGATAAGAACAGAGAGAATTACCAGAAGCTGCATGGCTTCTATCATCCGGGTATTGCACTTAAAAATGCCAGAAAGGAATATCATCTGACGAGAAGGGAAGAGGATATCATCAAGAAACATATGTGGCCGCTGACGGTAGTACCGCCGCTCTGCAGGGAGGCCTGGGTTGTCACTGCGGCAGACAAATACTGTTCCCTTCTGGAAACCCTGAAGATCCGGAAAAGGCCTGGCAGAGTCAGAGTGGGAGTTGCCAAATGAACCTGCTTGCAGAGGAACTGAAGCGTTACGGAGAGAGTGATTTTTATCCGTTTCATATGCCGGGACACAAACGAAAAGAAATAGGATCACCGGTATCCAGGGTATACCCTCTTGATATTACAGAGATTGACGGCTTTGATAACCTTCATCATGCGGAGGGGATCCTGAAGGAAGCACAGGAGAGAGCAGGAAAACTGTATCATTCCGAAAAGACATATTTTCTGGTAAATGGGAGTACCTGTGGCCTGCTTACTGCGATTTCTGCTGTAGCAGGACGAGGCAGCAGGATCCTTGTGGCGAGAAACTGCCATAAGGCAGTATATCACGGGATCATGCTGAACCATCTGCAGCCGGAGTATCTTTTTCCGGAACTGATAGAAGCTTATGGGATTTCAGGTGGCATTTCTGCAAAGCAGGTGGAAAGAAGCCTGCAGGAGCTGGTTCAGAGGGAGAATATACCGGAAAAAGAAATTTCTTCCATGGTATGTGCTGTTCTCGTCACATCACCATCCTATGACGGGATTCTGTCTGATGTCAGAGGAATCTGTGAAGCGGCTCATCACTATGGAATCCCAGTGATCGTGGATCAGGCACATGGAGCACATTTCGGCTTTCACAGAAGGCTGCCGGAAAGCGCTGTGAAAGAGGGAGCTGATCTGGTGATCCACAGTGTACACAAGATGCTTCCGGCACCGACACAGACGGCGCTGCTTCATGTGAATGGAAAACTGGTGGATCCTGAACTGGTTCAGAAATATCTGGCTGTTTATGAAACAAGCAGTCCTTCTTATCTGCTGATGGCAGGGATCGATTCCTGTATGGCTTATCTGGAGAAGGAAGGGGAAGCACCCTTTGAAAGGATCCTGAAGTACCGGCAGAGGCTTACAGAACGCTGCAGGGATCTGAAACATATCAGGATCTATCCTGCAGATATGACAGAGCATTCTGTGGAAGGAGAGGCCGGGCTTGTGATGGATGAGGCGGTTTGCAGGAGGCAGGAGCCTTTCCGGTTTCTGATCTCTGTCAGGGGAAGCGGCTGTGGCGGCAGTTTTCTTATGGAGCAGCTTCGAAGGAAGTATCATCTTGAACTGGAAATGGCTGCGTACGATTACGTGATCGCCCTGCTGTCTGTGATGGATGACAGGGAAGGATTTGAAAGGCTGGCGGATGCCCTGCGGGAGATCGACCGGGAAATAGAGCGGCAGATGCAGGAACCAGGAAAGAATCCGGCAAAAGAAAAGCCGGCATCAGTCAGTATTTTTTATCAGCAATATAAACCGAAGCAGAGCTACAGAATGGAAGAGGTCTTCCGGGCTGAGACAGAAGAAGTTTTGCTTGGAGATTCAGACAGGAGAACGGCAGCTGATTTCGTAATGCTATATCCACCGGGGATTCCTGTGCTGGTACCCGGTGAGGAAATAGATAAAACTCTGATCCGTATGATCAGGGAGTATTTAGAGCAGGGTTTTGACCTGCAGGGAATTACTCATCAAAATGACATGGAAAATGACGGGAATCATTACAAGATCTGTTGTGTAAAAGAAGAAAGCAGGAGGAGTTAAAATGAGAAAAACAAAAATTATCTGCACGATCGGTCCCGCAAGCGAGAGCGAGGAGAGATTAAGGGAGCTGATGCTGGCAGGAATGAATGTAGCCAGATTTAATTTTTCACACGGAAGCCATGAGGAGCACAAGGCAAAATTTGATCGTGTGATCAAAGTCAGCAGTGAGTTAAAGCTGCCAGTTGCCACGCTTCTTGATACCAAGGGACCGGAGATCCGCCTGAAGGACATTGAAGGAGGAAAGACTGAGCTTGTATCCGGACAGAAGTTTATCCTGACCACAGAAGAGATCCTCGGAAATAATGAAAAAGTAACAATTACTTATAAGGGACTGAAGGATGATATCAACGTAGGAACAACGATCCTGATTGATGATGGTCTGATCGAAATGGTGGTAGATGAGATCAATGAGACAGATATCATCTGCAGCGTAGTAAACGGTGGCCCCATTTCCAACCACAAGGGTGTAAATATACCGGGAGCAGCCCTTTCCATGCCCTATATCAGTGATGTGGACCGCAGTGATATCATGTTTGGCTGTGACATGGATTTTGACTTTCTGGCGGCATCCTTTGTCAGATGTAAAGAGGATATCCTGGAGGTACGTAAGATCATTGAAGAGCATGGAAGCCACATGAAGATCATTGCAAAGATTGAGAATATGCAGGGCATAAGAAACCTGGATGAGATCCTGGAGGCAGCAGATGGTATTATGGTAGCGAGAGGCGACATGGGTGTGGAGATCCCTATGGAGGAGGTGCCGATCGTCCAGAAGCAGATGATCAAGAAGGCAGAAGCACTAGGAAAGCATGTTATCACGGCAACCCAGATGCTGGAGTCCATGATCAAGAATCCAAGACCGACACGTGCTGAGGCTACGGATATTGCCAATGCGATCTATGACGGAACTACAGCGATCATGCTTTCGGGAGAAAGTGCAGCAGGACTTTATCCGGTAGAAGCGGTAAAGACTATGGCAAAGATCGCCGAAAGAACCGAAGAGGATATTGACTATAACAGCCGTTTGAGAAGAAGAAAAGATATTGATGATATTGATACGACAACTGCGATTTCCCATGCAACCTGTACGACAGCCATGGATCTGAAGGCAGCAGCGATCGTTACCGTAACGATCTCTGGATTTACTGCAGGTATGATCGCAAGATATAAGCCTTCCTGTCCGATCATTGCCTGCTCTGTGAGCCCTAGAACCTGCAGACAGCTGAATCTGGCATGGGGTGTTACGCCAATCTGGATCGCAAGGGAGAGCACGGCAGAGGATCTGTTTGATGAGGCTGTCCATGCTGTAGAGAAGGAGGGATATATCAAAAAAGGGGATAAGGTTGTATTGACGGCAGGTGTGCCTCTTGGTGTATCCGGAAGAACAAATATGATACGTGTTGTAGAGGTTTAATTTACATGGGAAAAATGGTATACTTAATGGGGAAAAGCTCTACGGGAAAGGATACCATCTACAGGGAGCTGCTAAAAAGCAGCTCTCTGCAGCTTAAGAAGATAGTTCCGTATACGACAAGACCCATGCGTGCCGGCGAAAAAGAGGGAAGAGAATACTTTTTTACAGACGAGGCAGGTTTTTTAAAGCTTCAGGATGAAGGCAGGGTTGTAGAGGCAAGAGCTTATCATACCTGTTATGGATTGTGGCGCTATTTTACTGTGGATGATGGTCATATAGATCTTGAGAATGAAAATTATCTGATCATAGGGACACTGGAATCCTACATAAAAACAGCAGGATATTTTGGAAAAGAAAAGGTGATACCGGTTCTTCTTGAAGTAGATGACGGTGTCAGGCTGCAGAGGGCACTTGACAGGGAACGGAGACAGGAAACCCCGAAATATGAGGAGCTGTGCCGGAGATATCTGTCTGATGCGGAAGATTTTTCTGAGGAAAAGATTCGGGAAGCCGGGGTTACGAAGCGGTTTTCCAACGAGAATCTGGAACATTGTCTTGCAGAAATAGAGGAATATATTTCAGGGTAGAGCAGGCGAAGCTGACAAAGCATGAGGCTGAGCAGGGGAAGGAGGAAGCAGAATGGACATAAAAGTGAATCAGGTCAGCCAGGCTGCCAGGCCGGAAGCACCTCAGAAAGTGCAGGAGACGGATGATGCCTTCCGCTTCACCCTTGTGAGCCATATTGAGGAAAAGGAGCTGCAGGCAAGACTGACTACGCTGATGGAAGAGATCACCATGCAGGGAAATAAGCTTGCCAGGAAGAGGGATGTCCGGGATATGAAGAAATACCGGGGATTGATCAAGGATTTTATGAATGAGATCATCAACAGATCCCATTCCTTCAGCAGGGAAAACTTTCTGGACAGGAAGGGACGTCACAGAGTATATGGTATTATCCGGCTGGTGGATGAGAATCTGGATGAGCTGGCACAGGAGCTGATGAAGGAAGAACAGGATCATCTGGCAATCCTTTCTAGGATTGGGGAGATCAGAGGTCTTTTGCTTGATATACTGACATAGGGGGAACAGGCTATGAGAAGATTTGAGGATATTGTAGGACAGGAGCAGCTGAGAGATCACCTGGAAAATGCGGTAAAGCTCGGAAAAGTTTCCCATGCCTATCTGATTAACGGAGAGAGAAGCTCTGGCAAGGAATTCATTGCAAAAATCTTTGCACAGGCATTGCAGTGTGAAAACAGACAGGGAGCAGATCCGTGCGGCGAATGTCATTCCTGTGTGCAGGCAGAGAGTGGTAATCATCCCGATATTATTTTTCTGACTCATGAAAAGCCCAATGTGATCAGCGTAGAGGATATCCGTACCCAGATCAACAATGATATGGCGATCAAGCCCTACAGCGGCAAATGGAAGATCTATATTGTCAATGAAGCGGAAAAGATGACAGTACAGGCACAGAATGCCCTGCTGAAAACACTGGAGGAGCCACCGGAATATGGTGTGATCCTGCTTCTTGTCAGTAATGTAAATGCATTGCTTCCCACGATCCTGAGCAGATGTGTACAGCTTAATATGAAGCCTGTCAGAGATGCCCAGGTCAAGGATTATCTGATGAAGACCATGCAGATCCCGGACTATAAGGCAGATATCTGTGTTGCTTTTGCCAGGGGAAATGTGGGAAAAGCAAAGCTGCTTGCTTCCAGTGAAGAATTTGACAAGGTAAAGGAAGAGGCAGTTTCCCTTCTTCGGAATATCCAGGATATGGAGATTCATGAGATCGTGACTGCTATCAAAAAGATCACGGAATACAAGCTGGATATCAATGATTACCTGGATATTCTTTCCATCTGGTATCGTGATGTGCTGCTCTTTAAGGCTACACATGATGCAAATCACTTGATTTTCCGGGAAGAGATACAGTATATTAGAAAAGTAGCAGATACCAGTACCTACGAAGGGATTGAAACCATCATAGAAGAACTGGAAAAGTCCAAGCAGAGACTGAATGCCAATGTAAACTTTGATCTGACCATGGAGCTTCTGCTGCTTACCATTAAAGAGAATTAGTGAGGTTGATAGATTTATGAAAAAAGTAATCGGTGTAAGATTCCGGACAGCAGGCAAGATCTATTTTTTTGATCCCGGCAAGCTGTCTGTTAAAAGAAATGATCATGTGATTGTAGAGACTGCAAGGGGGATTGAATACGGAACTGTAGTAGGAAATCCCAGAGAAGTAGATGATGACAAGGTAGTACAGCCTTTGAAGCCGGTACTGCGTATTGCCACAGAACGGGATGATGAGCAGGAGGCTGGTAATAAGCTTAAAGAAAAAGAGGCCTTTAAGATCTGCCTTGAGAAGATCAAAAAACATGGTCTTGAAATGAAGCTGATCGATGCAGAATATACCTTTGACAATAATAAGGTACTTTTTTATTTTACAGCAGATGGAAGAATTGATTTCAGAGAGCTGGTTAAGGATCTGGCATCTGTTTTCAAGACGAGGATCGAGCTTCGCCAGATCGGTGTCAGGGATGAGACCAAGATTCTTGGCGGAATCGGTATCTGCGGCAGGGAGCTGTGCTGTCATGCACATCTGTCAGAGTTTGTTCCGGTTTCCATCAAGATGGCCAAGGAGCAGAATCTTTCTTTAAATCCTACCAAGATCTCCGGCGTATGCGGCAGACTGATGTGCTGCTTAAAGCATGAGGAGGAAACCTATGAGGAGCTGAACCGGAGACTGCCGAATGTGGGTGATCATGTTACTACAGATGACGGACTGAAGGGAGAAGTAGCAAGTGTCAACGTGCTGCGCCAGCTTGTCAAGGTAATCGTAGATGTAGGTGACGAGAAGGAGATCCAGGAATATAAGGTAGAACAGCTGCGGTTTAAGAGAAAGCGCAGAAACAATAAGGTGGATGTGCAGGATGAAGAGCTGAGGACACTGGAGAAGCTGGAAAAACAGGAAGGAAAATCAAAGCTTGATGACAACTGATGAGCTTTTGAAGGAAAATGAGAGAGTGGATGATCTGCAGAGAAACGGCTATAAGATCATCCAGGATCCGGGTCGGTTCTGTTTCGGGATGGATGCGGTTCTGCTTTCCGGTTTTGCCCGTGCCAGAGAAGGTGCCAGGGTGATCGATCTTGGTACGGGAACAGGGATCATACCGATCCTGATGGAGGCCAAGACAAAGGCTGCCCACCTGACAGGACTTGAGATCCAGGAAGAAAGTGCAGATATGGCAAGACGTAGTGTACAGCTCAACGGTCTTACCGATAAGATTACAATCGTAACCGGAGATTTAAAAGAAGCAGTGAGTCTTTTTGGCGCTGCTTCCTTTGATGTTGTGACCTGTAATCCCCCTTATATGACAGAGCATCACGGACTTACCAATCCAGGTGGACCCAAGGCGGTCGCAAGGCATGAGCTGCTCTGCAATCTGGAGGATGTGATCTCACAGGCAGCAGGGCTGCTTAAGAGCGGCGGTAATTTTTATCTGGTGCACAGACCCTTCCGGCTGGTGGATATCATGGTACTGATGCGGAAGTACAGGCTTGAGCCAAAGCGGATGAAGCTGGTGTATCCCTTTGCAGATAAGGAGCCCAATATGGTCCTGATCGAAGCAAACCGGGGCGGAAGGGCGAGACTGACCGTAGAAAAGCCATTGATCGTTTATGAGAAGCCTGGGGTTTACACAGAGGAGATTTACACAGTTTACGGATATTAAGGAGAGTGACCATGAGCGGAACCCTGTATTTGTGTGCAACACCTATCGGAAATCTGCAGGACATGACAGAGCGGGTGTTATTGACATTAAAAGAGGTAGATCTGATCGCAGCAGAGGACACCAGAAACAGTATCCGTCTGCTGAATCATTTTGAGATCAGAACTCCCATGACCAGCTATCATGAATACAATAAAGTAGAAAAGGCTCATTATCTGGTGGATCAGCTTCTTACAGGCAAAAATATCGCACTGATCACAGATGCAGGGACACCTGCGATCTCTGATCCCGGGGAGGTGCTTGTAGCAGAGTGCCAGAAGGCAGGTGTGCCGGTGACATCCCTTCCCGGGTGCTGTGCCTGCATTACAGCACTGACACTGTCCGGACTTCCCACAAGGCGGTTCTGCTTTGAGGGCTTTCTGCCCACGGATAAAAAGGAAAAGGCATTTGTGCTGGAGGAGCTTGCCAGAGAGACACGGACCATGATCCTGTATGAAGCTCCCCATCATCTGAAGAGGACACTGTCTGAGCTTCTGGAAACGCTGGGGGAGCGCCGGATCACGCTTTGCCGGGAGCTGACCAAGAAGTTTGAGACAGTTATGCCAACCACTCTCGAAGGGGCTGCAGACTATTATGAGGAAAATGAACCCAAAGGGGAATATGTCCTTGTGATTGAAGGAAAGAGCCGGAAGGAGATCGAGGAGGAGCAGCAGAAAAGCTGGGAATCCATGAGCATAGAGGAGCACATGGCTTTTTATGAAAAGCAGGGTATAGACAGAAAGAGCGCCATGAAAAAGGTGGCGGCGGACAGAGGCGTAGGAAAAAGAGAGATTTACCAGGCACTCCTGAAGGATGAATAAGGACTGGAAGGTTATGCGGTATAAAGGAGACAGAAGATGAATGAGCTGGAACAGGCAATGAGAGAAGTAGTGCAGCAGAATGCCTATATGCAGCACCTTGGCATTGAGGTGGAAAGCTTATCGGCAGATTATGTCTGTACGAAAATGCCTTATAAGGAGGAACTGACCAATCCCTACGGGATGTTTCATGGAGGATGCCTTTATTCCCTCTGCGATATCACGGCAGGACTCGGAGCGTGCATGGGTGGATATTTTGCGACCACAGTCAATGGCTCCCTGAATTTTATGCTGCCGGCAGATCATCTGTCTTATGTGGTATGTCAGGCCAGAAGGCTGCGGATGGGAAAGCATCTGGCTGTTTATGAGGTACGGATCCTGAATGATCAGGAGCAGCTTCTGGACAGTGGGGAATTTACTTTTTTCCTGACAGATCACAGGGTGATTCCACAAGGTTAAGAAAAAATAAGTAGTACGGCGGCAGGATATTTGCTATAATTGCACATATAGTATGCCAAAAGGAGAAAAAATATGGCTTTTCAGATTATTACAGACTCAGCTTCCGATATTCCGGAAAGTGTCATTACCAAGTACAATTTATATGTAATGCCTACACCGGTCACGATTGAGGGAACTGATTACTTTGATGGCAAAACCATTTTCCCGGAGGAATTTTATGAGATCCAGGCTTCCGGTAAGGATATTAAAACCTATCATATCAACCAGTATATGTTCCATGAGCATTTCCTGCCCTATGCAAAGCGTGGGGATGAGGTCCTGTATATCTGTTTTTCCACAGGAATAGCAGGAACCTTTAATGCAGCAAATCTTGCCTATGATGAAGTAAAGGAGGAATATCCGGACTTTAAGCTGACGATCATTGATTCAAGGTGTGCTTCAGTAGGCTATGGACTTGTTGTGACAAAGCTCCTGCAGATGCAGAAAAACGGGGCGCCGAAGGAGCTGATCATTGAGGCGGCACACTTCTTCTGTGAGCATATGGAGCACGCAGTCACAGTGATGCAGCTTGATTATCTGTTTAAGGGAGGACGGCTCAGCAGAACATCCTTCCTTGCAGGAACTGTATTGGATATCAAGCCTATCATTATTGTAGATGAAAATGGTTCCCTGAGTGCTGTAGAAAAGGTCCGTGGCTGGAAGAAGGCTCAGAAGAGGATCCTTGATATGGTTGGAGAGAAGGGCAAAAACCTGGAGAACCAGATGGTAGCCGTTGTCTACGGAAAGGACAGGGAATCCGCTGATTTCGTAGAAGAACAGCTCAGGGAGCGTTATCATGTAAAGGATATTCTGGAATCCCAGATCGGCTGTGCGATCGGTGCCCATACAGGTCCCGGTATCGTAGCGGTCACATTCCTGAATGATACCAATGAAAAATATGACGCATATCTGGACTAAAAAAGGAAGAAAGAAATTGAAAAAGCTGCTTGTTTATCTTAAAGATTATAAAAAAGAAAGTATTCTGGGGCCTCTGTTTAAACTGCTGGAGGCCTCTTTTGAACTTATTGTACCGCTTGTTGTGGCATCCATGATCGATGTGGGAATTGCGCAGGGAGATAAGGGCTATGTAGGAAGAATGTGCCTGATCATGGCAGCACTTGGTCTGATCGGCCTTGTCTGTTCCATTACGGCGCAGTATTTTGCCGCGAAAGCGGCTGTTGGATTTGCTGCAAAGCTCCGTCATGGTGTATTTGAACACATTCAGAAGCTGTCCTTTTCCCAGCTTGACAGGGAGGGAACTGCTACGCTGATCACAAGGATCACTAGTGATATCAATCAGGTGCAGTCAGGTGTAAACCTTGTACTGCGCCTGTTTCTGCGTTCACCATTTATTGTATTTGGTGCCATGGTCATGGCCTTTACAGTTGATGTAAAGGCTGCCCTGATTTTCGTAGTTGTGATCCCGGTACTGTCCGTGATCGTATTTGGCATCATGCTGGTAAGTATTCCGCTGTACAAAAGAGTACAGAGCGGACTTGACAGGGTGCTTGGAACTACAAGAGAGAATCTCACCGGTGTCCGCGTGATCCGTGCTTTTGGACAGGAACCGGCAGAGATCGGTAAGTTTGACGGTGAGAATGATGCACTAAAGAAGATCCAGACTACAGCAGGACGGATCTCGGCGCTGATGAATCCGTTGACCTATGTGGTGATCAATGCAGGTCTGATCGCCCTGATCTATACAGGAGCCCTGCAGGTGGATGCAGGTGTGCTGTCAAAGGGCGAGGTGGTAGCACTGATCAACTATATGTCACAGATTCTGGTAGAGCTGGTGAAGCTGGCAAACCTGATCATCACTATGACCAAGGCAGTTGCCTGTGGAAACAGGATCGAGACAGTGCTGGCAATGCCAGCAGGACTGAAGGGGTATTCTTCAGAGGAACCGGAAGAAGCAGATTCAGTGAATATCGGCAGTGAAGAAGAAACGGGCAGCGTTGTTTTCGAGCATGTAGGACTCCGGTATTATGAGGGCGGCGAGGAAGCTCTGACAGATATTACATTTAAGGCCAGAAAGGGAGACACCATCGGCATCATTGGCGGTACCGGCTCTGGTAAGTCTTCCCTGGTGAACCTGATCCCCCGTTTTTATGACGTGACAAGCGGCAGTGTGAGAGTGGATGGCAGAGATGTGAGAAGCTATGATACCGTTGCCCTCCGGGATAAGATCGGTGTTGTCATGCAGAAGGCGGTGCTGTTCCAGGGAACAATCCGGGATAATCTGAAGTGGGGGAATGAAGCGGCTACTGATGAAGAGATCTATGAAGCGCTCAGGACAGCACAGGCAGAAGAGATCGTGCGGCAGAAGAAGGACGGTCTTGATGAAATGATCGAGCAGGAAGGACGGAACCTTTCCGGTGGACAGAAGCAGCGTCTTTCTATTGCCAGGGCACTGGTAAGGAAGCCGGAGATCCTGATCCTCGATGACAGTGCTTCCGCACTGGATTATGCAACGGATGCAGCACTCCGTAAGGCCTTGAAGGAAATGCCGGGAGACACTACTGTATTTATTGTTTCCCAGAGAGCTTCTTCCCTGATGCATGCGGATACGATCATCGTGCTGGATGACGGCAGGGC
Organism: Suilimivivens sp.; assembly: GCF_037359455.1. NCBI lineage: Bacteria > Bacillati > Bacillota > Clostridia > Lachnospirales > Lachnospiraceae > Suilimivivens > Suilimivivens sp. The sequence continues at coordinate 23,126 of NZ_JAXXXI010000036.1, forward strand.
AGTGGGAATGGGAACCCATGACGAGCTGCTTAAGAGCTGCGAGGTATATCAGGAAATCTACTACAGTCAGTTTGAAAAGAAGGCAGGTCAGGGTGAGTAATATGAAAAAGACAGAAAAAAATGAAAAACAGAAGGAGACCCTGATCAAGGTCTTAAAATATATGAAGCCATACCGATGGCTGGTCGTTCTTACGATCCTGATGGCGGCAGCTTCTGTAGCACTTACCTTATATCTGCCGGTGCTGACAGGAAATGCAGTTGACTGGCTGACCAGTCTGATCAGCCCGGCAGAGGGGACAGGAAGTCCGTGGCCGGCACTGTTTACCATCCTGAAAAAGATGGCAGTGGTAGTTGTTCTTACTGCACTGGCACAGTGGCTGATGGGAATCTGCAATAACAGGATCGTTTACGGTATGATCCAGGATATCAGGGAAAAGGCATTTTGCAGGATCCAGGAGCTGCCTTTGAAATATCTGGATGGTCATTCACAGGGAGATATTGTCAGTCGTGTTATTGCGGATGTAGACCAGTTTGCAGATGGTCTGCTGATCGGATTTACCCAGCTGTTTACCGGTGTTGTGACGATCATCGGTACATTGTTCTTTATGCTTTCTGTGAATGTGGGGATCACTGTAGTTGTTGTCGTGATCACACCGGTTTCCCTGTTTGTGGCAAGCTTTATAGCCAAAAAGACCTTCAGCATGTTCAAGCTGCAGTCAGAAACAAGAGGAGAACAGACCAACCTGATCAATGAAATGATCGGTAATCAGAAGGTGGTCCAGGCCTTTAACAGAGAGGATGAAACACTGGAAGCCTTTGATGAAATCAACGGAAGGCTGGAAAAGTATTCCCTGCGGGCAATCTTCTTTTCTTCCATTACCAATCCCAGCACGAGATTTGTCAACAGTCTGGTTTATATGGGAGTTGGACTGACGGGCGCCATGGCGGCGATCTCCGGCAGACTGACAGTAGGACAGCTTACCTGCCTGCTTTCTTATGCAAACCAGTATACCAAGCCTTTTAACGAAATTTCCGGTGTCGTGACAGAGCTGCAGGGTGCACTTGCCTGTGCGGCACGTATTTTTGAACTGATCGAGGAAGAGCCTCAGACCGCAGATGCTGCAGATGCCAGGGTACTGACAGATACAAAGGGAGCCATTGACCTTAGCCATGTGGCATTTTCCTATACACCGGACAGGAGGCTGATCGAGGATCTGAATCTTCAGGTAAAACCGGGGCAGAGGATCGCTATCGTAGGGCCTACGGGCTGCGGCAAGACGACGCTGATCAACCTGCTGATGCGTTTCTATGATGTCAATGAAGGAAGTATTTCTGTGGATGGTACGGATATCCGGGAGATTACAAGGAAATCCCTGCGCACCTCCTTTGGTATGGTGCTGCAGGATACGTGGCTTAAGAGAGGAACGATCCGGGAGAATATCACAGTAGGAAGACCGGATGCCACAGATGAGGAGGTCATTGCAGCAGCAAAGGCTTCCCATGCGGACAGCTTTATCAGAAGGCTGCCGGATGGCTATGATACCGTGATCGGAGAGGATGGCGGCAGCCTGTCAGGAGGGCAGAAACAGCTCCTTTGTATCACCAGAGTGATGCTTTCCCTGCCTCCTATGCTGATATTGGATGAGGCAACCTCTTCTATTGATACAAGAACAGAACAGAAGATCCAGAAAGCATTTGCAACGATGATGGAGGGCAGGACAAGCTTTATTGTAGCCCACAGATTATCGACGATCCAGAATGCAGATGTGATACTGGTCATGAAAGACGGTCATATTATCGAGCAGGGAAATCATGAAGAACTGCTCGCAGAAGGTGGTTTTTATGCAAAACTGTACAACAGTCAGTTCGCGATCGCATAACAGATTATTCAGCAACCGTGCCCTGTGGGCACTGCTGGTTCCCCTGATGGTGGAACAGCTTTTAAATTCCCTGATGGGAACAGCAGATACCATCATGGTCAGTAATGTGGGAGCCGCTGCCATGTCAGCGGTTTCCCTGGTGGATTCTATCAATGTACTGGTAATCCAGGCCTTCTCCGCACTTGCAGCAGGAGGCTGTATCATTTGTTCACAGTATATCGGGAAGGAAAAGCCAAAGGAAGCGGAAAGGGCAGCTAAGCAGGTGCTGCTTGTTGTGTTTCTTATCTCTGCAGTGATCACGGTACTTTGCATGATCAGTAACCGGGAGCTTCTGCACCTTGTCTTTGGACAGGTAGAAGCGGATGTTATGGATGCTGCTGTGATCTACTTTTATTATACAGCACTGTCTTTTCCTTTTATTGGACTGTATGATGCCGGTGCAGCCATTTACCGGGCACAGGGAAACAGCAGACTGCCCATGACAGTTTCTGTGATCTCCAATTTCCTGAATATCATCGGAAATGCTGTCTTTATCTGGGGCTTCCATATGGGAGTGTCCGGAGCGGCACTGTCGACACTTCTTTCACGTGTATTCTGTGCGGTGGTAGTACTGGCCTTTCTTCACAGGGAGAGGCAGACGATCACAGTGAATCATTATGTTAAGATCAGACCGCAATGGCAGCTGATTTTAAGTATTCTGGCCATCGGAATTCCTTCCGGTGTAGAGAACAGTATGTTCCAGTTCGGTAAGCTGGCGATCCAGTCCAGCGTTTCCACCATGGGAACCACAGCAATTGCAGCACAGGCTATGGCTAATATTATGGAGAACCTGAATGGGATAGCGCCTATGGGGATGGGAATCGGGCTGATGACAGTAGTAGGACAGTGTATCGGTGCTGGACGGAAGGATGAAGCGGTATATTATATCAGAAAGGTATGCGTATGGGCTGAGATCTGTCTGATCATCAGCTGTGTGCTGGTATATCTGGCAGCAAGGCCGGTCACAGTGATCGCAGCCATGGAGCCAGAGAGCGCAGCACTGTGTGTTTATATGGTAGGATGGATCACGGTCTGCAAACCTATTTTCTGGGTAGGATCCTTTATCCCCGGATATGGAATGCGGGCAGCAGGAGATGTGAAATTCAGTATGATTGTATCGACCATTACTATGTGGCTTTGCCGTGTGAGCCTGTGTATCTTTCTAGTCAGGGCATTACACTTTGGACCAATGGCGGTATGGATCGGTATGTTTACAGACTGGGGTGTCAGAAGCATCATATTCTTTGGAAGATTTCACAGCAGGAAATGGCTGGAGCATAGGGTGGTAGCGTAGGATGAAACCTATAAGTGCAAAATTACTTTTAACGGCAGTATTTGTTGCCAGAGGAACTTCTTTCCTCTTTTCAAAAATATTGATGAATACCATGTCGCCCATGAATATTCTGGCAGTCAGGTTTATTCTGGCGTTTCTGGTGCTGGCGGTCATCTTCCATAAGAAGCTGCTTGCCTGCAGTAAAAACAGCCTGAAAGGCGGACTGATCCTGGGTGTATTGTATACGGTCTGCATGATATTTGAAATGTATGGCCTGCGGCTTATTGATTCTGGTGTCAGTTCCCTGATCGAAAACATGGCGATCGTAATGGTTCCGATCTATGCGGCGATCCTGACAAGAACTCTGCCAAAGAAGAAAACCATGCTGTGCGCCCTGCTCGCAGTTATCGGTGTTGGATGTTTGTCTCTGACACAAAGCAGCTGTTCTGGCGGAGGTCTTGGCATCGTGCTGATGATACTTGCAGCACTGACATTCGCAGCCTGTATCATGGCGACAGAAAAAGTAACACAGGATGCAGATCCTGTGACAGTAGGTATGCTGCAGCTTGGTGTGATGGGGCTTCTCAGTCTGATCGTAGCTCTGGCTTCCGGAGATTTCAGCCTGCCGCAGGGCAGTCAGCAGTGGGGAATGTTACTGCTTCTGGTACTTTTGTGCAGTTGCTTTGGATTTACCTTCCAGCCAGTGGGACAGAAATATCTGCCCGCAGAAACAGCAGCAGTATTTACGGTAGTGAATCCCCTGACAGCCAGTGTGATGGGGATTGCGGTCGGTGGAGAAGGTATGAGTTTTTTGAAGTTGGTTGGGTATGTGCTGATCCTGCTGGCATTGCTGCTTTATAATCTGAAAACCAATGCATCAGACGGGGCATGGGGAAGGAAAAGAAGCTGAGATGCCCCGCAGAGAGTGAGAAATTGAGAAGAAAAGAGAAAGAAGAGCTTCGAACGGGGCATGGAGAAGGAAAAGAAGCTGAGGTGCCCCGCAGAGAGTGAAAAATTGAGAAGAAAAGGGAAAGAAGAGCTTCAAACGGGGCATGGGGAAGGAAAAGAAGCTGAGATGCCCCGCAGAGAGTGAAAAATTGAGAAGAAAAGGGAAAGAAGAGCTTCAAACGG
>NZ_JAXXXI010000037.1:0-38331 GCF_037359455.1 Suilimivivens sp.
TGTCCCGCTTCCGGGGCTGGATTCAGGCGGGTGCGACGCTGCTGACCAACCTGCATCTGCCGAATTTCCTCAAGGGCGGACTGTATCAGGGCGCGGGGAAGACCGTCTGCGTGCCGGGGCTGAACTGCTACTCCTGTCCGGCGGCCTCCGGAGCCTGCCCCATCGGGGCGTTTCAGGCAGTGGTGGGGTCTTCCAAGTTCAGCTTCTCCTATTATATCACAGGCTTTCTCATTCTGCTGGGCGTGCTGCTGGGGCGCTTTATCTGCGGCTTCCTCTGTCCCTTCGGCTGGTTTCAGGAGCTGCTGCATAAAATCCCGACAAAGAAGCTCTCCACAAAGAAGCTCAGGCCCCTGACATACCTCAAATACGCTGTCCTGTTGGTGATGGTCGTTCTCCTGCCGGCGTTCCTTGTGAACGATGTGGGCATGGGCGACCCGTTCTTCTGCAAATACCTCTGCCCCCAGGGTGTGCTGGAGGGAGCCATCCCGCTGTCCCTTGCCAATTCCGGCATCCGGGCGGCGCTGGGCAAGCTGTTTACATGGAAATTCAGCATCCTGCTGTCGGTGATCGTGCTGAGCGTGCTGTTCTACCGTCCCTTCTGCAAGTGGCTCTGCCCGCTTGGCGCATTCTACGCGCTGTTCAACCGGGTGTCCCTCTTCCAGATGAAGGTGGACAAGAATAAGTGCATCTCCTGCGGGAAATGCGCCAGAGCCTGCAAGATGGATGTGGACGTGACGAAAACGCCCAACCATACTGAGTGTATCCGCTGCGGGATGTGCATCCGCGCCTGTCCAACGAACGCCGTGTGCTTCCGCTATGGCTTCGGCAACGGGAAAGAAACAACAAAGAAAACAACGATGGAGGAATCAAAATGAATAGGAAGAGAATTTTTGCACTGGCTTTTGCCGTGCTGATGGTGCTGGCCTTGGCGGCCTGCGGCACGAAGAACAATGACAAGATGGGCGACATGAGCGGCAACGGCTCCGCCATGACTGGTGAGCCGAAAAACGCCGAGGAGGCGCTCGCCCTGCACAAGGAGCTGCTGGAGCGGGAGAACGAGATCCTGTCGGAAAATACCGAGCTGTGGGAAAAGGTCTTTAAGGAGGCTGACAAGGGCATGGCCATGATCGAGGACGGGAAAAACTACGGCGACTTCCTGCTGGATACCGTCGAGGCCGCTAAAGAGCAGTTCACCGACAAGGAGTATGAGTGGCTGAAGGAGTCGGCCACGGAGATCAGCAATATTGAAAACAAGCTGACCGAGTTGGAAGAGAAGTATCCCGAGATCATGCAGAAATCCATGGACGGCGATATGAGCATGCCCGCGGGCAGCGACACGAGCAACCCTCCCGACGACGGCAGTATGCAGAAGTTCCCCGCCTTTGAAGGGAAAGATCTGGGCGGCAACACGGTGAAGAGCGACGAGCTGTTCTCCGGTAACGCCGTCACCGTGGTGAATTTCTGGTTCACCACCTGCAATCCCTGCGTGGGCGAGCTTTCCGAGCTGGATGCGCTGAACAAGGAGCTGGCGGAGAAGGGCGGCTCTCTCATCGGCGTCAACATCTTCACGCTGGACGGCGACGAAGCGGCAATTTCCGAGGCGAAGGATGTGCTTGCCAAGAAGGGCGCCACCTATCAGAATGTGTATTTTGACTCCGACGGTGAGGCGGGAAAGTTTACCACCAATATCTTTGCCTATCCCACCACCTATGTGGTCGACCGCAGCGGCAATATCGTGGGTGAACCCATCGTAGGCGCCATCACGGAAAAGAAGCAGGCGGAGACGCTGCAAAAGCTCATCGATCAGGTGCTCGCCGCCGATATGGGCTGACCCGAGATTTAAAAAGTGCTTGCTGCGCGCCATTGCATTGCCAATGGCGCACGAAGGGGCAGAGTGAGCCCAGCTTCCCCTGAAAGGAGGAAACGCGATGCATCGAAGCGTATTGGCCCTGCTTTTCACCTCGGTACTGATGCTCAGCGGCTGCGCCGCCGGGCATCAGACTGTGCCGAAGGAGAAAAGTGGACAGGAAGCAAACATGGACGGATCGGCTTTTGACCGATCCGACGAGGAGGTCACCTATATGGATACCACAGACAATGTCATCTATCTGGCGGGCGGCTGCTTCTGGGGCATGGAACAGCTGATGCAGTCCATCCCCGGCGTTATCGACGCCGAGAGCGGCTACGCCAACGGCACCTGCGAGGCGGACGCCGATTACAAGACCGTCTGCAAGGGAGAGACCGGCTTTCGGGAGACCGTGCGGGTGGAATACGACCCCGAGCAGGTGAGCCTTGACGCGCTGCTGCTGGCCTACTTCTATGTGATCGACCCCACGGTGCAAAACCGGCAGGGCAACGACCGGGGCAGCCAGTATCAGACCGGCGTTTACTTCACCAATGAAAACGCGAGAGAAACGGTGAAGCGCATCGCGGAGATCGAGCGCGGCCGCAGCGAGAAGTTCTTCGTGGAGATCGGCCCCCTCAAGAACTACTACCCCGCCGAGGAGTATCACCAGAACTACCTCGAAAAGAACCCAGGCGGCTACTGCCACATCCCGCGCGCGGAGATGGAGCTTTTTTCCCGGCTGCGCATCGACCCGGGTGACTATCAGAAGCCCGCGGCGGAGTCCATCCGGGACAAGCTGACGGCGGAGCAGTACCGCGTCACGCAGGAGAGCGGCACGGAGCGCGCCTTCACGGGCGAGTTCTGGGACAAGTTTGAAAAGGGCATCTATGTGGATGTCGTCACCGGCGAGCCGCTCTTTTCCTCCACGGATAAGTACGAGAGCGGCTGCGGCTGGCCCGCCTTTACAAAGCCCATCGAGGGCCCTGCCGTGGTGGAGAAGGAGGATTTGAGCCACGGGATGCGCCGCACGGAGGTCAGAAGCCGCGCCGGAGACTCCCATCTCGGTCATGTGTTCACCGGCGACCCGGAGTCGCCCAACGGCGTGCGCTACTGCATCAACAGCGCGGCTCTGCGCTTCGTCCCCTATGAAAAAATGGAAGCCGAGGGATACGGATATCTGCTGCATCTGTTTGAAAAATAGGACGCAAGCGGTCGGCAATTCTTATGCAAAGCACCATGTATCTTTTTCAAATAAGCAACTACGATGACCCTGCTGTGGACAGAGAAACCGTAGAGCTGCTGCACCAGTGTTTGGAAGCTGAGAGCCGGCGGCGCACCGTTGATTGGGAAAAGCTCAAAACTACCATTCACTTCGAGGATGCCGGTGTAACGATCTGCGCAGAGGAGAACGAAGAACATCTCCCATACACACGGATAACTATTGCGAATTGATGACAACACATGTAATAAATAAAATGAAAAACAGCATCAAAACAAAATAGGTGAACTTTACAATTGCCATTTATATTTGCAGAGAATATCTCCGACAAAAGCACAATCTCAGCCCACCTGATGTGATTAAGTTGATAGAAAAACATATATTACCAGTAATACCTGTATTATTTCCAATGGATTTGCTACTATGGGAATCGTACTTCCGGGTGCGATCGCAGCGAAGCTGATCTATCCTGAAAAAAGAGTCCTGGCAGTGACAGGAGATGGGGGATTCATGATGAACTCCCAGGAGCTGGAAACAGCAAAAAGGCTAGGAATCCCCATTGTAGTACTGATCTTTAATGACTGCAGCTATGGGTTAAATATGCAGAGAGCTTTGGGATCAAAGGATACCGCATTGAAAAAACAGAGGATCTTCTGCCGACACTGAACCATGCCTTTGAGCAGAATGTGTAAACAGGATGATACGGATCAAAAAAGCAGCCTGATCGCAATGATTCGATTTCAAAAAGCAATAATTTTTATCGATAAATGTAAAAAATAAGTAAAATATGATATAATACTTTATAATCTAAAGAACCATTAAAGGGAGGCTATTTTACTTATGAAGAACTTAAAAATGTCAGTCAAGCTGTCAATGATCCTGGTTCTCGTATTTATTATGGTGATGGGATCCGGATTCTCAGCGATCAAGGGCATGAAAACGATCAGCAGTCACGCAGATGATGCATTGGAAGAAGAGGTGCGTAATCAGTATGATGAAAGTATCAGACAGCAGGTAGACAATGCAATATCCATGCTGGATCAGTATTATGCAGCGTATGAAGCAGGAGAGTGTACACTGGAAGAGGCCAAGAAGCAGGGCGCTGATATGCTTCGTGAACTCCGGTATGGAGATTCCGGATATTTCTGGGCAGATGATACGGAAGGGAATAACATTGTACTGCTCGGCAGTGATACGGAAGGTACGAACCGTATGGGAACCAAGGATGGCAATGGCTATGAGATGGTGAAAGATATCATTGCGGTAGGACAGCAGCCAGATGGTGGTTACTGTGATTATGTATTTCCGAAGGAGGACGGTACGGAAAATCTTCCGAAGAGAAGCTATTCCAGACTGTATGAGCCCTTCGGATGGGTCATTGGTACAGGAAACTATACAGATTATATTGATGAAATCGTAGATGGAGAAAAGCAGATCGTTGATGATACCAGGAATACCTGGATCACTAGGATGGTCTTCATTACTGTGATCCTTTTCTTGATCACGATCGTACTGATCATTTATATTATCATAGATACCACTGGCTGGATGAAGAAGGCAGTCGGGTATGCACAGAAGCTGGAAAGCGGTGACATGACAGGAAGGTCAGCTACCGGCAGGCTTAAGAGAAAAGACGAGTTCGGTATCCTGGAAAGAGCGCTGAACAGCATGGCAGGTACCTTTGACCAGGTACTGGGCGGTGTGAAAGGACATGGGGTTGAACTTGCGGAAGATGTGGATGCCGTTATGGGACACCTGAATGAACTGAACGATGAGATCAGCAGCGTTTCAGCAGCAACGCAGGAATTGTCAGCAAGTATGGAAGAGACAGCCGCTTCCGCGCAGCAGATCGAAACGATTTCCCATCAAATTGAAACCGTATCAAAGAATATCGCTGTCCGTGCACAGGATGGAGCTGAGAAGGTTGTCAATATCCATCAGCGGGCAGAAAAGGCAAAGAGGGATACCGAGAGCAATTATCAGAATGCTAAGAATATGAAAGCAGAGATCAGCGGAAGCCTTGAGCAGGCACTGGAAGAAGCCAAGGTAGTAGAGCAGATCGAGGTACTGGCACAGTCCATTATGGGAATTACGGCACAGACAAATCTCCTGGCACTGAATGCATCCATTGAGGCGGCAAGAGCCGGAGAGGCAGGCAAGGGCTTTGCCGTTGTAGCAGATGAGATCCGCTCACTGGCAGAACAGTCAAGGGGAACAGTAGAAAATATCCAGCAGGTGACACAGAAAGTAACAGGGGCAGTGCAGAATCTTGCGGATGATTCCTCCAGACTGCTGGCCTTTGTGGCAGAGGATGTTTCGGACAGCTTCCATCAGTTTTCAGATATCGCCGATGCTTATAATCAGGATGCGGCAGATGTGAATGAAATGGTAACTGATTTCAGTGCTATATCCGAAGAACTGCTTGCCTCTATCGATGGTGTGATCCAGTCTATCAATGATGTGAGCAAGGCTTCCAATGAAGGAGCAAACGGAACCAATGAGATCGCACAGAGAGCTTCAATGATTGTACAGAAGTCAGAAGATGTCCTTTCTGTTATGAATGAGGTAGGAAAGGCTTCCGGTGAAATGAGAGAAATGGTTCAGAAGTTTACCATTACAGAAAAGAAGAGCCAGAAAAAGACAGAAGAGAAATAAAACTGCAGTAGGAAACAGGAGGCTTCAGCCGGTGGCTGAAGCCTCCTTTGCTTCCTTCAGGATCAGCTTCTGATTATCCAGATAGGATTCACAGGATGGATCACCGCGACGATCCGCCAGGTCGTAATTTTCTTTCAGATATTTTCCCAGATAATCCGTAAATACACAGCTTCCCTGATAGTTCAGATGGGATTCATCATTAAAATCTGTGGTGAAATCAAGTCCCATATCCTCATAATATTCATTGAAATCAATAAAGGCGACATCCTCCTGTGCGGCAATTTCAGCGATCTGGTTATAGGTCATCTTATCTTCCTTTGTTATGACATAAGGAGCAGAGATAAGAAGGAGGGGTGTCTGCTTCTTTTTGGCATAAGCAATGATTTTACGGAGATACTTTTCTGACTTTTTGGTCAGACCTCCCTTTTCCTCTGTGAAAAAGTCATCCGGCTCAGTCTGTAGCTCCGTGCCGAAGTAAGGGGTATAGCCCTTGAAGGCCTGTTTATCCTCGCTGTTCCAGAAGAAGCTTTGAAAATCATCTTCACTCAGGGAATCGTAGCGGTTGTGATAAATGGCAAAGGAAGGAAAATAGTCTCTGATCCGGCCGGGCTCCACACTGACAAGGAGCATTTTCAGCTTATTGGGTGAAAAACGCATGCCGTAAATATTCTCGGAGATCCAGGAGTATTGGTAGTCCTCCTTAAATCTGGCAGGTCCATACAGATCAAGGACGAGCAGCTCCGGAGTCTGATACCGGTACAGCTCCTTCAGATAATAGTAGGTCATCCAGAGGGGCTGTTCGGCGCCGCTGTAATCATAGGCTGTGATCCCGTAGCTGTCATAGAGGAGACCGGTATTGACGTCACAGTGGACATGGCTGGTACCGAGAAACATGACATCAATGCTGTTTTCCTCCTGCCAGTATAAGCCTTCCTGCTGGTCGATACCATGACCGGACTTTACCTTCAGTACGCAGGAAAGCAGGTACAGGGTTATCAGAAGCAGCAGGATAAAGAAAAGACGCAGGGCTGTTTTAGAATGAAAAAATTTCATAAAGATCCTTTCTGAAATCATCAAACAAATCAATCACAATTTAAAACTGCATATAAATAAACTGCTCTGCCTGATAGCCGGGGCCATACACCCCAAAGACAAAAATACCGATCAGAAGAAGATAAAAGATCAGGTATCTGGCAGCATTTGGCTTTTCCTGAATGAGCAGTGGCAGGGACAGCTTTTTCCTGTAGCAGAGTTCATCGATCAGCAGGATCAGGAGAATACTGATCGTTACGACGATGATCTCTGCAGGATCCAGCTCCAGCAGCTTGAGGGAACGGGAAAAGCTTCCGGGCTGAAGACCGGCAGTCAACATCCTCCTGATATAAGAAAGTGCCTGCGAAAGGCTTTCTGCCCGGAAAAAGATCCAGGCAAAGGCAGCCTCAAAAAAGGTCAGAACGCGGTATTTTCTGCCAGATGGAAGAAAGGTGCCGATCACAGAATAAATGCCATGGAGCAGTCCCCATACCACGAAGTTCAGACCGGAGCCATGCCACATGCCACAGAGCAGAAAAACGATCATGGTATTCAGACATTTCCGGAAGGTACCGTACCGGCTGCCACCAAGAGGGATATAAATATAGTCCTTCAGGAAGCTGCTAAGGGAAATATGCCACCGTCTCCAGAATTCTGAAATAGAGGCAGCCTGGTAAGGCGAAGCAAAGTTCTGCGTCAGCCTTATTCCAAAGATAGCAGCACAGCCAATGGCGATATTGGAATAGCCTGCAAAGTCGCAGTAGATCTGCATGGTATAAAAAAGCATGCCAAGAAAAAGAAAAAAGCTGTCAAATTCCTGCATACTGCCAAAGAGACTGTTCACCAGAAGAGCCAGGCGGTCTGCAACGACCATTTTCATAAAATAGCCCCACAGAATATAGGTAAAGGCAGTGGAAAGCCTTCCACGGTCGAAAAATTTTATCTTAGAGAGAGCGGAAAGCTGTGGCAGAAAATCCCCTGCCCGCTCAATGGGACCGCTCACAAACCGCGGAAAAAAGGCAAGGTAACAGCCAAGATGAATAAAATTTTTCTCTGCGGCAAGCTTTCCTTTTGCTACATCCACAAGATAGCTGATCATCTGAAAGAGATAAAAGGAAAAACCAATGGGCATGAGAAAATAAGGCAGCAAGGTCTGGGTAAAGGTAAGCCCCGGGAAAAAGCGCTGGAAAATATATCCGGTATATTTGAACACAAGGAGCAAAAGCAGACACAGGGACAGAAGAACCGCCAGTATAAAATGAATTTTTCCGGGTCTGAATGAATTTTTTCCTGCATGCTCTAACAGAATACCGCCGCAGTAGGTAAAGAGAATGCTGATAAAGAGGATTACCAGGCTTCTGATATCCAGGCTGGCACAGAAAACACAGCTTGCAAAAAACAGTATGGCAGGTCTGCATTTTGCCGGAAGGGCAAAATAACAAAGGATCACAATTCCCAGAAATACCGGGAAAAAAAGAGATACAAACATTTATTATACACTCCATCAGGGGAAGTGAATTCCGCTTTACTGTAGTAGTATACCAAACAAAAGAAAAAATAAAATAGACTTATAGAATTCTTACGCTTGAATTAAGAAATTCCTAAGAAACAGAGAAATATTGCGAATAAAGATACTTTATTATATACTGGATGAAAAGGGACATGGGAGGAATTACATGAGAACAGAGGTAAAGAAAGAAGCGAAACGGATCCTGGTGATCTGCCTTGCTGCATTGCTGATGGCGGCTAATATCAAGACCTTTGTCAGAACAGGAGGTCTGTATCCGGGCGGAGCCACAGGACTGACTATTCTGATCCAGAGAGTAGGGGAGATGTTTTTCCATGTAACGATCCCTTATACGGTGGTCAACCTGATATTGAATGCCATACCGGTTTACATCGGATTCCGTTACATCGGGAAGAAATTTACTATGTATTCCTGTCTGATGATCGTGCTGACCAGTGTGCTGACCGATCTGATCCCCGGGACTGCGATCACCTATGATACACTGCTGATCAGCATCTTTGGCGGTATGCTGAACGGACTTGCCATCAGTATGTGCCTTGCCGTGGACGCGACCAGTGGGGGTACGGATTTTATAGCCATTTATTTTTCTGAGAAAAAGGGTGTGGATTCTTTTAATGCTGTTTTATTACTGAATGTAGTGATTCTGACACTGGCAGGTATTTTATTTGGTTTTGACAAGGCACTTTATTCGATCATATTCCAGTATGCTTCGACACAGGTGCTGCATGTGCTTTATAAGAAATATCAGCAGCAGACGCTGTTTATTGTAACAGGCAGACCCAGAGAGGTCTGTGAGGCGATCTATCAGATCAGCCATCATGGAGCCACGATCCTGGAGGGAGAAGGTTCCTTTGAGCATTGTCAGAGAAATGTGGTATATTCAGTAGTAGATGGTTCCAAGAGCAAAAAGGTAATTCAGGCTGTCCGGAAGGTGGATGAAAAGGCCTTTATCAATGAGATGAAGACGCAGCAGCTGACGGGACATTTCTATCAGAAGCCAGCAGACTGATCCCTGCAGTCCTTTTGATGGATGGAGCATGATATGAATGGAGAAAAAGTGTGGATAAACAGATTTTGATGTCATTTGCAGATATTCCGGAAGAAACAGTAGAGCGTTTCAGGGAAACATTCCAGCAGTCAAAGCAGCTTATGACCTATTACAGCTGCGCACTGCTTGAGGTGGAAACAAAATTCCGTGTGCTGAACCAGCAGTTTTCCCTGGAGCAGGAGCATAATCCAATAGAAACGATCAAGACCAGGCTGAAGTCCATGGAGAGCATCATGGACAAGCTTTATCGAAAAAAGCTACCCTTTGAGGTGAGTGCAGTAGAAGAGTGTCTGACAGATGTGGCAGGGATCCGTGTGATCTGTCCCTTTATCGAGGATATTTACAGACTGGCAGACTGCCTTCTGCAGCAGGATGATGTGAGGCTGATCAGGATAAAGGATTATATCAAGAATCCCAAGGACAATGGTTACCGAAGTCTTCATCTGATCGTGGAAATTCCCATTTTTCTGCAGAATGAAAAAAAGCAGATGAAGGTGGAAGTACAGCTTCGAACGATCGCCATGGACTTCTGGGCAAGCCTGGAGCACAGACTGCGCTATAAGAAGGATCTGGATGCAGAGCTTTCAACCATGCTGGCAGCAGAACTGAAGGACTGTGCCGAAACCAGTGCAAGCCTTGACAAGAGAATGGGCGCTGTCAAGAATACCATTGAGAAGCATAAGGAATAATGGCAGTGGGAAGGCTTATTAAAGCAGGACTGACGGGAGTGACGGTGTTTCTTTGGATCCTCATGGCTGGATTGTTGACAGGCTGTGGAAGCAGGAGCGGTGAAATTGCAGAAGAAACAGTACAGGATGAGAACATAGAAACAGAGGATTCCATTTCTTTACCGGAAACAGCAGCGCCCTTTCCGACCGTGCCGCCGGATGCCCTGCTAAGAACTGATGGAATTGATGGCAGCTTTGGAATCGGCAGTGCCTCAGTTCTGAGAGGAAAAAATATACTGATCAGCCTGTTTTTGACTACACCGGACAATGCTTTTACTGAAGAAGAGAAAGAAATCTGTTTACAGAGACTGAAGGAAGCTGCTATATATATAGAAGAAACTGCTTTCGGTTATGGCGTGGAAACCCAGTTTATTCTGGACTGGAGTGAAGAAAACAGTCAGGATCTCTGTATGGAAAAGACGGTAGATTTTTCCATCAGTGATGACAGTGATTTTATGGATGCACTGGACGAAGCCTTTGCACAGTGGACAGAGGAAGAGCTTTCCTATGAGAGGCTGCTGCAGGAGTATGGAGCTGACGGGATTGCCACCTGTATGTTTGTGAATGCGCCCGGCAGATCCTATGCGATTGTGTATGACGGGGAGGACAATGTCAGGGAAAGTCTTGTCATGTTTGTAAGGAATGACAAGGGGACAGAAGAGGAGCCTGCAGTTTACGCCCACGAGATTCTGCACGTATTTGGAGCCCATGATCTGTACAGGGGAGAGGAATACAGCAGAGCGGTAACGGATTATATTGCAGCAAATTATCCGGATGAGATCATGCGAAGTGTGGCCGGAGAAGGAAGGATCAGCGAACAGATCTCAAGAATCACAGCCTATCATCTGGGATGGATCGATGAAATACCAGAAACAGAAAGTTTTCCGGAGCTGATCCGGTAGGAATAAAAAGAAAACATCAGGAGGAACAATCATGAAGATACCACAGATATTTGAAGCCAAGAAGAAAGAAGGAAAGCCGGTTCTTTCCTTTGAAATATTTCCCCCGAAGAAAGAAGCTGCCCTGCAGAATATAGATGAGACACTTTCTCTTCTGTGCGACCTGCACCCTGACTTTATCAGTGTAACCTTTGGCGCAGGCGGCAGTACGGCAAATAACAAGACAGTAGAAATTGCCAGAAAGATCAAAAATGAATATGGAATTGAGCCGATCGTGCATCTGACCTGTCTCCACTATAATAAGGAAGAGATCCGAAGCATTCTGGATCAGTTAAAGGAAGCAGGCATTGAAAATGTACTGGCACTCCGGGGAGATATGAATCCCAATATCCCGGTAAAGCATGATTTCCATTATGCCAATGAGCTGGTAGAGTATATCAAAACGCAGGGAGATTTCAGTATCAGCGGTGGCTGTTACCCGGAGAAGCATCTGGAAGCACCGGATGCCATTACTGACATCCGTAATCTGAAGAGAAAGGTAGATGCCGGTGTGGATCATCTGGTATCGCAGCTTTTCTTTGATAATGAAGTTTTTTATGATTTTTATGAAAAAACAAGAATTGCCGGCATTGATGTTCCGATTGATGCGGGTGTGATGCCGGTGACCAACAGGGCACAGATCGAGCGTATGGTGACTATGTGCGGGGCAACTCTTCCGGTGAAATTCCAGAAGATACTGCGTAAATATGAAAATAACAAAGAGGCGCTGCTGGATGCCGGTCTTGCCTATACGATCAATCAGATCGTTGATCTGATCGCCAGTGATGTAGACGGGGTACATATTTACACCATGAATAATCCGGCAGTTGCAAAGAGGATCTGTGATGGAATCAGAAACCTTGTATAACGAAAAAAGAAAGCAGGCACTGATCACCGGGGCATCCCGGGGGATCGGTGCAGGAATTGCCATAGCCCTTGCCAAAGAGGGCTATGATCTTATTCTGGTATGCAGAAAATCAATGGAAAGACTGAACGCTCTACAGAAGGAAATAGAATTGACTTATGGAGTCAGATGTGAGGCATATCAGTGTGATGTGTCAGATCCGGAGGAAGTAGAGAAGCTGTTTTCTATCTGCGGAGAAGTAGATGTGCTGATCAATAATGCGGCAATCTCTTATGTAGGGTTACTGACAGATATGTCAGTTCTGGAATGGCAGCAGGTAATAAACACGGATCTGAATGCGCTGTTTTATACCAGCCGCCAGGTGCTTCCCGGTATGATCCACAGGAAATCCGGTAAGATTATTAATGTATCTTCTGTGTGGGGAGCAGTGGGAGCTTCCATGGAGGTGGCCTACAGCGCAGCCAAGGGCGGCGTGAATGCTTTTACCAGGGCCCTTGCCAAGGAGGTGGCGCCAAGTCATATCCAGGTAAATGCCATTGCCTTTGGTGTGATCGATACCGAAATGAATGCCTGCTTTACCGAAGAGGAAAAACAGGCACTGGTGGAAGAAATCCCGGCAGACAGAATGGGAACAGCACAGGAAGCCGGAGAGCTTGTGGTAAAGCTCCTGGATAGTCCCGACTACTTGACCGGACAGGTCATTACCATGGATGGCGGATGGATCTGACTGGAACTGGATGCAGATGGGAAAACAAAATAAAGAAGCAGAAGTGTTTTGTGTAACAGGAAGGAGAGACAATATGTATGATGTAGTTATTATTGGTTCAGGTCCAGCAGGCTTAAGTGCATCCATTTATGCAAACAGAGCCGGGCTTAAGGCAGTGACCATAGAGAAAAGCGCCATGAGCGGCGGACAGGTACTGAATACCTATGAAGTGGATAATTATCCGGGACTTCCCGGAATCAACGGATTTGAGCTGGGAATGAAGTTCCGGGAGCATGCGGATAAGCTTTCCTGTGAATTTAAAGTGGCTGAGGTTCTTTCCATTCAGGAAGAAGACGGCCATTTTTTGATTCAGACGGAAAAAGAAAAGCTGCAGGCCAGAACGGTCATCGTGGCAACAGGAGCCTATCATGCGAAGCTGAATGTACCGGGAGAAGAGAAATTTGCCGGCAAGGGAGTATCCTACTGTGCGACCTGTGACGGCGCCTTCTTCAGAGGAAAGGTGACGGCTGTCGTAGGCGGCGGCAATGTGGCTGCAGAGGATGCCGCATTTCTGGCAAGAGGCTGTGAAAAGGTTTATCTGATCCACAGAAGAAATGAGCTGCGGGCAGCCCAGACGCTGCAGCAGGAGGTAAAGGAGCTTCCGAACGTGGAAATCCTCTGGGACACTGTGGTAGAGGCTGTGGAAGGAAATATGGTGACCGAGTCTCTTCTTATTAAGAATGTAAAGACCGGGGAGGAAAAGCATCTGCCGGTAAACGGTGTGTTCGCTGCAGTGGGGATCCACCCGGACAGCGAGCTTTTGCAGGAACTGGCTGAGAGAGATGAACAGGGCTATGTGATTGCCGGGGAAGATGGCAGAACGAGCAGACCTGGAATCTTCGTGGCAGGAGATATCAGAAAGAAGAAAATGCGCCAGATCATCACAGCTGCTGCAGATGGTGCCAATGCTGTAAATTCTGTGGAGGAATATTTGCGGGCACAGAAGGCTTAGAGTGATATGGAAAATGAAGACACAGCAGTTCTGACCCATGAAAAAACTGTTGTGAATTTTTACAAAATTTTTAAGAAAAGAGACTGTGGAAGTGGAGAAAGCCTTTCGACAGTCTCCTTTTTTCTGTCAGAAAATACAAGATCTTGTAGATGGAAAAATTTGCCTTTGAAAATTTAGATATGAAAAAGTGCCGGATTTACAGGGCTTTCAAGGCTGATGCAAAAAATCGCAGAGGTTGACAGTGCTTGACGAAAGTGTTATAGTGTTTTTAACATTTTTGTAACAATTAAGCAGTGAAAGATTTGAAGGAGTTTTGTTATGCAGAAATCTTACGTGAAAATAGCAGCAGGCGTTCTTTCAGCAGCGCTCTTATTTTCCGGTATGAATATGAACAGCTTTGCGAAGGAGAAGACAGATCTTCCTTCCGCAGGCATTGATTTCTTCCTTGCTTCCAATGGTACCAGTGTCAAGAACATCAAGGATGAGACAGATGCCAAAAAGGCAGAGCAGAAAGAAAGCAGTACAGGAACAGCAGCTACAGAAGATTCATCAGCGGCATCTCCGTCGCTCAGTGCATCTCCACTGGCAACAGCAAGCCCCAAGCTTGATGTACAGCCAATCCAGAAAGAGAAAGTCATTGAAGAAACCGTAACGGCTTCCACCACCAAGACCATTCCCCAGAAGGAAAGAGAAATCGCAGCCAGGAAGGAAGAAGAAGGCTTTAAATCCCTGGTTATCGCCAAGGTAAATGATTATGTAAATGTCAGAAGCATTCCCAGTGAGGATGGTGAGATCCTTGGTAAGCTTTATGACAAGTCTGTTGGTGAATTTATTTCAGAGGACAACGGCTGGTACGAGATCACATCCGGCAGTGTGACCGGTTATGTGAAGGCAGAGTATTGTGTCACAGGTGAGGATGCAGTAGAGCTTGCCAAAGAGGTGGGTACAAGAATCGCCACCGTTAATACTACTACTCTCTATGTAAGAGAAGAGCCCTCTACTGATTCCGCAGTGATCGGTATGGTTCCTATTGAAGACGAACTGCTGGTTACCGAAGAGCTGGACGGCTGGGTTAAGGTAAATATCGAGGAAGGTGATGGCTATGTATCCTTAGATTATGTCACCCTTTCTACAGAATTCGTAAAGGCAGAGTCCAAGGCAGAAGAGGAAGCAAGACTTGCCAAGGAAGAAGCAGAGAGAAAGGCAGCACAGGAAGCAGCAGCCAAGGCAGCGAAAGCAAATAAGAAGAACAGCCAGAGCAGCAATCAGAGTTATGCGGCACCGGTTATTTCAGGAAGCGGCAGTGAGCTTGGCAAGGAGCTCGCAAGCTTTGCCTGCCAGTTCGTCGGTAATCCTTACGTCTGGGGTGGAACATCCCTGACAAATGGTGCGGACTGCTCCGGATTTGTTATGAGTGTATATTCCAATTATGGTGTCAGCCTGCCTCATTCATCTTCAGCAGACAGAAGCGTAGGTGCTGCAGTTGGCAGCCTTGACAGTGCACAGCCGGGTGATATCATCTGCTATTCCGGTCATGTTGCAATCTATATTGGCGGCGGACAGATCGTGCATGCATCAACAGCCAAGACAGGAATTATTATTTCCAACGCAAATTACCGTTCTATCCTTTCTATCAGGAGAATCTTCTAAAAGAAGTCCGGTCCTCTCAGGAAAACAGAAAAATGAAATTACAGAAGTCTGATTCATAAAGAGTCAGACTTCTTTTTTTGTACTAAAACGGGTTGACAAACGATGGTGTGTGCAAGTTACACAAAGCAGAAAAAGAGAGACCTGATATATATGGACAACAGGAAGAAAAGGACTAAAAAGTTATCCACATACACAAATGCCATAAAACAGGCGTTTTTGATTTATACACGGAGTTATCCACACTATCCACAGGAAAAATGAGGAACGGACGTTTTGTGTGTTTATGATAAAGAGAACAGGATAGTCGAAAAAAGTCACTTCCCGAAGATGACTAAAATTGTTGGAAAACTGATATGGTTTTTAAACAAATCATTGAAATTATTGCAAAACTAAGGGGACATGTGCTATAATGAGTGAAAGAAATAATCCACGGAAAGGATGATGTATATGAAGTTTATTATTATTGGCAAGAATATTGAAGTGACTCCTGGACTTCGTGCAGCAGTGGAGGACAAGATCGGTAAGCTTGAGAAGTACTTTACACCGGAAACAGAGGTACATGTTACACTCAGTGTCGAGAAAGACAGACAGAAGATCGAAGTTACGATCCCGGTTAAGGGCAGTATCATCCGTTCTGAACAGGTAAGCAATGATATGTATGTATCGATTGATCTTGTAGAAGAGATCATCGAGAGGCAGCTGAAGAAGTATAAGACCAAGCTGATCGCCAAGGAGCAGTCAAGAGGATTCTTCAAGCAGGATTTCATAGAGAAGGATTATCTGGATGATGAGGAGGTACAGATCATCCGTACCAAGAAGTTCGATATCAAGCCTATGTATCCGGAAGATGCCTGTGTACAGATGGAGCTTCTTGGACATAACTTCTTTGTATTCTGTAATGCAGAGACAGACCAGGTGAATGTAGTTTATAAGAGAAAAGGAAATACTTACGGTCTGATCGAGCCTGAGGTATAAAATAAAGCGGCCGGTCCGGAGCGATGGAAGGACAGGCGTGACAGGCTCCCTGAGTGGGAGGCTAAATTCAAAAAGATGTGGGGCAGGTGCTCCACATCTTTTTGAATATCTGGGGGCAGCAGGCATTTTTGTTTAAAAAGCTTCCACGGCGCATGTTTTTTGAGGTATACTTTTACTATGTTTATCATTCATATTTTATCACTCTTAATTTTTATATTGATCCTTGGATTTTACCTGAAAGAGAAGCTGACAGACTGTATCCCTGCAGCAGTGAGCCTTCTGATCCTATTCCTGTATGGGCTCAGCTTTGGAAATCTCCTCTGGCTGACGGATATCCTGGCACCCTTATTTCTGCTGGGAAGCGGGTTCCTTGTCTTTAAGATGGACAGAAAAAAGAGAAAGGAGCTTGTCTCCTTTGCCGGGAGGGAGCTGAGGGCACCCGCTTTTCTGACAGCCCTGATGCTGCTTATGGCTGTGACAGTGTGTGTATCCGGTAAGCTGACAAGCTGGTGGGATGACTATAATTTCTGGGCCACAGATGTGAAGTCCATTTTTTACCTGAACGGCTTTGCAGACCGGTATGAAAACGTGGCGGCAGAATTTGGGGATTATCCGCCGGGAACCCAGATGCTGAAATGGTGGTTCCTGCATCTTTCACCCTCAGAGTTCAGAGAAGGGCTGATGTTTGCAGGATATTATGTCTGCAATCTGACATTCCTTGTTCCCCTGCTGGAGCGGATCAGAAAGAAGAACGTAATCACCATGACGATCGGCGCTGTACTGCTGTGGCTGTTCCCTTCCATGGTGGAAGCCTTCTGGATGGACGGATGCTGCGCAGATTTTACCATGGCTGTGATCTATGGGGCATTCCTGACAGCAGTTCTTGACAGAGAGGGGCATTCTTCCCTGTTTTATTACGGAAGACAGGCCTGTTATCTGATGGTACTGGTGCTCTGCAAGAATACAGGGGTGGTCTGGCTGTTCTTTGGACTTTTATTTACACTGCTATATCACTTTCTGCACAGAAGGGATGAAATATTTGCACAGGACCGAAAGGCAGTGAAAAGAGGACTTATAGCTGTGGTATGCCTGCCTGCGCTGACAGAAGGAAGCTGGCTTTTCTTCTGCCTGATGAACAGAAGGGTTGCCAAGCTGACAGGCGCTGCGATCCATATGGCGACAGGAAGCATGAACATTCCGGATGTACAGGAACAGATGATAGATGCCTTTCTGACAGCCTTCCTGAAATGGCCGCTGCACCGGTATTCAACAGCCATACTGAATTTAAGTCCGCTGATGCTGGTGCTTCTGGTGCTGGTTATTTATGCCCTGCTTGGGATCCGGAAAAAGATAACCGGCAAGGACAGCAGATTCCTGCTTTTGTTTGCCCTGCTGAGCGCAGCGTGCTTTTACAGCCTGAACCTGATCAGCCACCTGACGATCTTTGCAGTGGAAACGCAGTATCTGGAGCCCTTTGGCATGGTGTCCTCGATTGAACGGTACGGAGCACCTTTTACGATAGGAAGCCTGTATCTGACCGCATATCTTGTACTGAGGTCAGAAAATGCTGTTCGGGGGCTGCTGCTCTGTGCTATACCGGTTCTTCTGACGGCAGATTATCAGGGGTCTTACCGGGCACTGACCGGCTACAGGAATACTATAGAAGAGATCCGGCAGGAGAGAGAAGACATCGTAGATGAAAAGGCAGAGGCCTTTCTGGCGAAGATCGGTGCAGGAACGAGGAAAAGCATCGGCCGTGTACTGTATCTCCGGGATCTGTCGGATATCAGCTGGGTAAGGAATGCCTATGTCAGCTTTGAAGCAGCACCGGTATCTGTGATGTACGGAAATATCAGCGGAGAGACGACGGACAGCGCAGCACTTTTAAAGACGATCGAGGAGTCCCATGCAGGCTATCTGTATGTAGAGCCTCTTGATGAAGAGAATCAGGAGCTGTTTGCACCCTTCATGGACGGAACGGAGTTTTCCTATGACACGCTTTATCGGATCACAGAGAACGATGGAAGGATATTGCTAGTACCGGTAGCATGAAACGTCCTTTCATTTGCTATAATAAATGTGTAAAAGGAAATTTTATGTAAGCGAAAGGGGAAAAGAATGAAGAAAAAGACAGCAGTACTGACGGCGGGCTTCCTGTCACTTGGTGTATTGGTACTCGCTTCCAATATGACAGCAGATGGCAGGGAAGGAGCAAAGGGGAAGACGATACCGTATACACTGGAAATCACGCTTCCGGGAAATGCGGCAGATGGCAGCATGATCTGCTTCCAGCAGGCATCACAGGAAAGCGGAGAAAGTAAGGACAGTGAAGATAAAGCCCATGAAAATGCCTCCGGCAATCTGGTGATCGGGTACAATCAGGATACCGGCAGACCGTCCGTTTTCTTTACCGGGCAGGAAGAGATCATCCTGAATGAAAAGAATGAGCTGGTCTGGAAGGACTGCAGGCAGCCGGTTATCCTGACAGATAAGATCCAGGTCGTATCGACACCAGATTACAATTATCGTTTCCTGATGAAGGATGCAGAGGGCAGGGAACAGATCCTTTCCTTTTCCTATGCAAAAATGCAAAGGATGCCGGATCAGGCAGTGACGGTTTCGGAAGAAGGCACTCCCATCGTGAACGCAGCTTATGTGACAAAGATGAAGGGAACCGCACTTTTGCAGGGAGAGATCAGGAATCTCATCGAAAATGGCTATGAAGAGCTGGCAGGCTTCCTGCAGAAGCTGGCAGATGAAAAGATCGCTGTTTCAGCGGACGGCTCCGTGGTTCCCGAGGGAGAAATGCTTCCGGCAGGCATGGTACTTCTGTCAGCGGCAAGCCCTGTGAGCCGTGTGAATGTCAGTGATGAGACACTGTATTCCTGGAGCGCCTTTTTTGACAAGGTCGAAGAAATCCGTAAGGAAGATGAGTGGCAGGCCTATCTGGAAAGCCTGAGAAGCCAGGAAAAGAAGGAAGAAGCGTCAGTGACAGTGCCTGCTGTACCGGCAGCACAGGCACCGGCAGGAACGACGCAGCCGGCACAGATAGAACCTACAGCGGTACCAACTCAGACTCCCACCGAGATGCCGAATACAACATCAGGTGTGTGACAACATATCTGAAAGCTTCAAAGACGTTTCGCTCTTCATCAGAACGAAGCGTCTTTTTCAACTTCACGTCCAGTGGACGAATGCCCTTTCAACAAATGTCTTTTCTGTGAATTGTGATTGCAAAAGTAAAAGCCCTATGTTATAATGATTTCTGTGGCAATGACAAAAAATTAACAATCGTTGCAGACAGCCGGTAAGGCTGAAATTTTATACAAAATGATTCAAACGGAGGAAAGAAATAATGGCAAAGAAAGTTGTTTTAGCCGGTGCATGCCGTACAGCGATCGGTACCATGGGTGGCTCTTTAAGCACAACCCCTGCTGCTGAGCTTGGCGCAATCGTAATCAAGGAGGCACTTCAGAGGGCTGGAGTTGCTCCGGAAGCAGTAGATCAGGTATACATGGGATGTGTTATCCAGGCTGGACTTGGACAGAACGTAGCCCGTCAGGCATCTATCAAGGCAGGACTTCCGATCGAGGTTCCCGCTGTTACCATGAACGTTGTCTGCGGTTCCGGTCTGAACTGTGTAAACCAGGCAGCACAGATGATCATGGCAGGAGATGCTGACATCGTTGTAGCAGGCGGTATGGAGAACATGTCCCTGGCACCCTATGCTGTTCCTCAGGCACGTTATGGATATAGAATGAACAATGGTACTTTAGTTGACTGCATGATCAAGGATGCCCTTTGGGATGCATTCAATGATTACCACATGATCACAACTGCAGACAATATCTGCAGAGAGTGGGGACTGACCAGGGAAGAGCTGGATGAGTTCGCATTAAAGAGCCAGTTAAAGGCTGAAGAAGCACAGAAGAACGGTGCTTTCGAGAACGAAATCGTACCTGTAATGGTTAAGAAGAAAAAAGAAATGATCGAGTTCAAGGTAGATGAAGGACCCCGTCATGGTTCTACCATCGAAGGACTTGCAAAGCTCCGTACCATCAATCCTGACGGATTTGTTACTGCTGGTAATGCATCCGGTATCAATGATGGTGCAGCAGCAGTCGTTGTTATGAGCGAAGAGAAGGCTAAGGAGCTTGGCGTTAAGCCCATGGCTACTTTCGTAGCTGGCGCACTTGCAGGTGTAAGACCTGAGGTTATGGGTATTGGACCTGTTGCTGCTACCAGGAAGGTTATGGCTAAGACAGGCATGAAGATCGAGGACTTCGATATCATCGAGGCAAACGAAGCATTCGCAGCACAGTCTGTTGCAGTAGGTAAGGATCTGGGAATCGATGTTGACAAGCAGCTCAACCCCAATGGTGGTGCGATCGCTCTTGGACATCCTGTTGGAGCTTCCGGATGCCGTATCCTTGTTACACTGCTTCATGAGATGCAGGCAAGAGGAGCCAAGACCGGTCTTGCAACTCTCTGCATCGGCGGTGGTATGGGATGCTCTACAGTCGTTAAGATTGAAGACTAAGCATATTTTAAGGAAAATAAGTAAGCAGGCTTAACTTCTTAGGTCTGCTTACTTCTGTGAACAAAATAAAAAGGAGTTAATACCATGGAATTTGTAACATATGAGCAGAAGGGTGCTTATGCCATTATCACCATCAGCCGTGAGAAGGCACTGAACGCACTGAATTCTACAGTACTGGACGAGCTGAACGCTGTTCTGGATGCTGTAAACCTTGATGAAGTAAGAGCACTGATCCTGACAGGTGCAGGACAGAAGTCCTTCGTTGCAGGTGCAGATATCGCTGAGATGAGCACACTGACCAAGGCAGAGGGCGAAGCCTTCGGTAAGAAGGGAAATGATGTGTTCCGCAAGATCGAAACCTTCCCGATCCCTGTGATCGCTGCAGTAAACGGATTCGCACTTGGCGGCGGATGCGAGATCTCCATGAGCTGTGATATCAGAATCTGTTCTGACAATGCCGTATTTGGACAGCCTGAGGTTGGTCTTGGCATCACACCCGGATTTGGCGGTACACAGAGACTTGCCCGTCTTGTAGGCGCTGGCATGGCTAAGCAGATAATCTACACAGCAAGAAACATCAAGGCTGACGAGGCTTACAGAATCGGTCTTGTAAACGCTGTTTATACACAGGAGGAGTTACTTCCTGCAGCAGAGAAGATGGCAGCAGGCATTGCAAAGAATGCACCGATCGCTGTCCGCAACTGCAAGAAAGCGATCAACGAAGGTCTTGATGCAGACATGGATCAGGCAATCGTGATCGAAGAGAAGCTTTTTGGTGACTGCTTTGAGACAGAAGACCAGAAGTATGGAATGGCATTCTTCCTTGACAAGAACAAGGAAAAAGTAAAAGAGCCCTTCAAGAACTGCTGATTTCTGAAAGCACAGATCTGTAAATGACAGTCGGCGTAGTGCCTGCGGCAGGAAACCGGCTGTTAAGAATAAAAGATAATGAAAATCTCAGGAGGAAAAGAAATGAAAGTAGGTATTATCGGTGCCGGTACTATGGGACAGGGTATTGCAAAGGCATTTGCCCAGGTTGACGGATATGAAGTAGCACTCTGCGATATCAAGCAGGAGTGGGCTGACGGCGGAAAAGCAAAGATCGCCAAAGGCTATGCTAAATTAGTTGAAAAAGGAAAATTAACACAGGAAGCAGTAGATGCTATCCTTGCAAAGATCACTCCCGGTCTGAAGGAAGACCTCTGCAAAGACTGTGATCTGATCGTTGAAGCAGCATTTGAGAACATGGAAGTAAAGAAGACAACCTTTGCAGAGCTTGACAAGATCGCTAAGCCTGAGTGTGTATTCGCTTCCAACACATCCAGCCTTTCCATCACAGAGATCGGAAACGGACTGAACCGTCCTATGATCGGTATGCACTTCTTTAACCCTGCTGACCGTATGAAGTTAGTTGAGGTTATTGCCGGTGTAAATACTCCTGTAGAGACAGTTGACACCATCAAGAAGATTTCTGAAGAGATCGGAAAGACCCCTGTACAGGTTAACGAGGCAGCCGGTTTCGTAGTAAACCGTATCCTTGTTCCCATGATCAACGAAGCAGCCTTCATCAAGATGGAAGGTGTTTCAGATGTAGCCGGTATTGATGCAGCTATGAAGCTTGGCGCAAACCATCCTATGGGACCCCTTGAGCTTGGTGATTTCATTGGTCTTGATATCTGCCTTGCTATCATGGATGTTCTTTACAATGAAACAGGTGACAGCAAATATCGTGCATGTCCTCTTCTCCGTAAGATGGTCCGTGGCGGTAATCTTGGTGTTAAGAGCGGCAAGGGTTTCTATATTTACAATGCAGACAGAACAAAGACCCCTGTTGATGCACAGTAATTTTAATTGAGGATTCCCTCAATAACATATATTTAATGGAGGATATAAAAATCATGGATTTTACGTTAAGCAAACAACATGAAATGGCGAGAACTCTTTTCAAAGAGTTTGCAGAAAAAGAAGTTAAGCCTCTGGCTCAGGAAGTAGATGAGACAGAAGTGTTCCCCAGAGGAACAGTTGAGAAGATGGCTAAGGCTGGCTTCCTTGGAATTCCGGTTCCGAAGGAATACGGCGGACAGGGATGTGATCCTTTAACCTACGCTATGTGCGTTGAGGAGCTGTCCAAGGTTTGTGGTACTACAGGCGTTATCGTTTCTGCACACACCTCTCTTTGCTGTGATCCTATCCAGACCTATGGTACAGAAGAGCAGAAGCAGAAATATCTGGTTCCTCTTGCAAAGGGTGAGAAGCTTGGTGCTTTCGGTCTGACAGAGCCCGGAGCTGGTACTGATGCACAGGGTCAGCAGACAAAGGCTGTTCTTGATGGTGACGAGTGGGTTCTGAACGGATCCAAGATCTTCATTACCAATGGTAAGGAAGCTGATGTTTATGTAATTTTCGCTGTAACAAGCGTTGTAACCGATGCTAAGGGCAGAAGCAAGAAGATGATCTCTGCTTTCATCGTAGAAAAAGGAACTCCTGGATTTACCTTCGGTACCAAGGAAAATAAGATGGGTATCCGTGGTTCATCCACATACGAACTGATCTTCACAGACTGCCGTATCCCCAAGGAAAACCTGCTTGGTCAGGAAGGCAAGGGCTTTGGTATCGCTATGCATACTCTGGATGGCGGACGTATCGGTATCGCTGCACAGGCTCTTGGTCTTGCAGAGGGCGCTCTTGACAGAACCATCGCTTATGTAAAGGAAAGAAAGCAGTTCGGCAGAGCAATCGGTGCTTTCCAGAATACACAGTTCCAGTTAGCTGATATGGCTACCAAGGTTCAGGCTGCACAGTACATGGTATACAGAGCAGCTATGGCTAAGGCTACCCAGAAGAGCTACACAGTAGAAGCTGCTATGGCTAAGCTGTATGCTGCAGAGGTTGCTATGGAAGTAACAACCAAGGCTGTTCAGCTCCATGGTGGATATGGTTATATCAGAGAGTACGACGTTGAGCGTATGATGAGAGATGCCAAGATCACAGAGATCTATGAAGGTACATCTGAAGTACAGAGAATGGTTATTTCCGGTTCCCTGCTGAAATAAGAATGAAAGAATAAGGAGAGATAATACAATGAAAATCGTTGTTTGTGTTAAACAGGTACCTGATACAAAGGGCGGCGTTAAGTTCAATCCCGACGGTACACTTGACAGAGGTGCGATGCTTACTATCATGAATCCTGACGACAAGGCAGGTCTGGAAGCAGCACTTAGATTAAAAGACCAGTATGGCGCAGAAGTAACTGTTCTGACAATGGGTCTTCCCAAGGCAGAAGAAGTTCTTCGTGAGGCAATTGCAATGGGCGCTGACAAGGGTATCCTTGTAACAGACCGTGTTCTTGGTGGTGCTGATACCTGGGCTACCTCCCAGACACTGGCAGGCGCACTGCGTAACCTTGAGTATGACCTGATCATCACAGGCCGTCAGGCTATCGATGGTGATACCGCACAGGTTGGACCTCAGATTTCCGAGCATCTTGGAATCCCGGTAATCTCCTATGCACAGAAGATCGAAGTAGAAGGCGACAGCGTGATCGTTGAGCGTCAGTTCGATGACAGATATCACGTATTAAAGGCAAAAATGCCCTGCTTAATTACAGCACTTGCTGAATTAAACGAGCCCCGTTATATGACTCCCGGCGGAATCTTTGATGCTTACAAGGCTGACATCACCGTATGGGGAAGAGCAGATCTGAAGGATGTAGATGATTCCAATTTAGGTCTGAAGGGTTCACCTACCCAGATCGCTAAGGCTTCCGATAAGGTAAGAAAGGGAGCAGGCGAGAAGGTTAACCTTGATGCAGCAGCTTCAGTTGATTATATTATTGACAAGTTAAAAGTTAAGCACGTGATCTAATTAAGGATGATAATGGAGGTTCCAAAATGAATATTCAAGAATATAAGGGAGTTTTTGTCTTTGCACAGCAGGTAGACAATGAACTCAGCGGAATTGCTTTAGAATTAGTTGGTAAGGGAAAAGATCTTGCCAAGGATTTAGGCACAGAAGTAACAGCAGTTTTAGTTGGCAGCGGAATCAAGGGTCTTGCTGACGAGCTTGCTGAGTATGGTGCTGATAAGGTCATCGTTGTAGATGATCCTGAATTAAAAGAGTACAGAACAGAGCCTTATGCACATGCACTGGCATCTGTGATCAATGAATTCAAGCCTGAAATTTTCCTGGTAGGTGCTACTGCAATCGGCCGTGACCTTGGCCCCAGAGTTTCTGCAAGAATCCATACAGGTCTGACAGCAGACTGTACACAGCTTGATATCGGAGATTTCCCGATCAACCCGATCCCCGGCAAGGAGCAGCTTCACAACCAGCTGTTAATGACACGTCCTGCATTCGGTGGTAACACAATCGCTACGATCGCATGCCCGAACTTCCGTCCTCAGATGGCAACAGTTCGTCCTGGTGTTATGCAGAAGGCTGAGAGAGTTCCCGGAGCAAAGGCTGAGGTGATCGAATTCAATCCCGGATTCACACCTGACAACAAGTATGTTGAGATCTTAAAGATCGTTAAGTCCGTATCTGACGTAGCTGATATCATGGATGCCAAAATCCTTGTATCTGGTGGACGTGGTGTTGGAAGCGCAGAGAACTTCAAGCTTCTTGATGATCTTGCAGAGGTACTTGGCGGTACTGTAAGCTGCTCCCGTGCAGTTGTAGATGCAGGCTGGAAGCCGAAGGATCTTCAGGTTGGACAGACTGGTAAGACCGTTCGTCCTAACGTATACTTCGCAATCGGTATTTCCGGAGCAATTCAGCATGTAGCTGGTATGGAAGAGTCCGATATCATCATCGCTATCAACAAGGATGAGTCAGCTCCTATCTTCGATGTAGCTGATTACGGTATCGTAGGAGATCTGAACAAGATCGTTCCTGCCCTGACAGAGAAGCTGAAGGCAGAGCTTGCTAACAAATAAGAATATCTGAAACAGAGATAAAGAATGCCCTGGTGCCTTGCACCGGGGCATTCTGGTATAAAATGAATTTTATATTTACAGAAATATTGTTTCAGACAAAAGAGACAAAAAGTATGAAAAAATTTGAAGAAAAAATTGATATTACCTATTCTATGGGGATCATAAGAAAGCTGTCAGGAATTGTTGATAATGAACTGACAGGGAACCGCTCATCGGCGTCGGATGCGGAGCACAGGGCAGCAGATTTTCTTGCCTTGGAAATGAAAAAGATCGGACTTCAGAATATAACAAAGGATGAATGTCCGGTTGACAGATGGCAGTATGAAAAAGGTACCCTGTCCTTTCAGGATCCTGAAGGGCATATGTGTACCGTACCCCTTGGAGGCTATGCAACGGAGGCTGATTTTTCACAGGAAACGCTGCAGCTTATATATGCGGGAAAGGGAACCGAAAAAGACTATGAAGGGCTGGAGGTTTCGGGCAGGGCAGTCCTGATAGATATTGATCAGATGAATGAATGGTGGATCAATTTTCCGGCCTATGAGGCAGCTATCCATGGTGCAGCGGCTGTGATCTGCTGTAATACAGGAGGCTTTGGACAGACTGGTGATGAAACGCTTGTTTCAGAGGATATCTGCGGTCCCTGCAAGCTGCCGGTATTTTCCATAGGGAAAAAGGCAGCAGGGCTGCTGAAAGGACTGCAGGAAAAGTCTAAAGAAGGAGTCAGTGTCTGTATTGACGCAAAGAGCGTGGTCGAGCGTGATAAGATCAGCTACAATCTGTGGGGCGAAATTCCCGGAGAAACCGATGAGACAATCATAGTCATTAACCATTATGATGCGTATTACAGAACCGTTTTTGATGATGTACAGGGAGTCGGATGGGCCATGGGGGTAGCAAGGGCACTGATAGATTCCGGATATAAGCCGTACCGGACAATCCGTTTTGTGATGCATGCATCAGAAGAATGGGGACTTATTGACAATAAATATGACTGGGCGATCGGTGCATTTAAACAGATCCACAGAATACGGCCTGAGTGGAAGAAGAAGGGCTTTGCTGTTGTGAATATGGACGGGGGCTATGCCTGCACCGGGGAAACGAAATTCAATATTTCATGCTGTAAGGAGTTATATGGCTTTGTACAGGAAAGTATCCTGCCCTATACGGAGCATGCGAAATACACATTCGAGGCAGATACGGCATTAACCACTCTGACAGAGGATTTCAGCTATGAGCTTGCAGGGATTCCCAGCTTTGCTGCCGGAACCTATGATGGATGTCTTGCTGACCGCACTGTACTGCATTCCTCCTGGTCTGGATTTCAGACCGGGTTTGATGAGGAGCTGTTCCGTATCATTCATTCCATGTTTGGAAAGCTGATCCTTAAGCTTGACCGGCTCGCAGTGAGACCTGTTGATTTTACCATACGGATAAAGGAAATCGCTGATACTATGCCGGAGGGATATGCAGAAGGGCAGGAAGAGTTCCAGAAGCTGGCTGCTCTGGCAGGGGATATCCACACCAGCATAGAAGATATCAATGACAGGCTGCGGTCAGTCCGGCAGACAGAGGCATTAAAAAAGGCAGCCAAAGACACCAATCTTGCCCTGCATGAAATTTTTAAATATCTTATGCAGAATTATGTGAAATTTGACTGGAATGACCGGATGCTGGTACCCCATCAGAGATATGTGGATAATATTAAGCTGCTGGACAGGGCAGACAGGGAGCTTACAGAAGGAAACAGGGTTGGAGTGATATCGGCATTGGAGGCTGTGGATTACAATTATTATGCATCGTATTTCAGCAGGGAAACCTGCAGATACTTTGTCTTGCAGGTAACAGAGAATACCGCAGATACATGGGGAAAGGGCATGGTGGAAAACGGAAACCAGGATCTTTATGATACGCTGCGGCTTCTGGAAGCAGAGGGCGGCATGATGGATACGGATGTGATCAGGAAAAATATTTCTGATGCGCGGAAAATGCAGACGTCTTATCTGGAGACAGCTATTAAGAAGGAACGCGAACAGCTGCCGGAGCTTTCCGGGCTCATGAAGCAGGCTCTTGCATGTCTGTCAGATTTCAGCACTCGGCTGGAGGAGTTATAGGAGTAAATGCTGAAAATTGTTGACAATTTGAGAAATCACATATAATATAGTCTCAGGCGATTCAGAGAGGAAGGCTTTATGGGGTCTTTCTCTCTATTTTTATGACAGAGTGATTCTGCCAGAGCGCCGACAGGAAGGAGATAATTATGAAAAAGAAACTTTTAAGTGTACTGTTAAGTGCAGCTATGGTACTGACACTGGCAGGCTGCGGTTCTGGTACGGAGACAGCAGCAACAGAGGAGACAGCAGAGGCTTCTGGTACAGAAGCTGATGCAGCAGAGGGCAGCAAGGTATTAAAGGTAGCCATGGAATGCGGCTATGCTCCTTACAACTGGACGCAGCCTGATGATGCAAACGGAGCCGTTCCGATCAACGACAGCTCTGATTATGCTTATGGATATGATGTTATGATCGCAAAGAAGATCGCAGACACACTGGGCTACGAACTGCAGATCGTGAAGCTTGACTGGGATGCACTGATCCCTGCGGTACAGTCAGGCACTGTTGACTGTGTTATCGCAGGTCAGTCAACAACAGCTGAAAGATTAGAAATGGTTGACTTTTCCAAGCCTTATTATTATGCTACTGTTGTAGGCCTTGTAAAACAGGACAGTGCATATGCAAATGCAGCAGGACTTGCAGATTTAAAGGGAGCCACCTGTACATCACAGCTTGGTACGATCTGGTATGACAACTGCCTTTCCCAGATCGAGGATGCCAACATCCAGCCCGCGCAGGAATCTGCACCGGCTATGCTGGTAGCACTGGAAAGCGGAAGAACAGATCTGGTTGTTACTGATATGCCGACAGCCATGGCAGCATGTGCAGCTTATCCTGATATGAAGCTGCTTGATTTTTCCGGTACAGATGATGACTTTTCCGTATCTGATGAGGAAGTAAACATCGGTATTTCTGTACAGAAGGGAAACACAGAGCTGCTTGACGGAATCAACAGCGTACTGGAAACGATGACTGTAGATGACTTCAACAGTCTGATGCAGGAAGCGATCAGTGTACAGCCGCTGGCAGAATAAATGAAACTGACAGATTCTGGGAAGTAAGAAGATGATAGAGGCCGGACACGATACTTTTAAGAGTATGTCCGGCCTTTTTCAGACAGAAAAGGAGAACAGGGAATGATTTCCAATATGAGTTTTATTGAAAGAATTTTTTACATTTTACAGAAATACGGGACATCGTATCTGAAGGGGGCGGGAACGACACTGGTGATCGCACTGGTATCCACGTTTATCGGCTGTATCATCGGATTCTTGTCCGGTATTATCCAGACGATCCCGGTTGACAAAAGGAGAGATCCTCTTGTCAAGCGCGTTCTGCTTGGAATTGTAAATGTGATTCTTCGTATCTATATAGAAGTATTCCGTGGAACTCCCATGATCGTGCAGGCTGTTTTCATTTATTACGGACTGGCACAGGTATGCAATGTGCAGCTTGGCATGTGGCAGGCAGCATTCCTTGTTGTATCGATCAACACCGGAGCCTATATGGCAGAGTCAGTCAGAGGCGGTATCATTTCGGTAGATCCCGGTCAGATGGAGGGAGCCAAGGCGATCGGCATGACTCATGTACAGGCGATGATCAATGTCATCCTGCCGCAGGCATTCCGGAATATCCTGCCCCAGATCGGCAACAACCTGATCATCAATATCAAGGATACCTCCGTTCTTTCTGTGATCAGTGTAGTAGATCTTTTCTTTGTACACAAGAGTGTGTCCGGAGCGCTGTATACCTATTTTGAGTCCGCAACGATCGTTATGGCGATCTATCTGACCATGACACTGATCACATCAAGGCTGCTCAGACTCTGGGAAAAGAAGATGGACGGCGGCGACAATTATGAACTCGTAGATGTGATGGATATCGGATCACAGCTTGGCAAGAAGGAAAGCAGATAGGAGGGGCATGGCATGAATCAGGAGCAGAAAGTTTCAGAGAATAAAACACAGGAAAACAGTATTTTGGAGGTATCCCATCTGGAGAAATCCTTTGGCAGCCACTCTGTATTAAAGGATATCAGCTTCAGTGTGCATCCCGGGGATGTGGTTTCTGTTATCGGTGCATCAGGCTCCGGAAAATCCACCATGCTCCGCTGTATCAATCTGCTTGAGACACCAGATGGAGGAAGCATTCTTTATCATGGAGAGGATATCACTGCAAGGAAGATGAATGTGCCGGCATACCGTGCCAGAGTGGGAATGGTATTCCAGAGCTTCAATCTGTTCAGCAACATGACAGTCCTGGAAAACTGTATGGTGGGACAGATCAAGGTGGCGAAGAAAAGCAGGGAAGAGGCCAGGGAGAAGGCTTTAAAGTTTCTTGATAAGGTGGGCATGAGTGCTTATGTGAATGCAAAGCCGAGGCAGCTTTCCGGAGGACAGAAGCAGAGAGTTGCGATCGCAAGGGCACTTGCCATGGAACCGGAGATCCTGCTTTTTGATGAGCCGACGTCAGCACTGGATCCGCAGATGGTCGGAGAGGTGCTTGAGGTTATGACAGCACTTGCCAGGGAGGGACTTACCATGATCGTGGTAACGCATGAGATGGCATTTGCAAGAGATATTTCCAGCCATGTGCTGTTTATGGCAGACGGTGTGATCTGTGAAGAGGGAACACCAAAGCAGATCTTTGGACAGCCGAAGGAGGAAGCAACAAAAGAATTCCTCGCAAGGTTCCGGAATATGTTATAATAGGGCAGGAATAAGCTTTTTTGACAGAAGGCTAACAGGACTGATCTGGGGGACAGGATGGAAGATAACAAATTGATCGCACCAATGAGCAGGATTCATATGGTGCCTATGGATGTAATCAATGGCTTTGAGGTAAGACCCGGAATGTATGAAGTAAATGGCGCCACAGCAATTCCCTGTGGCGTTAATTTTACCGTTTATTCCTATGGGGCAACCTCCTGTGAGCTGCTTTTATATAAAAGAATGGAACAGGAGCCCTATGCGGTGATCCCCTTTCCGGAAAGCTATAAGATCGGGAAGGTATATTCCATGATCGTATTTGGGCTGAATATCTGTGATTTTGAATATGCTTACCGCGTGGATGGCCCCTATGACCCGGGCAGGGGACTTCTTTTTAATAAAAAGAACGTGCTGCTCGACATCTATGCAAGGGCTGTGACCGGGCAGAGTGTCTGGGGGATTCCGCAGAACAATTTCTATAAGGCAAGAGTGGTCAGGGATGATTTTGACTGGGGAAACACCACACAGCCGGGAATTCCCATGGAAGATCTTGTAATTTATGAATTACATGTCAGGGGATTTACAAGGCATTTTTCTTCCGGTGTAGTGAATCCCGGAACCTTTGATGGTCTCCGTGAAAGAATTCCCTATCTGAAGGAGCTTGGTGTCAATGCAGTAGAGCTGATGCCGGTATTTGAGTTCGATGAGATGAAGGACTTCCGCATGGTAGACGGAAGGCCGGTTCTGAATTACTGGGGTTATAATACGATCAGCTTTTTTGCCCCAAATACCAGCTATACGGCAGAAACGGAATTTAACCGCGAGGGCAATGAATTAAAGCGCCTGATCCGTGAATTAAATGCAAACGGGATTGAATGTATTTTGGACGTAGTATTCAATCATACAGCAGAGGGGAATGAGCTTGGTCCCTGTTTTTCCTTCAAGGGCTTTGACAACAATATTTACTATATGCTGACGCCGGAGGGCTTTTATTATAATTTCAGCGGCTGCGGTAATACCATGAACTGTAACCACCCGATGGTGCAGCAGATGATTTTGGAGTGTCTGCGTTACTGGACAGCAACCTATCATGTAGACGGCTTCCGGTTTGATCTGGCATCCATTCTTGGAAGAAATGAGGATGGATCGCCCATGAGCAAGCCGCCGCTTTTACAGAGCCTTGCCTTTGATCCCCTGCTTGGGAATGTTAAGCTGATCGCAGAGGCATGGGATGCAGGCGGTCTGTACCAGGTAGGAAGCTTCCCCTCCTGGAACCGCTGGGCAGAGTGGAATGGAAAATACCGGGATGACATGCGTGATTATTTGAAGGGAAATTATGGTATGTGGGAAACGGCGGCAAGAAGGATCATGGGCTCATCCGACCTGTATGATCCGGAGCACAGAGGCAGGAATGCCTCCGTAAACTTCCTGACCTGTCATGACGGGTTTACCTTAAATGACCTGTATTCCTATAACTGGAAGCATAATGAGGCAAATGGCTGGGGAAATACGGACGGCAGCGATGACAACAGAAGCTGGAACTGTGGCGTAGAGGGTGATACCGATGATGAAAACGTGCTGTTCCTCCGTCACAAGCTTGCAAAGAATGCCTTTGCTGTCCTGATGTGCAGCCGTGGAACGCCCATGTTCTTTGCGGGGGATGAATTCCTGAATACCCAGTTTGGCAATAACAATGCCTACTGTCAGGATAACGAGATTTCCTGGCTGAACTGGAGAGACAGGGAGAAGCACAAGGAGCACTATAAGTTCTGTAAATATATGATCGGCTTCCGCAGGGAGCATGCGATCCTTAGAAAAGCACTTTTAAGGAGCAGGACAGGCTATCCGGATATACAGGTCATGGGCATGGACGACAGCAGTAAGGTGCTCCGGGTCGTGTTTGCAGGCTGTGATGAAGAGGGACAGGAGGACATGGTATGCCTTGCCCTGAATGTTTTCTGGGAAAGACAGGAGCTGTACCTGCCGTCTCTTCCGACAGGGATGGGATGGAAGATCGCAGCGGATACCGGAAAGGAATATTTAAAGGCTGGAATACCGGAGGACGGAGCGCTTCCCCTTGCAGGGAACAGCCTTTCCATGCAGGAAAGAAGTTTGATGGTGCTGGTGGCTGACCAGCTGTAGCCGGTCCGGCAGCAGAAGCAACAGAAAGGGAGGATGTCAGGATGGCAAAGAATAAAGAGATCAAAACGAATGCTATGCGGATTCTGGAAAAGGAGAAGATCCCCTTTACCCATTATACTTATGAATGTGATGAATTTATTGACGGGATCCAGATTGCGGACAAGCTGTCCCTGCCGCATGAGAAAGTATACAAAACACTGGTGACAGAGGGACACAGCAAAAATTACTTTGTATTTGTGATCCCGATCGAGGCAGAGCTTGACCTGAAAAAGGCAGCGAAGTCGGTCGGCGAGAAGGCAGTTGCCATGATCCATGTAAAGGATATCAACGGCATTACCGGTTACATCAGGGGTGGATGTACGGCGATCGGCATGAAGAAGCAGTTTGTGACAAGGCTGGATGAATCAGCAAAGGAGCAGGAGACGATCATTGTCAGCGGCGGCAGGATCGGTTCTCAGATCGAACTGAAGCCGGATGACCTTTTGAAGGCCTGCAGAGGAGAATATGGTGATATCACAGCAGAAAGATAAGGGGAAAACAATGGACAAGCTGGAGAAGCAGAAACTGAAATTACAGGAAAAGAGAAGAAGAGAGCGCAATAAGCAGATTCAGAAAAGCGCAAAGCGGCTGGGTGACAGACTGGAGAGGATGACCGTTTTCTTTGGTGTGTTCCTGTGCCTGCTTGTGACTGTCATGGATGTGCTGGAAGCCAGGGAGAGAAATGCGCAGAAGGATGGCGGAGCATCTGAGGACTGACGGAAAATGTCTGAGAATAAAACAGAAATGGAGCGGAAGCTGATATGGATCAGAAAGAAAATATCATGAATTATGAAACCGTAGCGTTAGATGATCAGGATCACAGTATTGTGATCATTGACCAGACACTCCTTCCGGGACGGACAGAGCTGATACGCCTGCGGACAGCACAGGAGATCTGGAATGCGATCTACCTTTTACAGGTGCGTGGTGCACCAGCGATCGGGGTGACGGCAGCCTTTGGCATTTATCTGCTGGCAAGACAGATCCAGATGGAAAATATAGACAATGCAGGCAGTGATTTTGGTGCTTTTTACCGTCAGCTTACGCAGCAGAGGGAGTATCTGAATTCTTCAAGACCTACGGCTGTGAATCTGTCCTGGGCGTTAAACCGGATGGATGCGCTCTGTAGAAAAGCAGGAGAAGAAGAGAAAAGATCAGTAGCAGAGATCGTGGAGCTGCTGCATCAGGAAGCAGTCAAAATTAAGGAAGAAGATATCCGGGTATGCCGTGCTATCGGGGAGAACGGGCTGACGCTGGTAAAGCCGGGTGACGGTATCCTGACCCACTGCAACGCCGGACAGCTTGCCACCTGTAAATATGGTACAGCCACAGCACCCATTTATCTTGGAGAAGAGAGAGGCTATCATTTCCATGTATTTGCGGATGAGACAAGACCTCTTTTACAGGGAGCCAGACTGACAGCCTATGAGCTGCATTCTGCAGGCGTGGATGTGACTTTGATCTGCGATAACATGTCAGCCACAGTGATGAAGAAGGGCTGGGTCAATGCGGTGTTTGTCGGCTGTGACAGGGTAGCTGCCAACGGAGATGCGGCCAACAAGATCGGAACCAGCGTGGTAGCCACGGTAGCAAAGCGCTATGGCATTCCTTTTTATGTCTGTGCCCCTACCTCCACCATTGATTTTGATACCCCGACCGGAGATGGGATCAACATTGAACAGCGTCCTGCAGAGGAGGTAACAGAGATGTGGTATAAGGAGCGTATGGCACCGGAGGGCGTGAAGGTTTTTAATCCCGCCTTTGATGTGACAGATCACGATCTGATCACAGGAATCGTTACAGAGTATGGTATCGCCAGGGCACCCTTTACAGAATCCCTTGCACAGATCCGCAGGAAAAAGGAGGCAGCAAGGGTATGAGTAAATCTGTCTACATGAGTGAAAAGAAAGCGAAGAAAGCCATTCTGGATATCGGACAGAGGATGTATGTGAGAAACTTTGTGGCTGCCAATGACGGCAACATTTCCATCCGTACCGGAGAGAATGAAGTGTGGGCGACCCCTACCGGCGTATCCAAGGGCTTCATGAAAAAGAAAATGCTTGTGAAGGTGGATCTCGAGGGAAATGTACTGGAGGGAACGAAGAAGCCTTCCTCTGAGCTGAAAATGCACCTTCGTGCTTATCAGGAAAATCCGGAGCTTTTAAGTGTCTGCCATGCCCACCCGCCGATCTGTACCTGCTTTGCTATTGCAGGAATTCCTTTGGACGTGCCGGTGCTGGCAGAAGCGGTGATCACGCTTGGTGATGTGCCGGTGGCACCCTATGCGGAGCTTGGTTCCAAAGAAGTACCGGAGGTGATCGCACCTTACTGTCATACCCACAATGGAGTACTTCTTGCCAATCATGGGGCAGTGACCTGGGCAGAGGATCCCTACAGCGCCTATTACCGGCTGGAATCCATGGAATACTATGCCAATATCCTGATGATCACAGGGAAGATCCTGAAGGAGCAGAATACCCTGACAGAAGAGCAGGTGGAGCGTCTGCTTGCCATGCGGGAGAAGTTTGGGATCAAAAGAGGCGGAAGACCAGATAATAAGACTGGACGTTAAAGGGCTGAAGAAACGTAACAGTTCAGCCGTGCCCATTCATAAGTTGCCAGAGTGTACAGACTGGTTAACAAATATACGTGCTTTCTGGCAACTTATTTCATGTCGGGCGTCCGCCCTATAGAAATGATTGTGTAAGCTGCCCTTAGTGAGCAAGCTCCCACGGTCATCTTACACAATCATTTCTGCATGGCTGAACTGTTACCCAAAAATAATATATTCTTGCATTGAAAAGCATATTATGATATAGTTAGTTCTGTTGTTGGAAAGTGCGACGAATGGATCGCAGCTTTTTCCACTCTGGAGAGTCCCTGTTTTTCAGGGCGCCGAAGGTGTACGGCAGTAATAAGGACTGCCAATCTCTCAGGCAAAAGGACAGAGCATTATATTATATGATACCAGGGTCAAAAGGTCTAAGCCCACATGAGCTTGCTCATAAGTGGGCGAAAGACCTTAGGACCTGCCCCGATATGAGCACAGAAGTGGGATGATAATCCCACGATATGCGAATATTGGGTAGGATTGTGGGAGTGCGTAGCACGAAGCAATTCGTAGGTATCAAAGTCGGGGGCTTTTGACCCAGACATCATTATATGCATGTTCTATACTCTTTGGAGGGCTGATTTTATCAGCTCTTTTTTGTATTTACAAAAATCAAAACGAAGTGAGAGGTAGGAACAAATGTTAGAAGCAATCAGTAACGTATTAACGACCGTGGATGATCTGGTATGGGGTATTCCCCTGATCGTCCTGATTCTTTCCGCAGGTATCTTTCTGACGATCCGTCTGAAGGGACTGCAGATCATGAAGCTTCCCCATGCCATCCGTCTGATCAGAGCCAATGAGAAATCCGGTGAGCATGGAGAGGTATCCAGCTTTGCAGCGCTTTGTACCGCACTTTCCGCTACGATCGGTACCGGAAATATCGTCGGTGTGGCAACTGCCCTTGTAGCAGGCGGTCCCGGAGCCCTTCTGTGGATGTGGATCGCTGCCCTTCTTGGTACGGCAACCAAGTACTCTGAGTGTCTGCTTGCTGTGAAGTACCGTGTGGTAGCA
Source organism: Suilimivivens sp. (assembly GCF_037359455.1). Taxonomy (NCBI): domain Bacteria; kingdom Bacillati; phylum Bacillota; class Clostridia; order Lachnospirales; family Lachnospiraceae; genus Suilimivivens; species Suilimivivens sp. The sequence goes on from NZ_JAXXXI010000037.1 coordinate 36,305, forward strand.
GAGGATGGACATATCATCGGAGGCCCTTTTTATTACATAGAAAAGGGTATGGGCGAAAAGTGGAAATGGCTTGCCAAGATTTTCGCTTTCTTTGGCGTGGGCGTAGGACTTTTCGGAATCGGAACCTTTACCCAGGTAAATGGTATTACCAGTGCGGTCAAGAACTTCTTTGATCCTGACAGTACCACTACCATTCATTTATTTGGCATGGATTACTCTATCGCTGTTGTGATCGCAGGTATTATCCTGACCATCTGTGTGGCACTTGTTATTATCGGGGGGCTTAAGAGAATTTCCACAGTAGCCTCTGTTATAGTTCCCTTTATGGCAGTCCTGTATGTAGTTGCAGCACTGGTCATCCTGATCTGCAATATCACCAAGATCCCGGCAGCGATCGTGCTGATCGTACAGAGTGCCTTTGGCCTGAAGGCAGCAGCCGGTGGTATGATGGGAGCCATGATCGTAGCCATGCAGAAGGGTATTGCCAGAGGTATCTTTTCTAATGAAGCAGGTCTTGGAAGTGCACCTATTGCAGCTGCAGCAGCGCAGGTTCAGGAGCCTGCCAAGCAGGGACTTGTTTCCATGATGGGAACTATTATTGATACGCTTGTGATCTGTACCATGACAGGACTTTCCATTGTCATCACAGGAACCTGGGATATGGGACTTGAGGGTGTTGTTGTTACCACAAAGGCATTCCAGCTGGGTCTTCCGCTGCCTGATATGGTATGCTCCTTTATCCTGATGATCTGCCTGATCTTTTTTGCCTTTACCACGATTCTTGGATGGGACTACTACAGCGAAAAGTGTCTGGAGTATTTATCCGGAGGTAATATGAAGCTGGTAAAGGGATATCGATGGGTTTATATCCTTGCAATCTTTATCGGTCCCTTCATGACGGTAAAGGCTGTATGGACCATTGCCGATATCTTTAATGGTCTGATGGCGATCCCCAACCTGATTGCTGTGATTGCACTGAGTGGTGTTGTTGTTGCAGAGACAAAGGATTATCTGGACAGCCTGAAGAAGAAATAAAAACCGAAACGGAGAAATAAAACTGAAAGTGCAGGAAAATCCATGAAGGAATTCCTGCACTTTTTTTCTGCTCCAAAGTATGTTATCCCGATTATGCAGAGACCATAATTTTGAGGAAGGAACTATGGAAAAAAGAAACAGATTTTTCAGGACAGGCATAGTGGCTGTCTGTAATGTGGTGATACTGGCAGTGCTTCTTTTCTTTTTCTTCGGGGGAAGGGATTTTTCCCTGGGGCAGAAGGAGGATGCAAGGCTTATCGGAGCCAGCTATATGACCATGAATAATGAGTTTTATACGATCATCAGTGAGGAAGTGGCTTACCGGGTAGAGGCAGAAGGGGACCGCATGATCCTCCGGGATCCGGCGCTTGATCCGGTAAGGCAGGCCTCTAAGATCCGGGAGCTTCTGGATATGGGGATCTCGGCGCTTGTGGTAGCACCGGCAGATGCAGACAGCCTTGCGGATGTGCTGACAGAGGCAAGGGACAGGGGGGTAAAGGTCATTGTGGTAGATACCGCTGTCGCAGATGACATCCCGGCAGACTGTACGATCACCTCTGACAACTATGAGGCCGGTGTGATTATTGGAAAATATTTTCTTCAAAAGCATAATACAGCGAAGCTGGTCGTGATGACTCATGAGAGTGCAAGGTCAGCAAGGGAAAGAGTGGGCGGATTTCTGGATACGGTATCCGCCAATGAAAACATACAGGTGGTAAAAAAGATCGAGTGTGAGGGGCAGGTAGAGATCGCCATGCCGCGTCTTCAGGAGGCAATCGATGAAGGACTTGATTTTGATACGGTGTTCTGCCTGAATGATCTGGCAGGCATGTGGAAGACGTGGAAGCGGAAATCCGCAGAAAGGCTTTGACGTCGCTGTTTTTGTGAGAATGGGGCTGCAGGTCGGGTTGCAGGGCGTCCCGGGCGGGGCACAGGAGAAGAAAAAGAGCTTCGGTGCCCCGCCGGCAGAGAAAAAACAGGGAAGAAGAGAG
>NZ_JAXXXI010000038.1:0-27550 GCF_037359455.1 Suilimivivens sp.
GAGGAAAAAGAGGAAGCCAAGGAAGAGAAAAAGGAAAAGAGCGGGGCATGGGAGAAGAAAAAAGTTCCCCATGCCCCGAATTGAGGAAAAAGAGGAAGCCAAGGAAGAGAAAAAGGAAAAGAGCGGGGCATGGGAGAAGAAAAAAGTTTCCCATGCCCCGAATCGCGATAAAAGGGGAAGCAAAAGAAGAGAAAAAGGAAAAGAGCGGGGCATGGGAGAGGAAAAAAGTTCCCCATGCCCCGAATCGTGATAAAAGGGGAAGCAAAACAAGAGAAAAAGAAAGAAAAGGATCATTTTCAATCCACTTACCGGTGATATCTGACCTGTTACTGAAAACCGGTTTACATTTCAGGCTGATTCGATATAATTACAATCAGTCAGGGGGTGAAGGAATTGAAGCTGCGAATGGAAGTAGATCCGGAAGCAGAGGAAGAGCTTGTATTGTATTGCCGGGAGATCACACCGGATATCATGAAGCTGCAGCAGATTCTTGCAAAAGCAGTCGGCAGGGCAGGACAGATTATTCTGTATAAGGAAAATACGGAATATTATATGGAAACGGAAAAGATCCTGTTTTTTGAGACAGAAGGGACGCAGGTGCTGGCTCATACGGAAACGGAACTATTTGAAACACATAAAAAGCTGTATGAGCTGGAAGAGGTACTGGGAGGGTCTTTCCTTCGGATATCCAAGTCGGCAATAGTAAATCTTAACAGGATCTACGCAATACAGCGTTCGCTGACAGCATCCAGTGAGATTGCTTTTCAGGGAACACACAAACGTATTTATGTTTCAAGAGCCTATTACAAAGCATTAAAGGAAAAATTAGAAGAAAAGAGGTTAGGAATATGAAAAAGGCGAGCAGAATATTTTGGGGACTGGGACTGATCACGGCGGCAGTATTTCTGGTATTGAGCCAGATGCATCTGATCACGGCAGAGATCAGCGTATGGAGTGCATTGATTGGAATTTTATGTGTGGCGCTTCTGATCAGCAGCATTGCAGACCGGAGCTTTGGGGGAATCTTCTTTTCCCTCGGACTGGCATGGTTGACCTTTGCAGAAATGCTCGGACTTCCCAGGGCAAGCTTTTGGAGTGTGGCAGGGATCGTTATTCTGCTGACAAGCGGGTTTAATATGCTGTTTCCGCATAAGAGCAGAAAATGTGGAAACAGGGACAGAAGGGAATATGGAGAGCACGATTACAGCAAATATCAGAAGACGTCAGAGGGAGAAGAGGATGGGTTTGTGACCTGCGCCAATTCCTTTGGAGCACTGGCAAAATATGTTGATACGGCGAACTTCAAAGGAGGTCGTTTCCAGAATTCCTTTGGGGAGCTGAAGGTGTATCTGGATCAGGCAGGGACAACACAGGAGACAGTAACTGTTGAGGTTTCTAACAGCTTTGGACAGACAACGCTGTATGTTCCGAGAGAGTGGAAGGTGATGCAGGATATCAGTGTATTTGCGGGAAGCGTGGAAGAAGGACCATGCAATGGCGAAAGCCGGGTTACCTGCTATCTGAAGGGCAGCGTAAGCTTTGGGGAGATTGAGATCGTGTATGTATAAAGCAGAAATCAGATCATAACGTGAGAGGATCAGAGCAGGAAAAAGGAAGTTATTGACATTTCTTTTTCCTGCTTTTATACTGTCAGTAGTTCCGTCCGACCGGTCGGCCGGAAAATGAGAAAATTTATCAGGTATGAAAGAGGAGTAGGAAATGCTGGGGAAATTTAGCGTAAAGAAACCTTATACTGTTCTGGTAGCAGTGGTTCTGGTGATCGTTCTTGGAGTGGTATCCATGATGAAGATGAGCACTGATCTGCTGCCAAATATCAGCCTTCCTTACGTGATCGTTATGACTACATATCCGGGAGCCAGTCCGGAAACAGTGGAAATGACTGTAACGCAGCCAGTGGAAGGCTCCATGGCCACAGTCAGCAATATCGAAAGCATCAGTTCGGTATCCAGTGAAAACTACTCCATGGTCATTCTGGAGTTTGCACAGTCCGCAGATATGAATGCCGTTTCACTGGAAATACGGGAGAATCTGGATCAGATCAAAAGCTACTGGAGTGATGATATAGGCAATCCGATCATTATGAAGCTGAACCCGGATATGCTGCCGGTTATGATCGCAGCTGTTGGCGGTGAGGGAATGACGAATGCAGAGGTGACGGATATCACGCAGAATACGGTCATACCTGATCTGGAGAGTATAGAAGGCGTTGCATCAGCCAGTGCCACCGGTCTGATCGAGGAAAGTGTAAATGTCATCATCAGACAGGATAAGATCGATGCAATCAATGAGCAGGTATTTGGTTCGATCGATGAAGAACTGAAGGATGCAGAGCAGCAGCTTGCTGATGGCAGACAGGAGATTTATGACGGACAGGAAAAGCTGAACGATTCCCGTGCAGATCTTGATGAATCCAGACAGCAGCTGAACGACAGTCAGGAAGAACTGGATAAGAATAAAAAGGAACTGGAGGACAGCAGGCAGAAGCTTGCTGACGGCAAGGCTGAGCTTGCAGAGAACAAGACGAAGCTGGAAGAAGGAAAGAATGAGCTTTCCTCCAAAAAGAGTGAAAGCACTGAGAAGCTGGCACAGGCAGAGAAGGAGCTGCTGACGGCAAAGGCTGATCTGGAAGCCAGCAAGGTGCATATTACCTCCCAGATCACTACCGTAAAGTCTCTGGAAGACGGAATTAAGAAGGCGAATGCTGGTGTTTCCCAGCTCGATAAAGTTCTTATGAGTATAGCTGGATTGAGGGCTATAGTGCAAACATCTGGCAATATTGATACAGCAACAGCAGAACAGATTAATGCATTAGCAGCTTCCATGGAAGTTCCCTGTGCTTTAACTGAAACTTCCAGTGCAGCTGAAGCTTTAACAGCACTTACAGCGATAGAAACTGCTGCAACACAGCAAAAGACAGTAACAGAGACAACGATCACCAACATGGAAGCCAGCCTCAACGCCAACACCGGCGGTCTTGGCGCGGAGGCTTACATAGCCAGCATGCAGTCAGTCCTTTCCGAGATAGAAGGAAATATTGCCAAGCTGGACAGCGGTCTGACAGAGCTTTATAAGGGAAATCTGACGGCGGCGATTGAGTTTGCCAACGCCCAGACTACGATCAGCCTTGGTGAAATGCAGATCACGACAGCAGAAGCCCAGATAGAAGCCAGTGAAAAGCAGCTGGAATCCGGGCAGAAGCAGATCGAGTCCGGACAGGAACAGATTGATTCCGGCTGGGAACAGCTAAAGGAAGGCGAGGAGCAGCTGAATGAATCAGCAAAGAAGCTGCAGGATTCCTTAAAGCAGCTTGCAGAGAGTGAAGAGGATCTGGAAGAAAACAGACAGAACGCCTACGATCAGGCAGATATGAATGGTATTTTAACGGTAAGTACAGTAAAATCCCTACTGGCAGCCCAGAACTTTTCCATGCCGGCAGGATATGTGACAGAGGATGGCATTGACTATCTGGTAAGGGTAGGTGACAAGCCGGAGGATGTAGAAGCTCTGAAGAAAATGCCGATCATGAATACCGAGATGGATGGTGTGGACATTATTTATCTGGAGGATGTAGCAGACGTCTTTATGACAGATAATTCCGCAGATATTTACACCAATGTCAACGGTAATCCAGGTGTCATGCTGACCATCCAGAAGCAGACGGGGTATTCTACCGGTGATGTTTCTGACAGGATCAAGGAGAAGTTCAAGGATCTGCAGGAGGAAAATGAAAACCTGACACTGATCACGCTGATGGATCAGGGCATTTATATAGATCTTGTTATGGATTCCATTATCAACAACGTACTGGTGGGAGCGCTGCTGGCAATCCTGATCCTGATCCTTTTCCTGAAGGATATCAGACCTACCATGGTAGTTGCTGTGTCCATCCCGATCAGTCTGATCACAGCTATTGTCTGTATGTATTTCAGTGGTGTGACCCTGAATGTGATCTCCCTGTCAGGACTTGCCCTTGGTGTAGGAATGCTGGTGGACAACTCTATCGTAGTTATTGAGAACATATACAGGCTGCGGGGAGAAGGATATTCAGCCAAAGAGGCAGCTATTCAGGGTGCCGGGGAGGTAGCAGGTGCGATTCTTGCATCCACGCTGACAACCGTGTGTGTATTCCTTCCTATTGTATTTACTGAAGGAATTACCAGACAGCTCTTTGTGGATATGGGACTGACCATTGCGTATTCCCTGCTTGCCAGCCTGATCGTGGCTCTGACCGTAGTGCCGGCTATGGCATCCGGTGTACTTTCCAGAGTAACCCCAAAAGAGGATGGAAGGTTCTTTGGCGGTCTGATTAAAGCTTATGAAAAGGTACTTGCATTTGCACTTAAGACAAAGCCTGTGGTATTCCTGCTGGTGCTCGTACTGCTGGTTGGAAGTGCGGCGGCAGCCTTTGCAAAGGGAACTGCCTTCATGCCGGATATGGACAGTACACAGATCTCCATGACAGTGACCCTGCCGAAGGATACACCACTTTCCCATACAGGAGAGGTGACAGATGAAATACTTTATAAAATTGCAGAAATTGATGAGGTAGTGGATATTGGTGCTATGGCGAATGCTTCTTCCCTGACTATGCTGACAGGAAACGGAAATTCCTCCACCAATGAAACTGCGGTATATATTTCTCTTGATGAGAATAAAAAGAGATCCAATGAAGTGATCGCGGATGAGATCGAAAACAGAATTTCAGATATTGTAGAGAGAGAGGATGCGGAGATCGCCATTGAAACCTCAAGCATGGATATGAGTGCCATGGGAGGAAGCGGCATCACAGTACAGATCAAAGGAAGAGAGCTGGATACCCTGCAGGAGCTGGCTAAGGAGGTAGCCGGGATTGTAGAAGGTGTGGAAGGAACCACAGAGGTTTCAGATGGTCTTGAGGAAAGTACCGGGGAGCTGCGGATCATTGTTGACAGAGATAAGGCAATCGAACATGGATTTACGGTGGCACAGGTATTCCAGCAGATACAGGGTAAGCTTGCGGCAGCTACCAGTGCAACCTCTCTGGAAACCGAGATCCGTGATTATGATGTATATGTAAAGAATGCAGAGGATATGACACTTACCAGGGAGCTGGTAAAAGATCTGACACTTGACCGCACAAAGAATGATGGCAGCAAGGAAACAGTGAAGCTTTCGGAGCTTGCTACCTTTGAAGATACAGAAACATCCATGTCCGTAAACAGACTGAACCAGACCAGATATATTCCGGTAACGGCGCAGCTGGCAGATGGCTATAATATCGGACTTGTTTCTGATGCAGTGGAAAAGGCACTGGAAGATTATGAGCTGCCGGATGGTTATACCATTGAAATGACCGGTGAAAATGAAACGATCACAGATGCCATGCAGCAGCTATATCTGATGCTGATCCTTGCACTGATCTTCATGTACCTGATCATGGTAGCACAGTTTCAGTCACTGCTGTCACCGTTTATCATCATGTTCACCATTCCACTGGCATTTACCGGCGGTTTCCTTGGACTGCTGATCAGCGGAAGCGAAGTCAGTGTGATCGCACTGATCGGCTTTGTCATGTTGTCAGGTATCATCGTAAATAATGGTATCGTGCTGGTAGATTACATCAACCAGCTCCGTGCACAGGGTATGGAAAAGAAAGAGGCGATCATGACAGCGGGAAGAACCAGAATGCGTCCGGTATTGATGACAGCCATGACCACGATACTGGCTCTTTCCACCATGGTATTCAGTCATGATATGGGTGCAGATATGTCAAGGCCAATGTCGGTGGTAACCATTGGTGGACTGACTTATGGCACATTACTTACCCTGATCGTGATCCCCTGTATTTATGATGTTTTCTCGAGAGGAAAAGAGAGGGGAAAGCGTGGCAGAAAGAAATTGTTTCTGAAAGAAGGAAAAAAGGAGCAGGCTGATGAATAAAGAAACACCTACTGTAAAGGAAAAAGCTATATATCAGGCGGTCGTTGATCTGTTTATGGAGGGGGCAGATCTTTCAGGACTGACTGTTTCAGAGATCACAGCAAAGGCGGGAATCGGCAAGGGAACAGCCTACGGTTACTTTTCAGATAAGGAAGATATGATCGCCAGATCCATCTGCTACAACGTAGATCAGTATTGTCACTGGATCTATCAGGGGATCACAGAACAGAAAACATTGTATGAAAAAATAGATTTTCTCCTTGGAAAAATGGAAAAGGAGATCAGTAAAGCAGACTGTCTGATGCGGCTTGCCAATACTATGAGCATGGATTCTGTTATTGGAAAGAGGATCCGGCAGCAGGAAGTGGAAAATAACAGTAAAAATCCGCCATTAGAGCTTTTGGAGGCAGTATTTGAAGCAGAGCATTTCACACCGCCGCTTTCGGAAGAAATGCTGCAGTTCCTTGCAAGGAATGCTCTTTCCAGAATCTTCTGTTATGGGATGATGCTCAGTAATAACAGTGTCAGAGCACAGAGGATGACAGCAGTGCAGAAGACAGCAGCAGTGCAGAAGATGGCAGCGGCGCAGGAGGCAGAAATGCAGGCTATGCACAGGCTGGTCTGCATGGGCATCTGCAGTGACGCAGATGCCGTTAGACAGTGGCTTTCTTCAGAGAGAGGCTGATAGGCATTTTCCTGTGCATATTTTTACAAAAAGTTATTGACATCTAATGACGATTAGCATATACTAACTACCGAAGACGGGATAATGATTCTCATTAACAAAGGAGGATGGTATGATGCCTTTATCAATGATGGAAGCCGGGAAACCGAATGTGATCAAAAAGGTTGGCGGCAAGGAGGAAACAAGACGTTTTCTGGAGAATCTTGGTTTTGTAGTCGGTGGAACAGTAACTGTGATATCCGAGACGGATGGAAACATGATCGTGAATATAAAGGATTCACGTGTTGCGATCGGCAAGGATATGGCAAATAAAATTATGGTTTAGAAAAGGAGCTGCTATGAAAACATTAAAAGAAGTTGCCTGTGGGCAGACTGTCAAGGTGACAAAGCTGACAGGAGAAGGCCCTGTGAAGAGACGTATCATGGATATGGGAATCACAAAGGGTGTAGAGATTTATGTAAGGAAAGTAGCACCTCTTGGTGATCCGGTTGAGGTTACCGTAAGAGGATATGAATTATCCTTGCGTAAAGCAGATGCCGAAATGATCCAGGTGGAGTAGGCATTTATTTTTTAGCTAAATGTTAGTCAAAACTAATCTAAGTATCAAGCGAATAACATCAAATGTGTACCATACAGGTACAGGAAAAGAGGAGAGATATGTCAGTTAAAATCGCATTGGCAGGAAATCCGAACTGTGGTAAGACCACATTGTTCAATGCACTGACCGGTTCCAATCAGTTCGTTGGAAACTGGCCTGGTGTAACAGTAGAGAAAAAAGAAGGAAAGCTGAAGGGACACAAGGATGTTACCATCATGGACTTACCGGGTATCTATTCCCTGTCCCCTTATACACTGGAGGAGGTTGTAGCAAGAAACTATCTGATCGCTGAAAGACCAGATGCGATCATCAATATCGTAGATGGTACTAATATTGAAAGAAACCTGTATCTTTCCACACAGATCATGGAGCTTGGGATCCCGGTTGTCATGGCTGTCAATATGATGGATATCGTTGATAAAAGTGGTGATAAGGTACATATGGATAAGCTTGGAAAGAAGCTTGGCTGCGAGGTAGTTCCGATCTCTGCCCTGAAGGGAACCGGTATCGAAAAGGCAGCAGAAAAGGCAGTAGTGCTTGCACAGCAGAAACAGGAAACCCCTCATGTCCACAGCTTTGCAAAAGAGGTGGAGGATGTGATCACAGCAGTAGAAGGTAAGCTTGGGTCCGATATTGCAGAGGAGCAGAGGAGATTTTTCGCAATCAAGCTTCTGGAAAAGGATGACAAGATCTCAGAGCTGATGAAACAGGTTCCTGATGTATCAGCGCAGATCAAAGAGCTGGAAGATAAATTTGATGATGATACCGAAAGTATTATCACAAATGAAAGATATGTTTACATTTCCTCTATTATGGGTGAGTGCGTAACCAAGGCAAACAAGAAAGAGAAGCTGACAACATCTGATAAGATCGATAAGATCGTTACTAACAGGTGGGCAGCACTTCCTATCTTTGCTGTAGTGATGTTCCTTGTTTATTATGTTTCCGTAACAACCGTTGGTGCATTCCTGACAGACTGGACCAATGATACCCTGTTTGGCGAGTGGATCATTCCCGGTGCGCAGACACTGTTCGAGAATATCGGATGTGCTGACTGGCTGACAGGACTGATCGTAGATGGTGTGATCTCTGGTGTTGGTGCCGTACTTGGCTTCGTACCTCAGATGCTGGTGCTGTTCCTGTTCCTGGCATTCCTGGAATCCTGTGGTTACATGGCTCGTGTTGCATTTATCATGGATCGTATCTTCCGTAAATTCGGCCTTTCCGGAAAGAGCTTTATCCCTATGCTGATCGGCTCCGGATGCGGCGTTCCCGGTGTTATGGCCTCCCGTACGATCGAGAACGACAGAGACCGTAAGATGACGATCATGACAACCACATTTGTTCCCTGTGGTGCCAAGCTTCCCATTATTGCCCTGATCGCAGGTGCATTCTTTGATAATGCAGGCTGGGTTTCATGGAGTGCATACTTCGTAGGTGTGGCTGCGATCATCTGTTCCGGTATTATTTTAAAGAAGACAAAAATGTTTGCAGGTGATCCGGCACCCTTCGTTATGGAGCTGCCTGCCTATCACTGGCCTACCGTTGGCAATGTTTTAAGAAGTGTATGGGAGAGAGGCTGGTCCTTCATTAAGAAGGCTGGTACGATCATCCTTCTTTCCACTATTATTCTCTGGTTCCTGATGAGCTTTGGATGGGTTGATGGAAGCTTTGGCATGCTGGAGGCTGAGCAGCTTGATGCAAGTATCCTCGCTAAGATCGGTTCTGCGATCGCATGGATCTTTGCTCCCCTTGGCTGGACCCAGGCTGGTGAAGGCTGGAAGATGGCAGTGGCAGCTGTCAGCGGACTGATCGCAAAGGAAAATGTCGTAGCAACCTTCGGTCTGCTCTTTGGCTTTGCTGAGGTTGCAGAAGATGGCTCAGAAATCTGGGGAAGCCTGGCACAGGTTATGACTCCTGTTGCAGCGTATGGATTCCTGGTATTTAACCTTCTGTGTGCTCCCTGCTTCGCAGCCATGGGTGCGATCAAGCGTGAGATGAACAATGTCAAATGGTTCTGGTTTGCAATCGGATATCAGTGCGGACTTGCTTATGTAGTAGCACTTTGCATCTATCAGATCGGTACACTGATCACAACAGGTGCTTTCGGACTGGGAACAGTTGTAGCCTTTGTGTTTATAGCAGCGATCCTTTATCTGTTGTTCCGTCCTTATAAGGAAAGCAATTCCTTATCCTTTAATGGTGAAAAGATTCTGAAAAACCAGGCATAAGAAAAGGAGGTTGTATGGTACAGGAAGTAACAAAAGAAATGTCTCAGGAAGCAGAACAGTACCATACCGTTGTGCAGCAGAAAGAGATGATTGTCCGGAAAATGAAGGAAAGAGGATGTCGGATCACCAAACAGAGAATGATACTTCTTGATGTGATCCTTGGATCAGAATGCTCCTGCTGTAAGGAGATCTATTTCAAAGCCTCCAGTCTGGATCCGAAGATCGGAACTGCTACTGTATATCGAATGATCAATACCCTGGAAGAGCTTGGGGCGATCAGCCGTAAGAATATGTACAGGATCTGCAGCTTTTCGGATTGCGACAAAATAAAAATCCACCGGCAGTGACCTGCCGGTGGAAGTCAATAGAAACGGTAGGAATTTTCCATCAGCTTCTCATGGGAGCCAAAACGTACTATAAAACGATAAATTTTGTAAAAAAGCCCAGGAGTATAGGAGGCTTTTCCGTTTTCTGCATGCTTCAGGATGTTGGCAGCCAGCCGCTGGTTGTTCGTGACGGGAAGGGGATTCATACGATAGCTGCGCCTTTCTTTATTACGGAGCTTCATATCGTCCATATGTCCCGGACAGGCAGCCATGATCCGGATGCCATCCCACATCAGCTCGTGAAAAATGGAAAGCGAGAAATAATAACAGAACTGCTTGGCAGAGCCAAAGAGACCGTTGTCATCCAGTGGCACAATGCTGCCGGCAGAGGAGAACATGATGACCACAGACCCGATCATGATATGAGGCTGACAGAGCTTCAAAAGAAGAACGGGGGCTGTGGCATTAATATTTATAAGAGCCTCTATATCCTGTGCACTGTAATCAGTGAAGTTACCAATAGACTCCTGGGAAATATTGTTGATCATGAGTCTGATATAGGGATCATAAGTCTTTAAAAGAAGGGAAAAGCTTTTGATCTGCTGCAGATCAGACAGATCCAGAAGGATCATTCTGACCTTTTTCCCCGGAAAGCGGTCCGCAATGGACTGCATAGCCTTCAGGTCTTTATCAATAAGCCAGACCTCTCTGATCAGGCCGTATCTGGAATCAGCATAGATGGCATTCATAAATTCAGGACAAAGTCCAGCGGAAGCACCCGTGAACAGGGCGATCCAGCGGCAATATCTGTATTTCATAATTTTCTCCATAATCGTGAATATATTATTTATATAATAAGTATGGAAAAATACAAATCAGTACAATACGATAATAGCATACAAAATACATTTTTGTACATAGCAAATTCCTATATTCAAAGAAAAAATTAAAGAATTAGAATAAACTATCTCTGTAAATTAATTTTTGCAAATGAGGATTGAACAGGGCTGTATTTTGGGAATAACTCCGGGGTGTAGGATGACGACTTGTCAAGGATGGAGTCAAAATGTTCATCAAGCATCCTCAGATAGTATTCTGTCTCGGTTATGTGCTTATGCCCGAGATATACCGAAAGTAATGGCAGGAATGTATACAGGTCAAATCCTTTTGCCTGCATCTGCTCGAGTGCTCTTACACAGAAGGTATGAGTACCAGATGATTCAGGATGGAGACCGGGTTGCTGTGTGCAGCTCCAGCGGGAAAGATTCTATGGTGATGGCAAAGCTGTTTCAGGAACTTTTTCGCCCTGTTATCTTTGCGCACGTATGCGGGGGGCTGTCTCTACAGCGAGGCGGAAAAACTGGGCTGCAATAAGATCGCTTTTGGTCATCATTTTGATGATGTAATCGAAAACATTCTCACGGGAATGCTGTATGGGGCAGATTCAGACTATGATGTCCAAACTTCACAGCACTAATTTTCCGGGGATGGAACTGATCCGTTCTTTGTATCTGATTCGTGAAGAAGATATTATCGCCTGGGTAGAAGCCAACGATCTTCGTTTCATTCGCTGTGCCTGCCGCTTTACAGAGGCTGTGGAGGTAGCGAAAGAAGAGGATCAGCCCTCCAGGCGGGCGGGAGGTTCATTTTGGGGATTGGTATGCAGATGTGTTTTAGAACCGTAAACCGGTTCTCTTGAGAAAGAACGTTCAAAAGATTGTTTATAATACACATAATATTTTTGAATAATGAAAAATAATTGTGTAAATACAACAAAATGGTGAAAGTATTTTTAATTACGTGAAGATGTGTTGAAAATAAAAATGTTTATGTTATGATAAGAAAAAAAGGAGGTGAGAAATGATATATTCGTTTGATGCAGATATTGATCGTCGGAATACAGACAGCAGTAAATGGGATGATATTCCTTATTCTGTCGAAGCAGACGATATGTTGCCCATGTGGACGGCGGATATGGATTTTGCCTGTCCTAAAGCTATTATGGATGCCATCCAAAAACGTATGGAACATCCGATTTTTGGATATATGAAGATGCCAGAGCGTTATCAGAAGAGTATTATTCAATGGCACAAGACAAGACTTCATCAGGAGTTATCCTTTGAAGAGATTGTGCCTGTTGCCAGCGTGTTGGGCGGCGTTTCTATGGCCATTCAGGCATTTACAGAAAAAGGCGACAGCATTTTGATTTCTGCTCCGGGCTATCATGCCTTTGAAAATGCAGTAAATCATAATGAAAGAACGCTGGTGCCCTCTCCTTTGAAAAGAAGTGGGGATTTCTGGTACATGGATTTTGAACTTATGGAAAAACAGATGTCTGAGGAACGGGTCACCATGTTTATCTTATGTTCTCCCCATAATCCTACAGGACGTATCTGGAGCAGGGAAGAACTTTCACAATTAATTGATTTGTGTTTTCGTTATCAAGTATATCTGTTGTCCGATGAAATTCATGCAGATATGACATTGACGCATTCTTTTACACCACTATTTGGAACCGGAAATGAGAAAGCGAGAGAGATCGGAATTGCCTTATATTCCCCGACTAAGACGTTTAATATTGCAGGCTTATGTACGGCCTATGCGATCATGAAAAACAAAGAGCTTCGCCAACGTTTTCAGAAGAAGCTTTTAGCTTCTGGCCTGAAGGTAAAAAATACCCTGGGTATCGAAGCTATGATCGGCGGTTATGAAAATGGAGGAGAGTGGGTAGACGCGTTACAAAGTTATCTTCTGTCCAATGCAGAATATGCGGTAGATTATATTAAGAAATATATACCGGCCATTCATGCCTATGTTCCGGAAGCCACCTACTTTTTATGGTTGGATTTTCGGGAAACGGGGCTTAGCCAGGATGAAATCATTGATAAAATTGTCAATGAGGCTCATATTGCGGTGACACGGGGTGATGAATTTATAGAAGGAGGAGAATCCTTTGTTCGTATGGTATGTGCCTGCCCCCGTTTTCGTTTAGAAGAAGCGATGCTGCGGCTTAGAAAGACGTTTTCGTAAGCCGTTTATAAGAGAAAGTTACGAGAGAGGAGAAGAAAGATGAAAAAGAGATATTCAAGAATGGGATTAGGAGCGGCTTTGATTCCCTGGAAAGAGGATTTTTCGTTTGATGAAGCGTTATTTCGTAAGGGTGTCAGAAATCTGGCAGAAGGCGGTTTGAAGTATGTGTACATTTTTGGGACAGCCGGAGAAGGTTATGCTGTAAATGACGAAGAGTTTACTGAGATAACCAAAACATTCATCGACGAATTATCCGGAACAGATACAACGCCCATTGTGGGAGTGATTTGTCTTTCGGCAACACAGATTCTCAGACGTTTGGAGATCGCATACGATCTTGGAGCCAGAGATTTCCAGATTTCATTTCCCTCCTGGGGAGCGCTGACCGATAAGGAAGTGGATATTTTCTTCCATCAGGTGTGCGATCCATTTCCCGATTGTAAATTTATGCATTATAACAACGGAGGACGTTCGAAAAAACTGCTTCGTGCAAAGGATTATATTCGACTTGCAAAGGAGATCCCGAATCTTGCAGCTGTGAAATTTATGAACGATTCGTTGGAAGATGTTATCAATGTGGTCAGGGCAGAGACACCCATTCAGTTTGTATTAAGCGAATATGGCTATGGATATGGTTGCCTTTTCGGAGAATGCAGTATGTTGTTTTCCAGTATTTCTTCGCATCTTCCGACGGCATGGAAGCTGTATCAGGCCGGTGTCGAAAAGGATATCGATACTCTTGTTGCGCTGGAAAAGGAAGTGGCTGTTTCTCAGGAAATTCTCTTTGAGACCTGCAATACGCCTGTAATCAATGCAGCTTATGATAAGTTATATGCAAAAGCTTCGATTCCAGAATTTCCGATGCGGCTCTATCCGCCGTATCAGACTTTTTCCGATGAGCAGGTAGATCATTATTTCCGTAAGATGAAAGAACAGCTTCCGAGTTGGTTTGAATAATTAAGAATATGTGATAAAAGAAGGAGAAAAACACAATGAGAGACATCAGCAAGTATCAGGGAATTATTCCGGCATTTTACGCATGTTATGCAGAGGACGGTACCGTCAGCGTAGATCATACACAGGCCTGGGCAGAGTATCTGGTTAAAAAGGGTGTGAAGGGTGTTTATGTAGGAGGTTCTTCCGGAGAATGTATTTATCAGAGAGTGGAGGAAAGAAAAAAACAGTTGGAAGCCTTAATGGAGGTTGCCAAGGGTAAAATGACCGTGATTGCACATGTTGCGTGCAATAATACGGAAGACAGCTGTGAACTGGCAGCTCATGCACAGAAGCATGGCGTCGATGCGGTAGCGTCGATTCCGCCTATCTACTTCCATCTTCCAGAGCATTCTATTGCACAGTATTGGAACGATATCTCATCAGCGGCGCCTGATACGGATTTTATTATTTATAATATTCCACAGTTGGCAGGAACGGCGCTTACGATGCCGCTGTTTCATGAAATGCTGAAAAATCCCAGAGTGGCGGGTGTAAAGAACAGTTCTATGCCGATTCAGGATATCCAGATGTTTAAGATGTACGGCGGAAATGATTTTGCAGTATTTAATGGACCGGACGAGCAGCTTGTCGGCGGCCTGGCTATCGGAGCAGACGGAGCCATCGGCGGCACCTACGGCGTGATGCCGGAACTGTATCTGAAGATTTTTGAGCTGTGCAAAAAGGGAGAATATGAGAAAGCCTGTCCGATTCAGTACGATGCAGACAAGATTATTTATGAGATGTGTTCCTGCAAGGGCAATATGTATGCGGCTATCAAGGAAATCATAAAAAGAAGAGAAGGAATCGAATTGGGTGGAGTTCGAAAGCCGTTGTCAGGACTTTTTGAAGAGGATATGGTTCATGTCGAAAGATGTGTAAAAATGATTGATGAGGCAATTTCAAAGTATTGCTGATGAACAACCATATTTCAAAGGAGAAGTGAAGTATGACAAAAAGGAAGAAAAAGCTTCGAAGTGAATCCATAGCGGGTTTTTTGTTTGTTTTACCGCAGCTTCTGCTTTTTGCAGTGTTTACCATTTATCCTATTTTTGAAGGATTTCGGATAAGCCTTTATAAGACGACTGCAGTAGAGAATACCTTTGTGGGTTTGCAGAATTACATAACGTTGTTTCAGGATCCGTTTTTTCAGAAAAGTGTGTTGAATACCGTTTTTCTGGTTGTAGTGGTAACGGGAGGAATGCTCCTTCTGGGTATGATTATATCACTGGCGATTTTTGACAAGAGTCCTCGTTATGTTTCTTTTGTTCGCAGCAGCATTTATTTACCGGTTATCGTTTCAGCAGTTGTAATGGGTATGGTTTGGAAGTTCTTATTAAATCCTGCAAATGGTCTGGTGAATTACTATTTGGGGAAGGCAAGTTCCGGAACCATCAATCTTTTGGGAAAT
Organism: Suilimivivens sp.; assembly: GCF_037359455.1. Classification (NCBI taxonomy): domain Bacteria; kingdom Bacillati; phylum Bacillota; class Clostridia; order Lachnospirales; family Lachnospiraceae; genus Suilimivivens; species Suilimivivens sp. The sequence continues at coordinate 15,216 of NZ_JAXXXI010000038.1, forward strand.
CCAAAAACAGTGCTGTGGGTTATCGCATTTGTAACCATTGTAGCCAGCGTTGGTACTTGCGTTATTATGTATGTGGCAACCATGAACGGAATTTCCGGGGAAATGTTAGAGGCTGCAAGGGTGGATGGTGCAAGTAAGCTTCAGATTTCTCTGAAGATTATTATTCCGTTGGTAAAGGCTACTACATTATATTTAACGGTAACAACTGTCATTTCCATATTGAAGTTGTTTGTTATTATCCAACTGTTGTCCGACGGAGGACCGAATAATGCGTCTATGTCGATGATGTATTATCTGTACCGAAATGCGTTTAATTATAACAAGAAAAACATTGCTGCAGCCGTCGGTGTACTGATGTTTATTATGGCAGTTATTATTGCACTTCCTCTGTTTGCATCTATGAGTGGAAAGGAGGATAAAAAGTGAAGAAGAAAAACTTTTTCCAGAAACTAAAGCATATGGAGCCGTTGGATCTGTTTGTGAATATTTTGGTGCTGTTATATGCGATAGTTAACTTGTTTCCATTCTACTACCTGATTACAAGTTCCTTTAAGTCCTCGGCAGAGATCTTTAAGATGCCTCCGGACTGGTGGCCGAAAACCTTCCGGTATCAGAACTATGTGGATCTTTTTAAGGGACAGCCGGCATTTCGATGGGCATTTAACAGCTTTTTAGTGGCTCTGACGACGACGCTTTTGGTGGTTCTCTGTTCTTCGTTGGCGGCATATTCGGTTTCGAAACTGCGGTTTAAGGGACGGATGCTGATTTATGCCGTATTTATCGGAGCATTGATGATCCCAAAGGAAATTTTCATCGTGCCGCTGTTTCAGATTATTACGAAGTTGGATCTGAGTGATACGTATTCGGGAATGATTCTGCCCAACGTGGCCAGTACGTTTGGTGTGTTCCTGTTAAAAGGTTTCTTTGATACGGTTCCGGATTCCATCCGGGAATCAGGTAAATTAGACGGAGCTAGTGAATTTAAGATTTTCGCAACGTTGATTATTCCGATTGTGAAACCGGGTATCGGAGCACTATTCATTCTGAATTTTGTAAATATATGGAATGATTATTTGTGGCAGATGCTGATTGCCAGAAGTAAGGACATGATGACTTTGATGGTTGGTACGGCCAGTATTATGCAGGAAATCAGTCCTAACTATGGGTATAAAATGGCAGGCGCAGCAGTGGCAGCGATTCCCATGCTTATTATCTTTATGATTTTCCAAAGATACTTTACTGCCGGTATTACCATGGGATCGGTAAAAGAATAATGAAAGTTAGTAATATTAATAAATAATAAAAAGGAGGATTTTTTATGAAGAAAAAGAAATTGCTTGCGACGGTATTGACATCGGTGATGGTATTGTCTTTGACTGCCTGCGGTTCTGGAGGAAAGACAGAAACCTCGACAACAGCTGCAGATTCGGGAACACAGGCGGCTACTGCGGCGGACACTGAGGCAGCTAAGGGGGATGAAGAAGCACCGGTTTCTTTGACTCTTTGGCTGACCCCCAGTTGGAAGGGCGTTTTCAGCGGCGATGAGCCGGGAGCTGATTATGACAGTTTCTTTAAGGAAGCTGCAAAGCGCTATAATGCTATGCATCCCAATGTGACGGTGAATGTAGAGGTAATTGCCGGTGATACCCGTGATGAGAAGCTGAATGTGGCAGCCGAGACCAATACTCTTCCGGATCTTGTGTACGAAGGCGCATTCACAATGTCTTCGTTCTATCATAAGGGGAATATTGTGGCGATTGATGATATCATAAGCGAAGATGACAGAAAAGATATTGCAGCAGGAATTTGGGAGAACTGTCAGGTGGAGGGCGAGACCTTTGTATTCCCATTTGCGCACATGCCGGGTACTCTGGTTTATAATGCCGATATGTTCAAAGAGGCAGGACTTGAGAAATGGATTGGCGGAGAATATGATATTGTAACCTGGACTCCAGACGAGTTTAAGGAAATTCTGACCGGATTGAGAGATAATTTAGAAGGCGTATATCCCATGTCTCTGTTTGCAATGAACAATCAGGCAGACACTTGGAATCTGAGTTATTTGAGAATGTTTGGCAGCCCGTTCTTTGATGAAAACGGTCATCTGTGTGTGAATGATGAGGCAGGTGTAAAGGCTCTGGAGTACATTCTTGATCTGTATAAGAATGGTCTGACGGTTCCGGGTGCAGAATCTCTGACTTCAAACGACTGTAACGCAATGTTCCAGAATAAGCAGATAGCGGTAAGTTTTACCAACAGTACGCTTTATACGAATCTGAAGAGTGATATGGGATCCGGTGCCATTGAAAGCTTTGATGCAAGACTGGCTAATATCCCGGGCGATCCACATCCCAATTCCTTTACTTATGTGTCTGGTTTCATGGCCATGAATACCAATGATGAGACCAGAATTGCTGCTTCGAAAGATTTCATTAAGTATGTATGTACCGATCCGGAATTGGTTCTGGCTTCTAAAAATACGATGCCGGTACGTGCCAGCGTAGCAGAACAGGTAAAGGACGAACTGCCCCTGCTTCCGGCATATGACAAAAATGCGCAGTATATCTACAATTTCTCAAATAATATGCCTGGTTATAATGAACTGAGAAATGTATTGTTCCCAGAACTTCAGGCAGCATTGACCGGACAGAAAACGGCCAAGGAAGCATTGGATGCTTATGTTGAAAAAGGAAATGTGGTAATTGATGAGGGACGTGCAGGTTCTGTCATTTATAACAAATAGGAAACAATCGTAAATATAAGCTTTAAATAAGGCGGGGAGTGTTGAAAATCATGCAGGTAGTGCTTTAATGATTTTGCGATGCTCCCCTGCTTTTGGAACATGGAGAGGAGCGGTTATGCACAAAGCAATCGATATCCATGGGCATTTTGGGAATCCGGAGAGGTTTCCTCAAAGTAATCTGGAAAAAGAGATGTATCGAATATCTCTGGAATCATTAAAGAAAAACTATGTACAACAGGGAATTACAGCAGCCTGTATTTCTCCGATGGAAGGAATTTTTCCGGACAACACAGATGCGCTTTTGGATGCAAATCGTTATATGGAAGAGTTGGCAGAGGAACAGGATTGGATTTACCAGTGGGTTATTGTAAATCCGTTGATGCCTGCAAGTTTTCATCAGGCAGAGAAAATCTTAAAGAATCGAAAATGTGTGGGCGTGAAAATTCATCCGGATGCCCATGGTTACTCCATCGAAGCCTATGGAAAAGAAGTGTTTGCTTTTTGTAACGAGAACCATACTTTGTTATTGTCCCATAGCGGAGAAACGCTCAGTATGCCGGAACAATTTGTCCCTTTTGCAGATATGTATCCAACGGTTTCAGTGATTGTCGCTCATTTGGGATGTGGGTCGGATGGAGATATTGGACATCAGATTCGGGCCATCAAACAGGCAAGCTATGGGAATATCTATACGGATGTTTCCAGCGCAAGAAGTATACTGAACGGATTGATCGAGTGGGCAGTAAGGAATGTGACAGCTGAAAAATTGCTGTTTGGGACAGATACGCCTCTTCATCATATACCGATGATGAAGCAAAGAATGGAATTTGCAGAACTTTCTGAAGAAGAGAAAGAATGTATTTTTTATAAGAATGCCATGAAATGGTTGCCGAAAGATGATAGCAATACGAATAATGAAGAGTGAGGAAGAGCAGATATGGTATTTGGAAATATTCATCAACAAACTACTTATGGTTTTTTAGAAGAACGTATCAGGGAATGTTTTGCTTATGCAGAAACGCATGATTTAGAAGCATTGAACCCGGGGTCTTATCCCATTGAGGGAGAACGATTTTATGTAAACATTGCGGAGTATACGACGGTGCAGAGGGAAGAACGTTTTTGGGAAGCACACAGGAAATATTTGGATATTCATTTGATGCTGAGAGGAAACGAACAAATAGATATTGGCTTTATTCGGACAATGGAGCAGAAAGAGTACGTCCCACAGGATGATTTCCTTCCGCTGACCGGTGAGGCAGCTGCGCAGGTTACGCTGCATGAAGGCGATTTTCTGGTTTGTTTTCCGGAGGATGGACATCGAACAGGAGTCATTGCAAAAGAATCTCAGAAAATAAAAAAGGCAATTTTTAAGGTGCGGATAGAGGAGGTTTGATTACATTGCCGAGAAAGGATATGCCTCTTGAGGAACTGAAACGTTATACAGGTAGCACGCCAGTTCCAGACGATTTCTGGAATTTTTGGGATAAGATGACGAAAAAGGCCTGGTCGGTTCCGTTTAGTTATGAAATAATACCGTCAGACCTTCCTCAAACCTCGGAGACAGAATTTTTTGATGTCTGGCTTGAGGGTGTAAATGGCGAAAAACTTCATGCGAAATATATAAGACCAAAATCCATGGAGAAAGTACCGGTTGTTTTGCAGTTTCACGGATATCCGGGCGCTTCCAGAGGATGGTTTGAGCAGGCGTCGTTTGTAGGAATGGGAATGGCGGTTTTAGCCATGGATTGTCCGGGTCAAGGCGGTTCAAGTGAAGATTTAGGGGGCAGAGCGGGAACTACAGCTTCTGATCATATTATTCAGGGCGTGGATGGAGATGCGGAAAAGATGTATTATGTCGAAGTGTTTATGGACACCTGCCTGATGGTCAGATTGGCAATGAATCTTCCTGAACTGGATTGTGAGAGAATTTATGTGAACGGAGCCAGCCAGGGAGCTGGGTTGGGACTTGTGTGTACAGCTTTGAATTCATCTTATATCCGGCGCTGCGCCGCATTATATCCGTTTTTAAGTGATTATCGGAGAGCCTGGGATATGGATCGGGATGTAATTGTGTATAATGGACTCAATTATTATACCAGATGGTTTGATCCGGAAGGAAAGCATTTGACGGAGTTTTTTACAAAACTGGGATATATTGATGTACAGAATTTTGTGGAACGAATTACCTGTCCGGTTTTGTTTGGAACTGGGTTGATGGACGAAATTTGTCCGCCATCCTCACAGTTTGCCGTTTTTTCTAAAATCAGAGCGCCGAAGCAACATCTGATATTTCCAGAATTCGGACATGAGGAAATAGCAGCTTTTGACGATAAACTGATTGCATTTTTCGGAGAGGAGGCGGTTGTGTGCCAGGAGTAGATGTATCCTTGGAGCAGTTACGGCAGTATTTGGGTAGGGATCCGATGCCGGAGCATTTTGAATTCTTTTGGGAGAAGAGCAAGCAAAAGGTGAGCGCATTTTCTTTACGAATCGAAGAAGAAGCTGTGGAGTATGAAAATCCAAAATTGAGTTATTTTCGGATTACTATACAGGCAACAGATCAGGTATGGCTTCGTGCAAAATACATTCGACCAAAGAAAAAGACACAGGTTCCAATGGTGATTGCATTTCATGATTATCCGGGCGCTTCCAGAGGCTGGTTTCATTTGAGTCGTTACGGAGCGTTAGGGTTTGGGGTGTTGGCGCCGGATGCGAGAGGCCAGGGTGGCATGAGTGAGTCTGGACAAAGCGGAGTGGGACCTACTGCCGGTAGCCTATTATTTCAGGGGCTTTCGGATATCCCTGAAAACATGTATCTGTATCATTTAATAGAGGATTCTTTTTTGTGGATTGAGGTGGCAAAACGATTATCCGGCATGGATGACGGTTCACTTTATGTGTATGGTGAAGGGCAAGGTGGAGGTCAGGCTATTGCCTGTGCCGCATTGTATCCGGAGATAGAGAAATGTATTGCACATTATCCTATGCTTTGCGATTATAAAAGAGTATGGGAAATGGATTTTGATACCAACGGATATGAAGGGCTAACGTATTTTTTTCGATGGCATGATCCGGAACATAAACGCGAAAAAGAAATCTTTGAGAAGCTTGCCCTGATGGATGTGAAAAATTTTGCTTCTATGGTAAAAGCAAAGGTACTTATGAGTACCGGTTTAAGGGACTTTGTATCTCCACCGTCCGCTCAGTTTGCTGTATTTCATGCTTTGGCATGTGAAAAACGGCATCTTGTATATCCCAAGCATGGGCATGAACTAAATAATTTTTTTGAAAATGAATACTTAAAATTTTTGCTGGAGAAATAAAGGACAGCATTTTTTGATAGAAGCAGGAGGTATTGATTAAGAATGGATCAATATGTAAAATCCATTGTTCCGATCATTGAAGTGAAATATGAGTCTTTTACACAAGTAGAAAAGAGCATTGCCGATTTTTTTCTTACGAATCGGGAAGCTGTGGATTTGTCTGCAAAAAGTGTGTCGGAGCAATTATTTGTATCCATGGCAGCCTTGTCAAGATTTGCAAAGAAATGCGGATTTCAGGGGTATCGCGAATTTGTATATTCCTATAAAGAAAGTATTGCAGAGTCCAGATTTACAGAGGTCACAACGAGCAATGTGCGGAAGGTACTCAATATTTATCAGGAGATTATCAATAAGGCGTATAGTCTGGTGGATGAGGCGCAGATGATGCGGATTGTGGAATATATCAATGGGGCGGAACAGGTTTGGATCTGTGGAAAAGGAAGCTCCGGGTTGGCGGCCAGTGAGATGGAAGAGCGGTTTATGCGTATTGGAGTAAATATTAATTCTCTGCAGGAAGCAGATCGAATCAGGATGTGTACGGTCTTTCAGGATAAAAATAAGCTGGTCATTGGCATGAGTTTAAGCGGAGAAAGCGAAGAGATTCTCTATTTGTTAGAAGGGGCATATGCCAGAGGGGCAAAAACAATTCTGTTTACGGCCAATGATAAAGAAATTTTCAAAGAATTTTGCACTGAGGTGGTCTTGATTCCTTCTATTAAGTATATGTATGGAGGAAATATTGTTTCGCCGCAGCTTCCTTTGCTTGCTATGATGGATATTCTTTATTATTACTATGTAGATGAAGATGAGGAAAAGAAATTTATGTATAATAATACCATACAGGCATTGAATGACAGAAAAAAACAGCCTCATTACTGGATCGAATAGGTTATAGCTGGCAGGGATGGAAACAAGTCACCATATTTTTTCAACGACTGATCCACAGGTTTTTTCATTGTTTTTGCTGCAGAAATCATAGTATCTTCGATAATACTCTGTATACATGAGATCTACCAAAAAGAGCTGGCTCATTTCAGAGGAGGTAGAACCTCCCTGAAGTGAGCCTTCATTGGCACCGCACAGGAGCGTAAGGTCTGCATAGGAGGTTAGAGGAGACTTGATAAAGCGAGTAATACAGATGATTTTTGCTCCGGCTTTTTTACGGTTTCTGCCACGTGAATAGTATCCTTGGTCGCTCCGGAATAAGAAAAAAGAATGGCTACTTCATTCTCCGACATCGTGGAAGCTACTATGGCCTGCATATGAGAATCCTGCATACAATAAACCTTGGGTTCGATTCTAAGAAATTAAATTCCTGATACCCTTTTAATTCCATGGTTTTGAAAAATATAATTGGCTACTTTTTTCTGCTTTGGTAAATCGAGTATATTCTGTTTTAATTTTTATGAGTAAATCACCTGGCGTGAAGTGAACCTTTCTGTAATGCTAACCATGCTGCTCCAAGCATACCTGCGTGATTCCCAAGCTCAGCGGTTTTCAGTTCGACATTATGAAAACTGCTCATGGTTCGCTTACTTGTTTTTTGCTGTACTTGTTGTAAAATGTAAGGCTGAGCCATGACACCGCCTCCGAGAACGATGCAAGAGGGGTTGAAAATATGAATAACGGTCGTAAGACCATAAACAATCTCATCGATCCAGTCATCGACGATTTTTTTTACGGATTCTTCGGTTAAGCGTGAAAAAATAATCCGGCCATTTTCCAGTCTTTCGTCATATGCTTTCGCTTTTTTTACAAGTGCGGTAGCGGAAGCATATTGTTCATAACAGCCGCTGAACGGATCATGATCCCGGATGTCTTCTGGATGGACTGTAATGGCACCAAATTCGCCTGCGGAAAACATGCTTCCGCTATATATCTTTTTATTGATGACAATGGCTCCACCTACACCGGTTCCATAGGTCAGACACAGAAAATCCGGATGATTTTTTCCTGCGCCAAAGTGAGCTTCTCCCATAGCAGCCGCATTGACGTCATTTTCTACGGCAATGGGAACTCCGAAGGTTTCTTCCAGAATTTGCCGTATTGGCATTCCGGTATAGTTGGGAATATTTTCGTTGGCATATCGGATTATTCCTTTTTGGGAATCGACCTGTCCCGCTGTGCTGATACCGATGGCTTCGAATCCGGAATAGGAACGAAGAATTTCTATAGCTCGCTGAATGACATACGGTCCGCCGTTTTTGGCGTTTGTGGCAATCTCTCCGGTTTCTTCCATATTATGACCGTTCCAGATCCCGGATTTGATGGAAGTACCGCCAATATCCAAAGCTGCAATTTTCATAGGTTTGAAATCCTCGTTTTTCTTTATTTGATGGCAGCTACAAAGCGTCTGGTGATTTCTAACGGTCTTGTGATTGCACCTCCGATAACCGCTGAATGAACGCCTGCGTCTAAAGCTGCCCGCAACTGATCCGGAAGCCAGATTCCACCCTCTGCGATCACTGGCTTCTCGCATTCCTTTACCAGTCGGGTCATTAAATCAATATTAGGCAAAGTTACACCTTTGGTGTATTCTGTGTATCCATTCATAGTAGTTCCAATAAAATCAAAGCCGATCTCAGCCGCATGAATCGCTTCCTCATAGTTGGAGCAGTCTGCCATAAAAAGCTGGTCCGGATATTTTTCACGAACTTCCTTAAAAAATTCATCAAGGCATTTTCCATCAGGTCTGGGACGCTTTTCAGAATCGGTGGCATCAGAGGCGATGATTTCTACGCCGCATTCAACCAGAGCATCAATTTCTTTCATTGTGGGCGTAATATAGACGTTAGAATTTTCGTACACTTCTTTTATAATACCGATGATAGGAAGATCTACAGTTTTTTTGATTTCTGTAATATCAGGTATGGTATTGGCGCGTATTCCTACTGCACCGCCTAACATAGCCGCATATGCCATTCTGGACATAATATAAGAACCATGAAGAGGTTCATCCGGAAGAGCCTGACAGGATACGATCAGTCCGCCCTTGATTTGTTCGAAGATTGCCTGATTTTTTTGCGTCATATGAAGTAGCCTCCTTTTAATGATGATATGGTTTCGTTGGGAACAGGGAATGTCAGTTTCGTTATTTTCACTATAACATGGCCAAAATTTTTTTCAAGGAAAAATCAATGAAAGAAATTTCTTTCATGATTGATTTTTGGAATTAAAAATGATATGATTTTGATAACAGATAGAGATGAGCAAAACACATATTGAAAATCATGCAGTCCGTTTGATTGTTTTTTAGTTTACGGTAAGACTGCTTGGAAAATGTAGTGATTGCTGCAATTGCAACTGCCAACAAACTGATATGTGCGAATGTATTTAAGTTAGTGATAGAGTTTTGATTTCCTACAAACATTCGTTCTTGACCGGTATTTTTGAAACAGGAATCTGGCAACCGGTTGTGATGTGAACAGGTGGATATCCTGTAAAATTTTTTGACGATAGATAGCAATCAGCTCTTTTCAAGTGTGATTAATTTTGTCAATTTAATTGTACCATTAGGAGTTGGTTGTTACTATGAAGTTAGTAGTGATAACGAGGCTTGCCATGCCTCGCAAAGTCGCATAAATAATAGGTGTGTGGAGCTTTGCTCATAGCTGATAACAGAAATAAAGGAGTGATAAAATTTATGAGAAATCATATTTTATGTTTTGGAGATTCCAACACGCATGGTTATTGTGCAGAAACAGGAGGTCGTTTTGATGAAAGTCATCGTTGGACTCAGCTTTTGCAAAAAAAACTGGGGGCCGATTACCTGATTCTGGAAGAAGGTCTTTCTGGCCGAACTACCTGTTTTTCCGATCCGATCCATGAAGGTCTTTCTGGATTGGATTATATCTATCCTTGTCTTATGAGTCATGAACCAGTAGATTTATTGATTATTATGTTGGGAACGAATGATACAAAAGAAAGGTTCGGTTCTTCTGCCGCCTGTATCGGCCTGGGATTAAAACGTTTGATTTTAAAGGCAAAAGCTACATTGGATGCATGGAAAGACGGTGTTCCCAATATTTTGGTTGTAGTACCGCAAAACATTGCACCGGAATATATTCAGACGGAGGTGGGCGATACGATGGGAGTTGGATGTGATGAGAAATCTCGCCGTTTAGCTGCCGAATACAAAGAAATTGCTGAACTTACAGACTGCCATTATCTGGACGCAAACTGTGTCCTTACAGCGGCGCCTAATCAAATTGATTTTATGCATTTAACCGGGGAAGGTCATGCACAGTTGGCAGAAGCATTGTCAGAAAAAGTTCGCGAGATTTTGTAAAGCAGCAGTAATAATTTGTTAAAGGTATTAGAATTCGCGATATATTTGTATACAGATAAGCACCGCAGTACAGGTTTCTCTATATAGCGGTGCTTATCGTTAGTTAGTTGTGTCACAGTGAAAATACCCCCTGCTATGCAGGGGAGGGAAATCTTTAGATAAAAGAAAACTCCTGTGTTAAAATAAATGAGGGTTTGCAAACCACAAATAAAAAACACAGGAGGCCCCAAATGGACAATAATAGTTTGGCGCATACAAAATGGGAATGCAAGTACCACATAGTATTTGCAATGGTGTTTTCAATCACACATCGCTGTGTGAATTTCACCAGGGCGAGCTGTTACTCCATTTAACAATACCTTTTGAAGAAAAGCCAAAGACTAATTTGCAGGGCGATAATCTAAGGTACTACCGTCAGCGAAAACAGATGACAACAAGGCATATAGCAGAAAAGCTGGATATTGTACCAGCGACTGTTACGATGTATGAAAACGGAAAGCAGTCTATCCCTTATGATGTAGCTGTCAAACTGGCAGATATTTTGGAAATTGAAGCGTCCTTGCTCTATGATGATTTCTTCCGTTTCCTTGCCGTACCCTATACCGAAGTGCTAAAGAGCGTTAGAACGGCTCTGGGGCTGTCGCAGAAGGCTTTTGCAGAGCAAATAGAGATTGCACCCGGTTATTACTATAAGCTCGAAGGAGGCAATCGCAGACCGTCACGAAAGATTTATCGGAAGATATGCGCTATGCTCGAAGCCACTCAAAAATTACAGGTATTTAACCTAACGAAAACGTGATATAATGAGCGCAAGAGAGCCAACATGCTTGCATGATTGGCGAACGGCGAATTGGATCATGATAGTTGCGAAGCAACGGTAAGCACCGAAGGTGCGAATCATGATATAATCAAAATATATTTGAATGAGAAATATGGAGGTAGCTTATGGGCGTAAGTTATAACAGATTGTGGAAAATGCTCATAGATAAAAATATGAAGCGGATAGAGATGCAGTACCTCACCGGGATCAGTGGAAACATTCTTGCCCGAATGGGAAAAAACCAGTATGTATCAATGGAGACGATTGAGAAGATTTGCAAGAAACTGGTCTGCACCGTTGATGAGATGATGGAGTTTACAGATGATGAGTAACAGGAGCAGACATGTCAATTATTAAAACTGGCAGAATGCGTCAGAAGTCGAAAAAAGATAACACGGCGGATACGGCATAAATCTCTTAGCAAAGCTAAGAGCGCACTTCTATACAGGCAATTACATTTGTCTGTATCGTGCGACCTGCGGTGCCATTCTCAGTTTAAAAAAATCTCAAAATGGAAAATACAGCGAAATCAGAGATTTCATACAAGGGGATTCTCCCCTTGCGGCACAGGTGCCTATTCCCAATAAAGTTTGTAACTTGATATTTCAGATACAGGCATATAAAGTGATAGAAAGCGTGAAATATAAATTTGAAGGGCGATAATAAATGAAGTATTTATATTTGCATGGACTAGGGCAAAAACCAGACAGTTGGAATAGAGTAATAAAAGAAACGAAAGTATCGAAAAGCAGTTGCAGTTTGAGTTTATCAGAGATGTTAGAAGGGAAAGCTGCTACATATAAGGAATTATATTCAGCATTCTCATCAGAATGCGACAAGGAGAACGAAGAAATTGTCTTATTAACCTATGTGGTACGATGGCTGAATTAGATTTCAGTGACTCACTTCATAAGGTGTTTTGTCCGGTATTAATCGTTTGTGGAGAGAAGGACAATGCAAACAAAAAAACTTCAAAAGAACTTTGTCATTATTTGAACAATTCCAACTTCCATGAACTTATTAAAACAGGTCATGAAGCAAACATAGAAGCTCCGGAAGAGTTGGCAATCGTGTTGCAAAGATTTTATGATAGTATCAATTAGCTTCCCGTTTATCGGGAAGTCGCAGAGAACGAAAAAACGGTATTTGGAGGTATTC
>NZ_JAXXXI010000039.1:0-15608 GCF_037359455.1 Suilimivivens sp.
GAATGAACAATACCGCAACCAACACCGCCACTTGCCCGACTGTCAGAAAGCAGATCGGCAAGACCACCTATATCGTCCGTGTCCATTTCAGCGAGACCGCCAAGGAGACGATGGAGGACAAAATCAAGCGTATGCTCCGTGAGGAAGTCCGCAAAATGTGACTTCTTTGTGAATTTGATGAAAAAGTCCTTGACTTTTCGTCTCTGGATCTGCCAATCAGTATTTTGTTTTCAATAAACATCGTTTCCCCTCCCGATAAAGTGTAGTCTGCATATAATGCTTAGCTCAGCTCAGACAGACCCGTATACAGCTCATAATAGCGTCCCTTCTGTACAAGCAGATCCTCATGGTCACCACGTTCAATGATCTCGCCATTCTCCAGTACCATGATGGCATTTGCATTTCTTACGGTAGAAAGTCTGTGTGCGATCACAAGGGTGGTTCTCTGTGCCATCAGTCTGTCCATTCCCTTTTCAATATGCTTCTCAGTTCTGGTATCAACAGAGCTGGTTGCCTCATCCAGGATCAGGATCGGTGCTTTGGAAATGGCAGCTCTTGCAATATTAATAAGCTGTCTCTGTCCCTGGCTTAGGTTTGCGCCATCTCCTTCCAGCAAGGTATCATATCCATTTTCCAGGCGCATGATAAAGGAATGGGCACTGGCCGTCTTCGCAGCCTGCTCTACCTCTTCATCTGTGGCATCCAGCCGTCCATAACGGATATTTTCTCTCACTGTTCCGGTAAAGAGGTGTGTATCCTGCAGCACCATGGCGATACTTCTTCTCAGGTCATCTCTCCTGATCGCTGTTACTGGAATGCCATCAACAGTGATACTGCCTTCGTTAATATCATAGAAGCGGTTGATCAGATTGGTAATCGTCGTTTTTCCTGCCCCTGTAGATCCTACAAAGGCAATCTTCTGTCCCGGCTTTGCATACAGGGACACATGCTTTAAGATCGTTTTGTCCGGATTGTAGCCAAAGGTTACATCTTCCAGGGTAACGGCACCGTTTACCTTCTTATAATAATACTCTGCATCCTCGCGCAGAATATCTGTCATGATCCTCTGATCCTTTGCTGCTGCATTCGTCTTAGGGATCACATAGCAGAAGCCTTCTTCCTCTTCTCTGATGGCAATGGCATCCGCCGCATCTTCTGCTTCCGGTGCTTCATCCATTACTGCAAAAACTCTCTCTGCGCCTGCCAGTGCGGAAAAGATCGTGTTGACCTGCATAGCGATCTCATTCAGCGGTCTTGAGAACTGTCTGGAATAGTTTACAAACACAGTCAGTCCACCGATATCAAAGCCACGCAGTACACAGAGGATACCACCGATACACGCTGTCAGGGAGTAGCTCACCTGTCCCATATTTCCCATCACAGGTCCCATGATACCACCAAAAAACTGTGCTTTGATCTGTTTTCCCCGAAGATCAGTGTTCAGGTAATCGAACTCCTCCTTTGCCTCTTCCTCGTGGCAGAATACCTTGACAACCTTCTGTCCGGTTACAGTCTCTTCAATATAACCGTTCAGGGTACCAAGTGCAGCCTGCTGTGCACGGTAATACTTCCGGCTCATGCTTCCGATCTTCTTTACTGCCTGCAGCATCAGAGGGATCATCACAACTGTGATCAGTGTCAGCCATACATTGGTATACAGCATCAGGCTGAAGGTTCCGATGATACTGATCAGACCGGAGATCATCTGTACTACAGTATTATTCAACATTTCCCCTACTGCATCCACATCATTGGTGAAACGGCTCATCAGATCGCCGTGGTTATTGGTATCGTAATATCTGACCGGCAGCTTCTGCATCTTCTGGAACAGCTCATTACGCAGTTTCTGGATCGCATTCTGGGAAATACCGATCATGATCTTCTGCTGCATATATTGCGCCAGTGTTCCGACCAGATAGATCATAAGCATCACAAGGACACCCTTTAGCAGAAATGCCACGCTTCCGTTCTCAGACGTCAGTCCATTGATGATAGGGCGGAGCATATAGGAGCCTGCCAGGTTTGCTGCTGTTCCTGCGATCACACAGAAAAATACAAGAAACAGCTTTCCCTTTTCGTGGGCAATGTAGGAAAGCAGCCTTCCTATTGTCTTTTTCAGGTTCTTTGGCTTTCCGCCCATTCCCTGTCTGGCTCCATTCCGTCCATCTCTCCGTCCGCCGGGTACGCCCCCTGGCATACCGCCCGGCGTTTCGTCATTCTTCGGATTTAAGCGGCTTTCATATTTTTTCTTCAGATATTCAAGCTTTTCTTCTCTCACTGTCCGCTCGCCTCCTTATCCATCTGTGAATAATAAATCTCCTGGTAAGCCTCGCAGGTCTTAAGCAGCTCCTCATGCGTACCCTTTCCCACGATCTCACCTTCATCCAGCACAAGGATCTCATCCGCTTCCATGACAGAAGTGATCCTCTGTGCGATAATGATCTTTGTTGTTTCCTTTAAAAGTCCGGAGAAGCTTTCTCTGATCTTTGCTTCTGTTGCCGTATCTACCGCACTGGTAGAATCATCCAGGATCAGGATCTTCGGCTTCTTAAGAAGTGCTCTTGCGATACAGAGTCTCTGCTTCTGACCGCCGGATACATTGACACCGCCCTGTCCAAGCTCTGTTTCATAGCCTTCTGTAAAGTCTCTGACAAAGCCTGCCTGCGCAGCTGCTGCCGCCTTTTCCACCTCTTCCTCAGAAGCATTTTCATCTCCCCACATGAGATTTTCACGGATCGTTCCTGAGAAAAGGACATTCTTCTGCAGTACCATTCCAACGCCCTCTCTCAAATGCTCCAGCGAGTACTCTTTGACATTGACCCCGTCAACCAGAACTTCTCCTTCATCCGGATCATAAAGCCTTGGGATCATCTGTACCAGTGTGGTCTTGCCGCTTCCCGTAGAGCCAATGATGCCAAGGATCTTCCCACTGTCTATTTTGAAATTGATATGGGAAAGGACAGGCTCCTTGTTTTCTTTATAATAACGGAAGGAAACATCCTTAAACTCTACAGTTCCATTCTCTACCCTCTTATCCTTCTGAGCGCTGTTTTCATCTGTCAGATCAATCCTGGCATCCAGCACCTCTGTGATCCTGTGCAGGGATGCCATTGCCCTTGAGCTCTGCAGAAGCACCATGGCAAGCATCATCAGGGACATCAATATCTGTACAATATAAGTAGTAAAGGCTGTCAGGTCACCGACCGGCATCCTGCCGACAAGGATCTGCTTTCCGCCAAACCATACCACACCAAGAGTCGTCAGGTTCATCATCAGCATCATGATCGGCATATTCAGGATCACTACATTAAAGGCACTTAAGCTGGATTTCTTCAGATCCTCATTGGCCCTTGAAAACTTCTCCTCCTCATAATCTCCCCTGACAAAGGACTTGATCACACGGACATTTGTCAGCATCTCCTGGATCGTGGAATTCAGCGTATCCAGCTTTTTCTGCATGATGGTAAATCTGGGAAATGCTGTTTTGATCACAATTCCGATCAGGATCACAAGGATCGGGATCACTACAAGGATCACTGCTGCCAGCTCTCTGTTCATCATAAATGCCATGATCAGCGCCCCGATCAGCATACCAGGCGCCCGGAGCATCATACGGAGCGCCATATTGATCAGGTTCTGTACCTGGGTTACATCGTTGGTCAGTCTGGTTACCAGTGAACCGGTATTGTACTGATCCAGATTGGCGAAGGAAAATTTCTGTACCTTCTCAAAGGTATCCTTCCTGATATCTGCTGCAAAGCTGATCGCCGCCTTGGCCGCAAAGTAAGCACCGCCGATTCCTCCTGCCATCATCAGAAGAGCAGTCACTACCATGACAATCCCCATAGTGATGATATAGGGTACATCCTGGTTTGCTGCTCCAATATTAATGATATTTGCCATAAACTTCGGCAAAAGCACCTCTCCGATGACTTCCACGATCATCAGCAGAGGTCCGCATATAAATGCCGGTAAATACGGCTTTATATACTTCCAGTATCTTTTCATTCTTCCATCTCCTCTTTTTTCTTATCCTGAAGCTCCTGCAGGTGCACATCTGAACCATGCGTTGCTGTCATTTGGGTGCTCACCGCCAGTTCCGTTCCCTGCTGCCTCTTCTCTCATTCACCATGATCCAGGCTCTGATAATAGGCTTCTCCGTTCTGCTGCATCCTTGTCAGCAGTCCGTTCAGTTCCTGAATTTCCTGTTCCGAAAAACCCTTCAGCATATTTTCATCAATCTCCCGGAAATATTCCACACTTCTGCGGATCATATCCTGCCCTTTTTCAGTGATCACAATCTGGTTCACACGGTTATCCCTGCTGTCGCACTGCCTGCTGATATAACCGGTCTTTTCCAGCTTCTTCAGGGATACTGCAACGGCCGCCGGTGAGATTTCCAGCTTTTCTGCCAGCTCTGTCTGGGAACAGTCCTGATGATTTCCAAGTGTCATAAGCAGCTTATGCTGGCTTCTGAACACACCTGTTCCAGCCACCTTCTTTTCCACACAGCGTCTCATATTTCTGTTGATTGTCTGAAGCAGACATATGCTCCTGCTCCGATCGTCTTTCACGTTACATACCTCCCTTCTTATAATTAATTATTTAATATTTAACTAATTAACTTTTGATATTATACGCAGGATAAATATCAGATGTCAAACAGATTCCACTTTTTTTATAATTCTTTAGAATCTGTTTATATTTGACCTTTCCATCTGACTTATCCTTGCAGCAGCTGTGATGTCAGATACAGCACCAGTAAATGAATGGGATAAAAAAGATAAAAGAAATATTTGACCTTAAGTCCGCGCCTGCCATGATAGAAAGCGATCAGGACAAAGGCTGCAAGAGCTGTTGGCTCATAGAGAAATGAGAGAGCGCCCATCATGAGCTGCTGACGCCTCTGATATCGAAACATGTAAAGAATATATATGGAGATCACACCATAAAAGCTATAGTCACTGTGGATCAGATATGCTGCACCCACCGCCAACAAAAGAGCAAGCAGCCTGTAAACAGCCTTCCGAGCTTCACCCGCTTCACTCTCCGCCACGCACCTGGTAACCGCCATTAACAGGAAACCAAGAAACAGGGTAACAAAAACATTACAGCCCTCCATGGAAAACACCTTTCCATAACGGAACAGATCGAAGGGGATCTCCGAAAGGAAAGCAAACAAAAGCAGCCTCAGCCCATACCTCTTCCTGCACCCTGTCTTCTGAAACCCTTCTACCAGAAGGAAACAGAAGATCGGAAAAGCCACCCGTCCGATCCACATACGCCCGATTTCATAAATATCTGTTCCCTGCTCCGCAAACAGATAGCACCAGTGATCCACAATCATGGACAGCACAGCTATGACCTTCAGGGTACTGCCGCTGAGTCCCATTCCCTGTGCTGTCTCTATCAGCGATTTTCCTCTGCTCTGTTTATTTTCTTCCATTTATTCTGTAATAACCCACCTTTTCTTGCAACTGGTATTATTAAAAAGTTTTCATCTGGCACTTTTTTAAATACCAGATTCTATTATACTGAGCATCATAAGAAATATATATCACAATTTACTGGAGGAATCTATTATGAAAAATCAAACAGCCCTGAAAATTGCGTTTACTGGCCTTTTGGCCGCACTGTCCTATGTAGTATTCACTTTTCTGCAGATCAAGATCCCTCTGCCCGGCGGTGATGCTACTTCCATCCATCTCGGCAATGCCGTATGTGTTCTCGGCGCTCTCCTGATCGGTGGATTTTATGGCGGACTTGGCGGTGCCATCGGTATGACTATTGGTGATCTTCTGGATCCTGTTTATATCGTATATGCTCCCAAAACCTTCCTTTTAAAGCTCTGCATCGGTCTGATCACTGGTCTTGTGGCACATAAGATCGGCAGGATTTCCATTGAAACCGATAAGAAGAAGGTACTGAAGTGGACCATTTTAGCTTCCGTTGCCGGACTTCTTTTCAATGTGATCTTTGATCCCCTGATCGGTTACTTCTATAAGCTTCTGATCCTTGGAAAGCCCGCTGCCGAGCTGACTCTTGCCTGGAATGTAACTGCTACCTCCATCAATGCCGTTACTTCCACGATCGTATCTGTACTGATTTATATGGCGCTCCGTCCTGCCCTCAAGAAGGCCGGACTGTTCTTCACCCTTTCCAAGGAAAAGAACGACTGATCATCCATATGCCGGCTCTGATTATTCTCCTGCAAAGGTTATGCTGATGCTGCCCATACTGCAGTCTACAGAATATTCACTGCCGGTACCATTATCAATATACCTTTCTATTGCCAGCATGGAGCTGGTATGGTCTCCAATCCTTACCTCTCCTGCTGCACAGCGGACACTGTAGCTGTGATCACTTTCTTTTCCGGAAAGCTTCATGACAATCTCTCCCATAGCACAGTCTGCTTCCAGTTCTTCCGGCGCTTTTCCTTCATAGCTGAAGCTTCCAACCCCTACAGAGACCTCTATATCCTTCACGTCCATCTTTTCTGCTTCCAGAGAGCCAGCGCCGGCTTTCATACTTATTTCCTTTGCTGCCACCTGGCTCATAATGACTTCCCCTGCTCCTGCTTCTATACTGATCTCATCTGCCTTAAGGTCATAGATCTCAGCCTGCCCTACTCCTGTCTTCAGATCCACTTCAGAAAACTTTCTTCCCTCCGGTATGGTGATCACAATCTCCGGAGCTCTTCTATTTCCAGAAATGAGCCAGAATTTTCTCTGATACCCCTTTACTGTCAGCTCATCTCCATCCATCTCACATTTGATCCTTGCATTTCCCGTATAGGAAACCCGGATCTGTTCCTGCTCCATTTGCTCTTCCCTCACAACAAGCCTGCAGGCTCCCACATCAACCGCCAGCTGATCCACATTCTCTGCGATAAAGACCTCTGTATTATTCAGCATATTTTCATCTCCTGTTGTATTTCCGGTCTCACCCATATCATCTGTCATATCCCAGTGATCAATGATTTCCAAGTCTACGGCTTCATTCTTCAATATCCCATATGCTTCGTGAATACCGGCAGCACCTCCGGCCGCAGTAAGGATAAGCCCCGTCCCGATCAGACAGGCTGCCGTGATAAGACTCCCTTTATAAAACTTTCTCATGCCCTGCACTCCTCCTTCTTTCCTGTTATCTTTTTCCACAATGCCCTGCATCCTCTGATAAGTGCCGGAATGCCTTCCCGGAAGATCAGCACAGTAAGGATCATAAACAATACACCAAGTCCGGCACACAGAAGTCCGCCGCCGATCAGACCAATTCCAATCAATGGTGTTTCAAAAAGGGCAGCAATTCCAAACACTACAAGACCAGCTGCTGCTGCATATAAAGCCACCATGGCTGCCGCGATACCGATCACAATACCAAAGATCCCTGCAATAATACCAACCAGTACACCTAATGCCCCACCGCCGATTCCAAAAATAGCCGGTGATAAAACAACACAGGCAATCACGATCAGCACGATCGCCCAGGTCGGAAGCCCATCCTTTTCTTTTCCGCCTTCTGTTTCTCCTTCTGCAAAGCTGCCTGTATTTTGAGCCGCTCTATTCTGACTCCCCCTGCAGGTTCCCTGTTCCTCTTCCTGCCCTGCTTCACGGCTGCCTTCCACCTTCTCTGACTGAATGATCTCATTCTGTCGTGCTGCCTTCTGCTGGCTGGCAAATCCGTTTTCGGTAAATTCTCCCTTATCCGGGTCATCCATAAGTCCTGACCTGACGATCTCCGCTACCTCCTCCGGAGAGCCAAGCGCCTGGATCACTTCCTTCTCATTTTCCCTGCCTGCATCATTAAAATAATCATTATAATACTGAAGGGCTTCTTCCCTTTCACTGGGTGATATATCGGAAAGCAGCTCCTCCAGTTTTCTCATAAACTCCCATCTGCCCATTACTTTACTCCTCCCTCGAAAATACTATTAATTCTGGCCGCATAACGGTACCATTCGCTCTCATACAGATTTAACTGACTTCTTCCCTTTTCGGTTACCTTGTAATATCTCCGGTTCCGTCCTGCGCATTCCATGTCGTAAACCTCCAGACATTCATCCTTCTGCAGCCTCCGCAGTACCGGATAAAGCGTTGACTCTGACAATTCAATAACCTGCCTTACTTCCTGCGTGATCTTATAGCCATAAGCCCCTTCTGCCGATCTTGAAACAACAGCCAGTACAATGGCATCCAGAAGCGCTGCTCCTGTATTAAAAACCATATGCCCTCTCTCCTTTCCCCATGCTTTGATGCAGCTTACCGTTCTCTTCCTCACTTCAGTTTCCTGCAGCAGCAATCATATATATTTTTATAATATTATATATCATATAATATATTTTCTATTTCATACTATACGATATATAATATTGTTTTGTCAACAGCTTATATAAAAAAGAATCCTGCTTGCAGGATTCTCCGCCTGCGGCGGGTCGCTCCATGCGACATCTACCCTTCCGCCGCAGTGCGGTCCTGCCCGGAGGTTTTTTTATGTCATTGGAACATTACGGAGTAATTTCCTATGACATAAAAAACAGGTTCCCGAAATCATATCCTGATCTCCGGAAACCCGTTTTCCTAAATTTCAATCCACTATCTTAGCATTTGGATAGATCCGCTCCATTCTTTCGTCTCCGAAATGCTCATCCAGAAAGCTCTCGACTTCATTCTGTGCCTGTTTTCCTGTTGTGTTCCGCTCTGTGTATCTGGCCAGTGCCATTGCTGACAGCAGGCAGTCAAAAATCATAAATACCAGCATTACTGTACAGATGATCTTACCTGCTTTCATGGGAATCTTCTCAATCCAGGCAGAAAGTCTCGGGTACAGCAGCTTCATCCATACAACTGCCGCAATTCCCCAAAAGAAACAGTAGAGCAGATTAATCCTGCCTCCCAGATTAAAGGCAAATTTGCTGTAATCCCAAAATACCGTTCCAAATACAAGCTCCGTAAACACACTGCAGATATATTCATAGACACCGCCAAGAAGTGTTCCTGCAATAAATATATAGGAATCGTTCTTATTCCTTATCCGGTAAAGGATCGCTGTCAGAAACGCACAGCCAAGTCCCCATACGATACTGAAGGAACCATATACAACACTGCTCCTGCTCATCAGTTTTCCTGCTGTGATCAGGCAAAAAATTGTTTCCGTAATATCTCCGAGGAATGCACCGATAAAAAACAGGCTGACCAGCTTATAAAAGCTGCATCCCTCAGCAAATACAGTTTCCTTTTCCTTCGTTCTCTTCTGTCTCTTGATCTTCGGTATTTCCAGCATCGGAAATGCCTTGTCCATACGCTTCTGTATCCGTCTGGTAATAGCATTTTCCAGAAGCTTTGATACCTGGCTGACACCCTCCGTAAACTCTGCTAGCTGAACCTGCTTCTTCTGCAGACCACGGATCGCCAGCGTGGTTCCCACTGTATCAAGCACAAGAACCACCGTAAGGGCGATCATAATGATCACTATCAGAAGCTTTGGCATGATACCAAGAAGCTTAACCAGCAGTGGATTCAGGAACATATTTAAAATGACCGCACAACCACCCCAGATCAGGGAAAAAGGCAGACACACATATCCTTCATAGTTCCACTTAATATCAGAGTAGTCCCACCATTTTCTATGGAACAGCTTTTCAAGCAGCGCCCCTGTCGTAAATTCCAGTATGGAGGCCAGAATAGCACCTGCCAGAAACAGGAAGAAAGGAGCCTCTTTAAGCTCCGGCAAAAATATAGCAAATAACACTGCACCTGATCCATAAATCGGACACAAAGGTCCATTTACAAATCCCCTGTTTACAAACTTCCGCTTCTGGATGGCTGCACAACAGACCTCGATACACCATCCTGCAAAAGAATAAATAAAAAAGAAAAAAGCAAGCTGATAAACTGTGTATTCCATTCTGTCTCCTCTGGCCTTCCTATTACTTCATACAGGAAAGAGCCTCCTTTACTGTAAGTATGCTTCCTGCCACTACGCTATTCTTCTGATCAAAGGTGAGCTCCTTTCCTTCCTGTGTGACAGCTTTTCCTCCTGCCTCCGCCAGGATCAGGCAGCCAGCCGCATAATCCCAGGGACTGAGCATCAGTTCAAAATAAAGTCCGGCTCTACCACAAGCTACATCACACAGATCAATGGCTGCTGATCCACTTCGTCTGATATCAGGACATTTTTGAAACAGTGCATAGCAGATCCGGAACGTCCTTTCATAAAGCTCCTGATCATATGGGGATGTTCCAAACAGGACAAGCTGCTCTGACAGACCTTCATCTGCTACATGGATCCTGTTTCCGTTCAGAAATGCTCCCTTACCCCTGATGGCACTGAATACTTCACCGGCATAGGGATTATATACAATTCCGGCACAGGGCACCCCCTCCTTAAGAAGTCCGACTGAAATGGCACTCCTGCGGTATCCCTTCATGAAATTCATAGTGCCATCAATAGGGTCAATGATAAAGGCATAGCCATTTTTGACATCCGGATGGCTTTCCTCCTCTTCTCCTGCAAAAACAGCTTCCGGCAAAAGCTCTCCCAGTCTTTCAAACAAAAATGCCTGTACTTTCTTATCATATGCTGTGACAAAATTACCCTTGCCCTCCTTGGCTGTCACCGTCTCTCCGATATGCCGGGCGGAGAGAATAATCTCTCCGCCCTCCTTTATGATACGGATCATCTGATCCATCAGTCCTTCACTGATCACTGTTCCTGACCCCATTTTTCCTTCCAATTACTGTCTTTTCTCTGAATCCCTGATCCTCTCTTGCGGTATCCCGGCTCCCGTCTAACGCTCCATTTTCCAGAAATAAGCGCTGTACGGAGGCAGTTCACTTCCTCCACCAAAATCATGGTTCTGTCCCGTGATCAGATCAACAGCCGTACCGCATCCTGCATCAAAATGCGCCGTAAACGGTTCCCCATCTGCATTGATCGCTACCAGTACTCTTTCTCCATCCGTCTTTCTTTCAAAGATACACTGTCTGTTTGTCAGCAGCACAGATCTGAAATCCCCATAATTCAATGCAGCAGAATGCTTCTTTGCCTCTGCCAGCCTGGAAATCCACTCTGACAGCTCATTAAATACCGGGGCATCAAAGCACCTGCGCAGTGCCGGATCCCCTTCACTCTTGTCTGCCTTCTCTCCCCATTCACTTCCATAATAGACACAGGGGATTCCCGGCATACCAAAGCAGAGTGCATAGATCAGTGGCAGATGCTTATCATTCTGCAGAATACTTGCCACTCTTGTCACATCATGATTATCTACAAAGGAAAGCAGATGTTTTCCCTTATAAAGGGTCCAGTTTTCCGGACCGAACTGTCTTAAAAGAGAATGAATGATCTCAAACATATTCATGCTGTTAAAGCTGGAGTACAATCCCTTATAACATTCATAATTGGTAGCAGAATGCAGCATGGCATCATTCATCAGTCTGTTATAATCTCCATGCAGCATCTCCCCAAGCAGGAAGAAATCCTGTTTCTGGCTGTCGGTAAAGCTGCGCAGCCTTCTGACAAAGTTCTCATCCAGGCAATATGCCACATCCAGCCGAAGTCCGTCAATATCAAAGGTATCGATCCAGTACTTCACTGCGTCCAGGATGTGCTCCACTACTTCATTATTCTGCAGGTTCAGCTTCACAAGATCATAATTGCCTTCCCAACCCTCATACCAAAGTCCGTCATTATAACCTGAATTACCCGAAAGATTGATGTGAAACCAGTTCAGATAAGGAGAATTCTCCCTGTTTTTAATAACGTCCTGAAACTGATAGAACCCCCTTCCCACGTGATTGAATACGCCATCCAGCACAACCCTGATCCCATTTTCATGCAGCTTGTCGCACACTTCCTTAAAGTCCTCATTGGTTCCAAGCCTGACATCAATTTTCTTATAATCCCTTGTATTGTAGCCATGCGTGTCAGACTCAAAAACAGGTGAAAAATAAATGGCATTGATCCCCAGTCTTTTCATATGAGGAATCCACTCTTCCACCTTTTTGATCCTGTGTGTCAGCACTCCGTCATTTTCAAAGGGTGCTCCGCAAAATCCCAAAGGATAAATCTGATAAAATACACTTTCATAAGCCCACATAATCTGTCTCTCCTTGTCTGTTTTCTATTTTCTCAGCCGGCAGGCATCAGATAACTGCTGACTGCATATACCGTCTGTCCGTTATACTCAAGCTGTGACCAGCCGTTGTCTCCAGTTGCAATCCTCGTCAAAGCCTCTCCATTGTGCAGCTTACCCACGATCGTGTCATCACTTGCCGTACTCGGTTCTGTCCTCAGATTGGTTTCCTGCTTGGCTGTCACCTGATCTCCCACAGGCGTATAGACCGGTCCCTGCGGCGGTGCCTGCTGCCCGGTGTCCTCCATATCTGTTGTCAGATAGCTGGTTACTGCATACAGAGTCTGTCCCTGATAGATCACCCTCGACCAGCCATTATGTCCAACACCGGTCCGTGTCGCTGTATCTCCATGGGTCAGCTTTCCTACGATCGTGTCATCGCTTGCCGTGCTCGGCTCTGTCCTCAGATTGGTTTCCTGCTTGGCTGTCACAGTCTCATTGACCTCTGTAAAATTAATCCCTACCTCAGGATTCACCGTCACCCTCTCTGCAGGAGTATCGTCCTTTGCCTCTGCTTCCTTCGTATAGCTGAAGTAAGCAGTATTTATATCTGTCTTTCCTGAAATTCCATCTACCGTTCCCTGACAGGTATACTGCCACATGGCATAGCTGCCGGAATAGTCAGCCTGCTCTGTCATAACACTTGGATACCAGGCAAGCCAGATCTTATATCTGGATGCAAGGATATCCGTATCCCAGCTTGCATTTCCTGCAAGCTCGTTTCTTGACGCATAGAACATAGGCGTATATCCTGCCGCTGCCACTTCATCAAGGAATGCACAGGCAAGACCTGTACGTTCTGTCTGACTCAGCGCATACTGTCTATTCCCTGCATCCTGAAATCCTTCACAGTTATAGGCTACCGGGTAGGTGATTTTATACTTTGCAATCAGGTCTGTTGTAAACCTGGCTTCTTCTCTGGCTTCCTCCTCCGTCACCGCACTGGAAAAGAAATAAGCCCCAAGCCTGATCCCTGCTGCCTGTGCTTCCTGCAGATTATATCTGGCAGTAGGATCTTCATAAAGCTGCCCTGTACTTTTCGCCCGGTATCCCACACGTACCATGGCAAATTCCACACCGGAAGCCTTCACCTTCGCCCAGTCGATATTTCCCTGATGCTTGGATACATCGACCCCCATGGACTGCTGTCCGGTTTCATCTGCTGACTTTGGCACCGTATTTTCTGCTCCCTTGGTTATCGCCACAGCAATGCCTCCAGCATTTTCGGCTGCTTTCTGCTCCTGTGGATCCTCTTCATCCTCAAGTGCTCCTACCTGCACACTGCCATCTTCCGTTTCACTATCTGCCGCATTCTCCTGCCTGGCAGCTTCCCTTCCGTCTTCCGTTTCACTGCCGGATTCCGCCTGTCCTTCACCGTCCTCCGGAATTTCCTGCTGCAGTGTCTCCACAACAGCATCCCTTTTCCTGACATCATCCTTCATCCGGACAACCAGCACAATCACTATGATTGCAAAAATCAGCAAAATCCCTATGCCAAGGATCAGCATTTTCCCTGACTCACTGATATTTCCGTTTCGTTTCATTTTCTGTTTCTCCCTACCCTGTCACTCAGAATCTATCTGAATCACTCATCTGCTCTTTCCTCAGGAATGAATCTATTTTACCACCATTCGACAGAATATACCAGCTGTTTGACCTTCTGGATTGGAATTTACATAGCAATATGCACAAATCCTTTATTGCCATGTTTTATAAGTATTTATCAACTTTTCCTGCTTCTGGAAATCATTTTAGCTACACGGGACATACCTGTTCTTACTTCTGTTTCGATTCTGCCATACAGTCCTTTCATCCTGTCCGGCAGGTGTCCCCGCACATTGATAACATAATATATTTACCAAGGGAACCGAAGGGGCAATATGTCATCTGTCGGACGCTATACAAAAGGAGCTGGTGCCAATGGTTACATATCAGGATCTGATCCAGTTTGTAATTATGCTTTGCGCAGTTATAACCCTTGTTGTAACTCTTATAAAACGTAAATAAGCGCCCTCGCTCTGGTAAAGTAAGGCGCTTATTTATTACAATTTACTCTGCCGGCGGCTAGGCTTTATCTAGCTTTCGGTTCTCTTGTTAAGTATAGTATACCACCCTTCCCCCGTTAAGCAACAGGAAATTGAAATAATAACATACGCAATTTTATTTTTCTCTTTTACCATACCACCGTCAGCACATGGAAAGAGGGAAAACAAATGCCAGTATTTAAGGACGAAGAACGAAATACTTTTTATGTAAAAACTTACTACACCGACTATACCGGTGCCAAAAAGCAGAAGATGAAGCGGGGCTTCAAGCTGCAGCGAGATGCCAAGGAGTGGGAACAGGACTTTCTATCCAAGCAGTCTGCACAACCCTCCATGCCCTTCCGGGTCCTTGCTGATCTGTACCTAGCGGACAAAAAGGCTCACTGTAAGCTGATCACCTACGAAACAAAGAAAAACCGGATAGATATCTGGATCCTGCCATACTTCAACAGGCAGCCACTTAATTCTATCGACGCAAAGGACATACGGAAGTGGCAATCTGATCTGAAGGAAGCAACAGGGCAGACTGGAAAGCCCCTTTCTCCCGGATATATGCAAAACCTTGTCACAGAATTATCCAGTATTTTCAATTTTGCGATCCGGTTCTATGGCCTGTCTGTAAATCCCTGTGTTATTGCCGGTAATGCCGTTGGTAAGAAGCAGAAAAGCCTTTCATTCTGGACAAAGGACGAATTTTACCGCTTTATACAAACTTTTGAAAAGGATGATCCATGTGCGACTTGTCTATGTGAGTACAGACCGCAAAGGCATGATTTCCTTTGGTAAAACACTTGGCAAATTCCATGCCCAGCCGGTTTGCTTCTTCCGGGGTAATCTCACCGGGGCGGAAGGACCGGCGCACATGATAGGCAATCACATCATCTGCGCCACGCACTCGTCCGGTAGCGGCAATGTACTGCCGCTTTGCCAGAAGGAACTCTGCATCCGCAGTCCGACTGTCACACGCATAGCCGGTAATGAGCTTGCCGTTATCTGTTTTCTGTGGATTTGCTACATAGTCGATGACGTCACTGATCGCCCGACTCTCTGTGCGGCCTTTGCCGACATGAAGCGGCATGATTCTTGTAGTTGCCATAAAAAGCTCTCCTCTCAAAATATTTTCTCTGAACTCTTTGTGCCTATCGTTGAAATAAACTCTCCTTATGGGTATAATATAAAGAAACTACCAATACCTCAAAGGAAGGATTTTATGATAGAACAGCTAATTGCTGAAGCAACCGAATGTGATTTCAAAGTTGCACTTGAAATAAAGAAACCCAAAAGCTGGTTAAAAAGTGTCAGTTCCTTTTCTAATGGAATCGGCGGAACTCTGTTTTTCGGAATCTCTGATGACCGGAAACCTATTGGCTTGTCCGATGTTCAAAAGGATGCTGAGGCGATCAGCCGCTTAATCAAAGAACGAATCACAC
>NZ_JAXXXI010000040.1:0-9127 GCF_037359455.1 Suilimivivens sp.
CCTTGTAATCTCCTACTTTGCTCAGGACAGCAGCAATATCCTCCACATCGATTGAGGTAACAACATGAGGCAGCACTGCATTCATGGCACTCATAAGCGTTCCCACAGAGGCACCCTTTGCCTTCTCCATCATGGCGATCAACACATCCCTCTGTCTTTTGGTACGTTCAAAATCATCACCCACATAACGGATCCTGCAGTATGCCGTTGCCTGCAGTCCATTCAGTGTCTGCAATCCCGGTTCTGTAACCGGTTCATAATCAACACCTGCTGTCGCTGTAAAGGTTTTCTGGTCTTCACTCGTTCCCGCCATGCTGATCTGATAATTGTTCAGATGGCTGATCTCATTTTCCTTCACATCGATCTCCACACCGCCAAGAGCATCCACTGCCTCCATCAGTCCTTCAAAACCAACGGTTATGTAATCTGTCACGTAGAGATCGGTATTCATATTGATCATGCCAAGAGCCATTTCCGGTCCCCCCTTGGCATAGGCAGCATTGCATTTATTGTAGGTATCATTGCCAAGATTCAGATAGGTATCTCTGTAGATAGAGATCAGACGCACATCATGTTTGTCCATATCGATAGAACAGAGCATAATGGTATCACTTCTGTTATTTCCTTTGCCGAGGTTCTCATCTCTGGCATCTACTCCAAAAAAAGCAATATTATAAACTCCTGTATATGTCTTCGTCTCTTCGCCTTCTCCGTTTTCCTCTTCCTGTATCTTCTCCTTTACTTCCTCATTGACAGCAATATGTTCTGTATCGATCCTGTCCTTCTTTACACCATTTTTTCCTGTCGTACGGAGAACTACATATAAAGCACCCGCTGCTGCGATCAGAACTACCAGTTCCAATATAAAAAGCGGTATATGTTTTATCCATTTTTTCTTATCCATTCCCTGCTCCTTTGTGAATTGTCGTAATTTTCGACAAACATACCTTACTATTTTATCACAGGAGTCCGTAAATTTGAATAGAAAAGAATATTTTCTTAAAAAAATGTTACAAAGCCGTAATAATTACCTCAGATCAGATCCATAGCCTCACTCACACTGTCCACATAAATAATTTTGATCCCCTCTATATCTTTCAGACTTTCCCGGCATACCCCAGGTACAATACAGCAGGTAAATCCCAGCTTTTTCGCTTCCTGTACACGTACCTTGATCATACTGACAGCCCGCACTTCACCACTCAGTCCGATTTCTCCCATAGCTATGATGCTGCCATCCACTGCCCGGTTTTTAAAGCTGGAAACCACAGCCATGGCGATCCCAAGATCAATTGACGGTTCCATGATCTTGATTCCCCCGGCAATATTGACATAGGCATCGCAGCTACCAAGCTGCAGGCCAAGCCGTTTTTCCAGCACTGCCATCAGCAGATTCACTCTGTTAAAATCTGTCCCTGTGGTCTGCCGTCTCGGGATACCAAAATTACTGTGGCAGACAAGTGCCTGGATCTCTATCAGGATCGGTCTTGTTCCCTCCATGGCACAGGTTACAACCGACCCGCTGGCGTCCTCCGGTCTTCCGCTGAGCATCATCCTTGACGGATTCGTAACCTCCTTAAGTCCATCCGATTCCATCTCAAACACACCGATCTCATTAGTCGAGCCAAACCGGTTCTTTACTCCACGCAGGATCCGGTAGGCGGCATGTCTGTCACCTTCAAAATAAAGAACAGTATCCACCATATGCTCAAGCACCCTTGGTCCTGCTACGGTTCCTTCCTTGGTTACATGTCCTACGATAAAAATAGAAATATTCAGTCCCTTTGCCAGCTTCAGCAGGATACCGGTGGCCTCCCTTACCTGGGAAACACTTCCCGGTGCGGCAGATACCTCAGCAATGGACATGGTCTGTATAGAATCGATGATAACGATCTGTGGGCGTTTTTTCTGAATGACATCTTCAATAGTATCCAGATCTGTCTCACAAAGCAGCTTCAGATGATCTGTAAATTCGCCAAGTCTCGCTGCCCTGAGTTTGATCTGCCGCAGGGATTCCTCCCCGGATACATACAACACTTCTTTCCCTGCTGCTGCCAGCCTCTGGCAGACCTGCAAAAGCAATGTGGACTTTCCGATTCCGGGATCACCGCCTACCAGGATCAGAGATCCCTCCACGATACCGCCGCCAAGAACTCTGTCAAGCTCCCGAATTCCACAGCTTGTCCTCTCTTCCTCCGACAGTGAAATATCCGAAAGTGTCTCCGGCTCTGCCGCTGTATGTGGATTTCCCGTCTTTCTGCCACTGCCCTTACCAGTTCCTGTCACCACAGTCTCTTCTACAAAGGTGTTCCACTCCCGGCACCCCGGGCACTGCCCCATCCACTTTGCTGACTCATATCCACAGTTCTGACAGAAAAAAACTGTACCTTTTGCTTTTGCCATGCTTCCTGTTCCCTTTCTGAAAAAAACCTCCTGACCGGTAGGCCAGAAGGCTTTTACTTTATCTTGCTACAATGTCAACCTTAACTTCTCCTGCTCCTGCAAGCTCCACACTGAGATTCAGCTTGCCGCCCAGATTGGTCTTCATACCGCCAATACTCTGATCGTCCACATAGACTACATACTCGGTATCTTCCATCAGACCTACTGTGATCTGTGCATCCTCGTCTCCTTCCACCAGGAAGCTGACACCTTTTTCGGTTTCTCTGAAATTTAATACACTGGTTCCCGGTACGGACTCATATACAAATAAACCATTTCTTTCCAGCTTAGTCATTGTCTTAAATGTCTTAACCTTGTACTGATCACCATCATGCTCAAAATCCTCAACCTTCTGCTTGGTTTCAAGCCTGTGATTTCCAAAGCTTATGCTGCCATCCGCTTCTGTCCGGATCAGCTCTTTCACAACAGCCATCCTTATTTCCTCCATTGTATGCATTTGTATTAATTGTTGATAGCATTAGTATAATCTATTTTTTACTTAACGTCAAAAACAACTTTTCCTTTTCGATAACCTGCAGATACCGTATCCCCGGCCTTGATCCTTCCTGAAAGAAGCTCCTCCGCAAGTGCATCCTCCACTACCTGCTGCACGGCACGCTTTAACGGCCTTGCTCCCATCTTGTAGTCCGCATATTTCTCTACCAGATGCTCCTTCAGTGCTCTTGATGCACTCAGATGAATGGAAAGCTGCTTCTCGCATCTCGCAGAAAGCTCATGAAACAGCAGTGTGGTTATCTTTTCCATATCCACTCTGGTCAGCGGATGGAATACCATGATCTCGTCAATCCTGTTGATAAACTCCGGTTTAAACAGTCTTCTGACTTCCTCCATGACCCCTTCCTTCATCCGGTCATAGTTCTGTTTTTCAGTTTCTGCCACTCCAAAGCCCAGATTCTTTGGCGCAATGATGCGCTGTGCCCCGGCATTTGAAGTCATGATCAGAACCGTATTCTTAAAGCTGACCTTCCTTCCCTTGGAATCGGTGATATGTCCATCATCGAGCACCTGGAGAAGCACATTAAATACATCCGGATGTGCCTTTTCGATCTCATCAAACAATACAACTGAATAGGGATTCTTGCGTATCTTCTCACTGAGCTGTCCTCCCTCTTCAAATCCCACATATCCAGGGGGCGATCCTATCATCTTGGATACAGAGTGACCTTCCATATACTCTGACATATCCACACGGATCAGGGCATTTTCCGATCCAAACATAGCCTCTGCCAGTGCCTTGCTGAGTTCTGTTTTTCCTACACCTGTAGGGCCAAGGAACAGGAAGGATCCGATCGGTTTTTCCGGATCCTGCAGGCCGACCCGTCCCCTCCGTATTGCTTTTGATACGGCACTGACTGCTGCATCCTGTCCGATCACACGCTTGTGCAGGATGCTTTCCAGCTTCATCAGCCTTTCGCTCTCCGTTTCTGTCAGTTTTTTCACTGGGATCTTCGTCCATGCCGCCACAACTTCAGCTATATCATTCTCTGTTACCTTAAGCTCATCCTTTTCCTGTTTCTTCCTGTTTGCCTCACAGGCCTTCTCATATTTGTGGATCAGCTTTTCCTGCTCTGCCCTGCATATTCCTGCCTGATCAAACTCTCTTTTCTTCAGGAAGCCTTCCACTTTTCTGTCATATGCTGCAAGCTCCTCCTGCATTTTCTTCAGCTTTTCAGGAACGTGGGTTGCCTTCAGCCTGACTGCTGCTGAAGCCTCATCGATCAGATCAATCGCTTTATCCGGCAGATTTCTGTCATTGATATATCTCTCTGAAAGCTCTACCGCTGCTCTGACCGCCTCTTCTGTGATCACCACCTTGTGATGCTCCTCATATTTGTGGACGATCCCCTTGAGGATCCGCTCTGCCTCCTGCACAGTAGGCTCCTCTACCATGACAGACTGAAATCTTCTCTCAAGTGCTGCATCCTTTTCCACGTATTTATGATACTCCGCCACTGTAGTTGCCCCGATCAGCTGCAATTCCCCTCTTGCCAGTGAAGGCTTTAAGATATTGGAAGCATCAATGGCTCCCTCTGCACCACCCGCACCGATAATAGTATGCATCTCATCCAGAAACAGGATAATATTTCCTTCCTCCTGCACTTCATGGATCACTCTTTTCAGCCTTTCTTCAAACTCACCACGATACTTGGAGCCGGCTACCATTCCTGAAAGATCCATGGTAAGAAGACGCTTGTTCTGCACAGTAAAAGGTACTTCCCCGGCCACAATACGCTGTGCCAGTCCTTCTACCACTGCTGTCTTGCCGACACCGGGTTCTCCGATCAGACAGGGGTTATTCTTGCTTCTTCTGCTCAGGATCTCGATCACACGCTGGATCTCCTGTTCTCTTCCGATCACAGGATCCAGCCTGCCATCTCTCGCCAGGGCAGTCAGATCCCTGCTATACTGCTCCAGTGTAGCAGCACTTTTTTTGTTCTTCTGTTTCATCGCCAGATCCTCTTTATATAATGCAGGATCCTCACCCATTGCTGCCAGCGTATCAATATACAGCTTCTGTATGGCTGCACCCATAGTCCGGAGAAGTCTTGTTGCCACACATTCACTCTCTTTGAGCAGTGACAGCAGGATATGCTCAGTTCCTGTCTTATCTGCTCGGAAACGGTCTGCCTGTCTGTCAGCCTCCTGTAAAATGGCCTCTGCCTTTGGCGAATATTGTTCTCTGTCCTTTGTAACAACAGCTGCATCCGGACTGATCAGTTCTTTGATCATGGTAAGAAGCTGCTCTTCCTCTACCCCGTTTTCAGTCAGAACCCTTGCCGCCACACCGGTTCCTTCCTTTAATAGTCCTGCCAGAATATGTTCCGTCCCCACATAGCCCGAATGGATCCTGGCAGCTGTTTTTTCTGCCAGCTTCAGCGCTTTCTGCGCCTTTTCTGTATAATTCGAACGCATCTTAAATTCCTCCATATTCCTCATAGATATCGTCGATCATGGCATGGATCTCATCTCTGCTGATGCCCCTGCAGCTTGCCTTGGCAAGAAGCTTATGCAGTTCTGTATCGATCTCCTCAAGTGCCATCAGCTTATCTGCGTTGACTGCGATCACTGCGCCTCTTCTTCTGTCCATCTGGACAAAGCCCTCCTGACGCAGCACAGTATATGCCTTATTTACCGTATGCATGTTAATGCCGATCTCTTCTGCAAGCGCCCGCACAGAGGGAAGAGAATCCCCCTCTTTAAATCTGGCTGTAGCGATCCCATATACGATCTGATTCCGAAGCTGGATATAAATTGCTTCTGTACTGTTAAAATCAATTTCTATAATCATAGCTTATCCTGTCTTTATGAGTTACCCCTGAATCTTCTCTGCTGGATCTGTCACTGGCAGCTCCACTTTAGCAACGTGCGCCGCGAGGCACACGGTAACAACAGGGAGGAATAGCACCGCTATTCCTCCCGTTTCTCTTTCGTAGTTTATTTACAGATCTTTGTCATCCATATTCAGGAATTCAAATTCAAATTCATCATCATCTACGAGAAAATTCTGTGCCTTTCTTGACGTTTTTTTCACAGGCCGCTTTTCCTCTGCCGCTGTCAGATCTGCTTCCTGTCTTGTTTTTTTCCGGACAGGTCTTTCCTCTTCTTCATAAAAATCTTCTCTTTCCCTTGTCCGTTTCCTCTTTACTGGAACCGGTTCTTCTTCATAATCCAGATCACGGCTCTGTTTTTTCTTCTTCCTGACAGGTGGCTCCGGCTCTTCTTCCTGGAGCTCATCCTCTTCATCCTCATAATCCTCGTAATAGTAGGCATCCTTCAGCTTAAAGATCAGAATAGTCACTGCTGCGATCAGTATCACCATGATCACTGCCATAACAATGATAATAATCTTTTCTGTAGTTACCTGCTTCTGCAGTGCTTCATTGTCAGCTCCTGTCTGATTTACTACGTCAAGAAGGTTCGTTACTGACATCATGGTGCCATTTACATTATCATAAAGCCAGTAGGTTTCATCATTGTATACTACTTCATAATCATTGTGTTCCGGTTCTGCCGGGGTTTCTTCCTGGGATTCTTCAGTATCTGTTTCTTCCGGTATTTCTGTGCTTTCTCCATCTGCAGAAGCTTCTTCAGATCCGTCTGCATCTGCTGTATCAGTTCCATCTGTCTGTGAACCATCTGTATTTGCTGCTCCATCAGAAGAAGCTCCCATGGTGATCAGGTCAGAACGGATATAGCCTTCCTTGGAAGAACCATTCTTGGTAAAACGGATCTGATACCATTTCTTTCCGGCGCTGTCTGTTGCTTCTCCAATCAGGGTAATGCTTTCCCCTTTGGAAAGGGATGCTACCGGATCATGCGAAGTGGATGCACCGGAACGTATCTTTGCACTTTCAACCGCAACCGTAGCCGCCTGTTCACCAATAGATGTAGGTACGGTATCTGCCGGCTTTTCTGTGGCAGCTGCTGTTGTTGCCGCAGGTGCTGCCTCTACCTTAATATCATCTGATGTCTCTACCAGATCGGAACGGATATAACCATAGGTGTTATTACCATTCGGCACCTTATACCACACGGTTCCCGAAGAATCCTTTACAGCTCCTACAATATCGATCGTCTTTCCCTTGACTGTGCTCCCTACCACTGAGCTGCTTGTGCTTGCTTCAGAACGGATCTTTGCAGTTTCCGCCACTACCTTTCCCGAAGCTGCCAGACTGGTAAATGTCTGCAGTGACACAACCATAATAAAAGCTGCCACACCAAGCATTCCTCTGATCCAGGTTTCTTTCTGAAATAAAGCTTTCATTGCCTTCACTTCTTTTCTCCTTATCTTTCTCTTATAAAGCGCCTCTCTCCGGTTTCTTCACGGAAGCCTTCACTACCTCCCTGAATACCGGATTTTCTCATCCTGCGGGCTTCTTCCTCAAGCTGCCTGTGATACAGCTGTTCACATTTACTGCATAATCTGCCGCTGCTGATATTAGCACCGCACATTTCACATCGTATATAACCACCGGCATTATTAATGATCTCAAACCGGTTATCCTTGATCATATCACGTATGGACTTATGAGTTACACCTGTGGCATCTGATATCTCAGCTACATTTGCTCCCTTATGCTCATCCAGATAATTACGTACCTTTCCATAATCGTCATATTCCTGATGTCCACATTCTTCACATTCATATTCACCAAGTCCCTTGTAAACAAGAACCCCGCCACATTTTTCACAGTAGGACGGCCTGTGCAGCTCACCCATGCTGAATATCGCACGTCTCATATCCATCTTACGTCACCTTCTCCATTCCCACATGCTCAGGCTTCATCAATTGCCTTTCCAATATCATGACGCATATATTTGTTTTCAAAAGTAATCCATTCCGTCGCAGCATATGCATTTTTTCTGGCTTCCTTCAGGTCAGCCCCTTTTGCTGTTACACCAAGGACTCGTCCTCCGTTTGTCACAATCCCTTTTTCTGTTTTGGCTGTTCCTGCGTGGAAGCAGAAATAAGAATCCTGTCCTTCGAATTTCTCAAGACCCTGGATCACAAATCCTTTTTCATATTTGACCGGATATCCATCAGATGCAAGTACCACACAGACTGCTGCATTGTCCTCAAACTCCAGGTCAATCTGATCCAATGTGCCATCAATGCAGGCCTCCATCACTTCTATGATATCATTTTTCATTCTGGGAAGCACTACCTGTGCCTCCGGATCACCAAATCTGGCATTATATTCCAGAACCCTTGGTCCCTTCTCCGTCAGCATCAGTCCAAAAAAGATCACTCCTTTAAACTCTCTGCCCTCAGCCAGCATGGCATCCACAGTAGGCTGATAAATATATTTACGGCAGAAGCTGTCCACTTCTTCTGTATAAAAGGGACTGGGAGAAAAGGTTCCCATACCACCGGTATTTAATCCGGTATCTCCGTCTCCTGCTCTCTTGTGATCCTGTGCACTTGTCATGATCCGGATATTCTTTCCATCCACAAAGGAAAGCACCGATACCTCACGGCCTGTCATAAATTCTTCAATGACAAGTCTGTTTCCGGCACTTCCAAACTTCTTATCCTCCATGATCTCCTTAACGCCGGCCTTCGCCTCGTCAAGATCCTGGCAGATCAGAACTCCCTTTCCAAGAGCCAGTCCGTCTGCTTTCAGGACAATGGGAAAGTCTGCTGTTTCCAGATAGGCAAGTGCTGCCTTCGGATCATCAAAATTCTCATACGCTGCTGTAGGAATATTGTACTTTTTCATAAGATCCTTGGAAAATGCCTTGCTTCCTTCCAGGATCGCCGCATTTTTCCTGGGTCCGAAAGCCCGAAGACCTGCTTCCTCCAGTCTGTCTACCAGACCGCCTACCAGCGGATCATCCATTGCCACGATCGTCAGATCAATCTCTTTCTCTTTTGCAAATGCTGCAATCTTATCAAACTCCATGGCTCCAATAGGAACACACTCAGCGATCATGCCGATACCGGCATTGCCCGGTGCACAATAGATCTTGCTTACTTTTCTGCTTTTGGAAACACTGTATGCGATCGCATGTTCTCTGCCACCGCCGCCAACGATCAAAACCTTCATATCCGCCTCCATGAAATCTATGTAATCGTATTCTATGATACCAGGGTCAAAAGGTCTAAGCCCACATGAGCTTGCTCATAAGTGGGTGAAAGACCTTAGGACCCGCCCCGATATGA
>NZ_JAXXXI010000041.1:0-79693 GCF_037359455.1 Suilimivivens sp.
AAGAGAGAGAAATCATGGGAGAAAGAAGGGGCAGAAGAGAAGGCAGAAATGAAGGCAGAAGAGAAGGAAGAAACGAAGGCAATTTAGAAAAGACGAAAATTGTAGTCCGTAATCTTCTGCGAATGGGATTTTCTGTAGATGATATCTGTAAAGCTGCTGAATGTGCCCCTGCACTGGTAAAAGAAATTCAGGATTCACTGGTTTGAGGCTGCTGCTTTGAACCATGTGCTGTTGGAAAACAAGGAGATTAATAAAACGCACAAAATAAATGAAATAAAAAGACCAAATGACAAAGTGAATTCGGTTTGTCAAAGTAAATGTCTTGTCAATCCCTGCCCTCTTGTCGGACAGGGATTTTTCTGTGTGAAAAATACTTCAAAAACAGATGATTTTAAAAAATACGGCATAAGAAAGAGTTTTTAATTCATATTCTGCAAGATCCATTCTGAAAGCCTCCAGATAGCTCATTTTTCATCCATCAGCATCATAAAAATTCCATGGATTGCTATTGATATCGTGTCCAGCTTTTACCCAGCGTCGCAGGGCACTTCTCTCGGAAACTGTCATAGGAACTAAAGTTTCAAACTCCAGAAGTCTGTCATGTAGGACCATACGTTCTATAGGCAAAAGCGGGCGGCTCATTTTTGCTCACCTTCTTTCTTGAAAACGAAAGGACTGAGGGTTACATCATCCGGAGAGATCCTGGTACATCCAAGGAGTTTTAAAATTTCCGGACCATACAAAAATTCCATCACTTCGTAAGGTGACTTATCTCCTAAACTGGAACGGCCATAGGAATTAATGTGATTCATCATTACCGAAATATCATCCTGAGAGAAATCATCCATGGGAGTTCCTTTGGGAATGAACATGCGGATGAATTCATGGTTCCTTTCAGCAGATCCCTTCTGATGTGGGGCAGATGCATCACAATAAAAGACCTTTGTCCGGTGGTTTCCCTGCCTGTCGGATTCCAAAGCTTTGGGATTGGAAAATTCGCTTCCATTGTCACCTAAAAGGACTGGCATTAGTGACATAAATCTGTCCGGACGCAATTCAAAATAAAGCTGTTCAAACACATCAATGACAGATTGGGAATCATTGTGGTCTCTGAGATAAGCAAGCATGAATTCAGCTTTTACGAAATGAATGGTAAGAAGAACCTTTCCACCTTTACGACCTTCCACAGAATCTATCTGTGTAACCGGCAGATCAGGATGCTCCCGGATATAAAGCTGGTAATCAGCATAGGTACGCCAAAGACGGCAGCTCTTATCTACTTTGTATACTTTCTTTCTCTTTCGGCGGGCATAACGGACTTTTCTTGGAAGATCAATGTTTTTTGCATCAAAAAGGCCATAATCTATAAGACGGTACATAGTACTTTCACTCACCATAACCGAATCCGGATGGTTAACACAAATATGATGCAGGGACTGCTTCTTTTTCAAAAGAGGGGAAACAATGCCGTTCAGGTGGGCAATATCATCTTCTGTCAGGGAAATACCTGATCTGGCTTCAGACAGTTTCTCTTCGTACTGCTTTTGCGCAGAAACAGGATCATAGAGATGCTTCTGTAAAGTACAGGAGCAGTTACGTTTTGGACAGCCATTACAAACATAGGGAGGTTTCCCCAGCAGGCGGCAGGAATCAGGGACATACCGGGAACATACAGAATTACAAAGTTTACACTGGTTACAGTGAGAGCGAAAACGTCTGAAACCACATTCTTTGCAGAGAAAGCTGGAAGTACACGAAAATCTGTGCTTACAGTTATTATAGGGACAGCCGGGAGAACCTACATTTTTAGTAATAGTATGGGAACGGATTTCCCTGGAAACAGTGGTAGGACTTTTACCCAGTTCATTAGCGATTGCCTTGAAGGAACGACCTTCTTTCAAGAGCTCTTCAATTCTTATTCTTTCGTCAGAAAGTAAATGTTTATTTTTATTCATAGCGGTACCTCTCTCCTTTACACCGGGGTACAGCAAAAGAATGATACCATGCCAGAGGGGAATATAGCTATTTATTTTTCATAGTAAATGCAACTGCTATGATTTCCTAAAGTAAATGCAACAAAAATATATGTGAGGGGTTGCATTTACTTTGAAAAATAAGAAATAAGAAATATTTAAAAATTTCAAAAGATCTATAAAGTATTTTGGGGTTTCTCCGATATACATAACAAGTAAAGCAAGATAATTGCTTACGAATCTTAACAGTGATGATTTTTGGTGGTGCGTACGACTGTCAGAAGTCATTACAGTCAAAAATGAGTCGCAGGGAAGCGACCTTAAATTCAAGGAGGAATATACTATGGTAGTACAACACAATCTTACAGCAATGAACTCTAACAGAATGTTAGGAATAACAACCAAGACACAGGCTAAGTCAACTGAGAAGTTATCTTCTGGTTACAAGATCAACAGAGCAGCAGATGATGCAGCAGGTCTTTCTATTTCCGAGAAGATGAGACGTCAGGTAAGAGGTCTGACACAGGCTTCTGCAAACGCTCAGGATGGTATTTCAGCAGTACAGACCGCTGAAGGTGCTCTTGCAGAAGTTCAGGATATGCTTCAGAGAATTAACGAGCTGGCTGTTAAGGGTGAGAATGGAACTCTTACAACTCAGGACAGAAGCTACATCGGATCAGAAGTTTCCCAGCTGATGAATGAAATCGATCGTGTTAAGGAAACAACTACTTTCAATGAGCAGAGCCTGTTAAATGGTTCTTTCACAAAGAAGGGACTTCAGGTTGGTGCAGAATCTAGCAAGAACAACAAGATCATGGTAACTATTAAGAACATGGGAGTTGCTTCTCTTGGTGCTGCAACATATGCATCTAAGTTATCAGCTATGAAGGCAAGCACAGCTTTAAAGACCGCAGCAGCTGTTGTTAAGAAGTTCCAGAACTTTGCTAGTATGAGTTCTGCAGACAAGGTTGGTAAAGGTAAGCTTACAGCATCCAACTTCGCAGGATTGAATGTATGGGCTAAGTCAGCTATTCAGGCTGTTTCAGAGCAGAGATCTGATCTTGGTGCTATTCAGAACCGTCTTGAGCACACCATCAACAACCTGGATAATGTTGTAGAGAATACAACAAGTGCTGAGTCTGCTATCCGTGATACAGATATGGCTTCTGAAATGGTTAAGTATTCTAACAACAATATCCTTGCTCAGGCAGGTCAGGCTATGCTTGCACAGTCTAATCAGTCTAATCAGGGTGTTCTGTCCTTACTTAGCTAATAGTTAGAGAAATAGTGTAGAGACAACTACCAAAAAGGAATCGGATTCTCTCCGATTCCTTTTTTTTAAGAGAATGCAGGAGAACAGACAATGAATTTTCCAGATTCCTATTTTGAAGATGAAGTAAAAGCGGGATTTTTTGTAAGTGCTAAAATGAAAAGCTACTGGGCAATGCAGCTTGAAGTGTTGAATGAGATTGACCGGATCTGCAGAAAACATCATATTCAGTATTTTGCAGAGTGGGGCACATTGCTTGGAACGGTTCGACATCGTGGATACATTCCGTGGGATGATGATATGGATATTGCCATGAAACGAATGGACTACGAGAAATTTCGAAAGGTATTACCTGGAGAACTGCCCAAGGAGTATGCTGTTTTAGATTATGAAGAAGATAAGGACTACTGGGATGTTATGACCAGGGTGCTGAATGCAGAATTTGTGGATTGCTCACCGGAATTTCTCGATAAATACCATAACTGTCCCTTCGCGGGAGGTGTAGATATTTTTCCCTTAGATTATGCATCCAGAAATCCGAAAGAAGAACAGATGCAGAAAGAACTGGTTGAGCTGGTTAAGACAGCAGCTGATACTAATGGAGCAGGTTTGATGAACTCAGAAGAACTGGAAGAATGGCTTGCTTATATTGAAAAAGTGTCTGGACAGAAGATTGACCGACAGGGAAATATCAAGAATCAGTTATATAAGATTGTATGTGCCTTGTATGCTTTGTTTGGAGAAGAGGAAGCAGACAATATTGCAGCTATGCCCCAACGAATGGAGAATGGAGGGCATCTTTATCCCAAAGAATGTTATGCGGATTCTATTTTAATGCCTTTTGAAAATATTATGATTCCGGTGCCAGTTGGCTATGATTGCATTTTAAAACTGAAGTATGGGGATTATATGAAGAGTGTTCGAAAGGGAGGAAGCCATGATTATCCTCTTTATGATAAACAGGAAAGATATCTGAATGAAAAAGGAGTTTCCTTTCCTCAATATAAGTATACGGAAAATAAGGAAAAGAAAAAACCTATATTTTCAATAACATTACAGGAAAAACTCCAATTGCTTATAAAAATTCATGAGCAATTGGAAGTGCTGATGCAGTACGGTGAAAAAGAAACAGTTCTTCAATTATTGCAGGAAATGCAGAATGTTGCAGTGGGAATCGGAGAGTCTATAGAAAAGAAAGTGGGAGAGGGAACACAAACCGTAGCGTGTCTGGAGCAATACTGCGAAATGGCTTATCAGGTTTATGAAATGATCTGCGAGCAGGGAATGCCTGATCCCGGGGAAGTACGGACGATTCTTGATGAGACAGTACAGATGATCATGCAGGAAGCAGAGCAGATGAAGATTCGCAGAGAGGTTGTATTCATGCCGTACCATGCATCCCACTGGAGTGTACTTGAGAGCCTTTGGCAGAAAGCATCTGCGGATGAAGACTGTGATGTGAAAGTAGTCCCCATTCCTTATTATTATAAAAAGCAAATGGGAGCAGCTTTAAGTGAGATGCAATATGATGGAGATCAATTTCCTGCTTATGTACAGATCACACCTTATTATGAATACTTTGTGGAAAATAATCATCCGGATATTATTTACATTCAGAATCCATATGATCAGTGGAACTACAGCGTAACAGTAAATGAAAAATATTACTCAAGTGAATTGTGGAAGAACACAGAGCAGTTAATTTATATTCCATGGTTTAAGATTGATGAAATGGATCCGGAAGACGAAAGAGGTCTGAAAAGCAGAGAATATTTCGTGCCGTTTCCGGGAATTGTGAATGCAGATCAGGTGATTGTCCAATCAGAAGCCATGAAACAGAGCTACGTAGAATACCTGTGCCAGTGGGCAGGGGAAGAAACACGGTCAATCTGGGAAGGAAAAATTCAGGGAACAGGAGCAGCGCTTTATGAAATGAAAAA
Organism: Suilimivivens sp.; assembly: GCF_037359455.1. Lineage (NCBI taxonomy): Bacteria > Bacillati > Bacillota > Clostridia > Lachnospirales > Lachnospiraceae > Suilimivivens > Suilimivivens sp. Next base: position 5,184 of record NZ_JAXXXI010000041.1, read on the forward strand.
TGAAGTGCAGCGTCCTGCAGAGTGGCAGGATAAGAAACTGATTCTGTATTATATCAGTGGAAACGGACTTCTGGAGCATAAGGAAAAGATGATCTCCAAAATAGAATATGCCTTGAAAGTATTTGAAGAGCAAAAGGAACATATCCATGTGCTTTGGGTGCAGGACGAAAGCTTAAGAGAAAGATTGCTTCACAGGGTTCCGGGCGTACTGAAAAAATATGAAAACCTGCTTAAGAAGTATGATGGAAAAGACTGGATTACCATAGAGGGACCACTGGAGGAAGAGAAAGCGGTGGAAATGGCAGATGCATTCTATGGGGATGCCGGAAGGACAGCGCAGCTTGTGAAACAGAGTGAAAAACCGGTAATGCTGCAGGATGTAGAGATTCAGGAGTGATGATCAGATCGTATGACAGAGGATAGTCAGGATATACAGATGAAAAAAGAAATACCGGTATCTTTTCTGCTGGATGAAGTAAGATGCGGATTTGTGATTCCTGCAGCGATCAAGCAGGCGTGGGCAGCGGAACTCACTGTCCTTCAGGAAATTGACCGGGTCTGCAGAAAACATCATATTACATATTATGCTGACTGGGGAACACTTCTTGGATGTGTACGACATGGAGGTTTTGTCCCATGGGATGATGATATAGATATTGTCATGAAAAGAGAGGACTACATCCGCTTTCTGACAGTAGCAGTCCCGGATATGGAAGAGGGATATGCTGTGCAGACCTTCCATAATCAGCCGGATTTTTGGCTATTTATGGGAAAGGTGGTCGGCAAAAATCACTTCTGCTTTGAAAAAAAGCATCTGCGCCGGTTCCATAATTTCCCTTATATCGCCTGTGTGGATATTTTTGTACTGGACTATGTTTACAGGAACCGCGATAAAGAGGAAAAAAGAAAAACCATCTGCAAATACATGCTTGGAATTGCAGATGGGATTACAGAGGGAAAAATACAGGATAAGGATAGGGAATGGCATCTACGCAGATTGGAACAGATGACAGGACAGCATTATGAACGGATAGAAGATCCGGTGGAAATGGCAAGATATCTTTACGGGGAGGCAGAAAAATGTTTTGCCTGGGTGCCGGAGCAGGAGGCAGACCATTTGGTACAGATGTTTCCATGGGGGCTGAAAGAGCAACCGCATTATTATCCAAAGGAATATTATGGGGAGCCTGTTTATCTGCCATTTGAATATACAGAAATACCGGTTCCTAGTCTTTATGATAAAATGCTCAGGGAAAGGTATGGCGATTATCTTCGGCTGGTAAAAAATGCCGGTGCCCATGATTATCCATTTTTTGAAGGACAAAAGAAGAATCTGCAGAAAGTGCTGGATTTTCCCCTGCCTTCTTTTAAGTTTGACAGAGAAAAATTGGAAAGAATCAGAGAAGAACTGGAATATAAAGAAAAATCCTATAAAACAATGGGAGAGGAATGCTTACAGGAGCTTCTTACCCTGAAAGACCAGATCATAAATACATATCAAATGCAGGAATCAGATGTGACAGTGGAGGCAATATCTGTGAGCCAGCAGCTTGCTATTGATTTTGGAACTATGCTGGAGCAGGCAGGCTTTGAAAAGCATAAAATCATCGGATTACTGGAACGATATTGTGAAGAACTGTACCGGTTATACCAGCAGTGTTCTACAGGTGGATGTGTAGAGATGGGAACGCATGATCTTTCTGGCATTATGCAGAAAATAAAACAGGAGTGGAGAGAGAATGTCAGTTCTAAGGAAATTGCGTTGTTTCTGATCAGTTATCCAGGTGAATGGGATAATATCCGGTCTCTGTGGGAAGAAAAATGCAAGGATATGAACACTATGCCATATCTGGTTATTTTACCCTGGTATAATAAGGATTACGATGGATCTCCAATGAAATGGCATACATGGAGTGCAGGGGATTTCGCAGAAGCAGCCGGATTATCTGACGTGGAGAAAAAACAGATTCTGGATGCGAAACAGCTGACGGCAGAGTATCTGGAATTACTTCGTCCGGAACAGATCTATAGCCAGAATCCATACGATGAATGGAACCCGAATATCAGTGTTCCTCCTTTGTTTTATGCAGTGAACCTCCGGAAATATACAGAGGAGCTGATTTATGTATCTCCGTATGGAAAAGGAGAATTATATGGAAAAGATTCCAGAGAATACGAGAATATGCAGTATTATGTAACCATGCCCGGAGTGATGTATGCAGATCGGATCCTGCTTAATTCGGAAGACAAGAAGCAGTGGTACATTGAAAAGCTGGCAGAGGCTGCTGGAACAGATACCCGTGCTGTCTGGGAACAGAAAATTCTGGTGAGAAAACCGGAAGCGGCTGATAAGCAGATACATAAGAAAAGACTGTTATATGGAATTGGTCTTGGTACCTATCTGGAAGAACCGGAGGCGGAAAGACGAAAGATCAGGAATAACCTGCATATCTTTGAAGAGCATAAGGATCAAATAGAAGTTACTATACATTTGTTCCCTGAGAAGACAGGCACTGCATGGACGGTAATAAAAAACGAGATCAGGGAGCTGATTCAGGAGACCCTTGGCATGCCTGACAGAATGAATATTAACTGGATGCCGGGGGAAGAACAAGTACTGCAATATGATCTGTATGATGCCTATTACGGGGATCCGATGCCTGCTGTTATGAAATTTTATGAAGAGAAAAAACCAGTCATGATCCAGAATATGCAATGCCAGGAAAAGATCTGATGACAGATTAAAGATATGTATGGTACTATATTATAAAAGCTGTCTGGAGGTATGAAAATGGGAAGCTATCTGAATCCGGGAAGTGAATGTTTTAAAACCAGTTTACGTTCTCAGATATATGTTGATAAAACATTGTTGATAGCACAGGTGAAGATGCTTCCACATTGTTTGAAGGACTGAAAATCAGTAAAGACGAATCATTCAAAGAACACCTGAACCGGTATGATGTGATTAAAATCAATGTACAGGAATTTTTGAGCGCAACACATAATGTGGATGAGATGCTGAAAGCCCTGTAGAGACGTGTATTAGCAGAATTAAAGCAGGCTTATCCAGGTGTTGCAGAGGGAGAACAGCTGATATGGGTGATGATGGATGTATATGCACAGACAGGTCGTTCTTTTGTTATTCTGATCGATGAATGGGATTGTCTGTTTCGCGAGTATGCCAGTGATACAGAGGCACAGAAAAATTACCTGGATTTTCTGCGGGCATGGCTCAAGGATCAGTCTTATGTAGCACTTGCCTATATGACGGGGATTCTTCCAATTAAGAAGTACGGTTCGCATTCTGCCCTTAATATGTTTACGGAGTACTCTATGACAAATCCAAGAGAACTTGCAGAATATTTTGCCTTTACGGAAAATGAGGTACGCGAATTGTGTACGGAATACCAGATGAGCTTTGAAGAAGCTAAAGCATGGTATGATGGGTATGAGCTTGTGACTAAGAGTGCCGAAGGTGATACCGTACTCTCCATGTACAGCCCCAAGTCAGTGGTGGATGCCATGCTTAGTCATACATTTGACACGTATTGGAACCAGACCGAAACTTATGAGGCATTGAAGATTTATATTCAGATGAATTTAGATGGACTAAAGGATGCCGTGATCAGGATGCTTGCCGGTGAATCAATAGAGGTAGATATCAGTGGTTTTGCCAACGATATGACTACATTTCATTGCGCAGACGACGTTTTTTTCGTTGTTGATTCATCTGGGATATCTTACTTATAACAGAAATACCCGTTGTGTTTCAATTCCTAATCGTGAGGTCAGTGAGGTATATATGACTTCTATTAAACGTATTGAAGATTGGGGAGAGGTAATGCGCTCTATCATAGAATCTAAGAAACTTTTGGAAGCTCTGTGGGCTATGGATGCAGAAGCAGTTGCAGAGGGGATTGATCGGGCACATGAAGAGATCTCTATTCTTCAATATAATGACGAAAATTCGCTAAGCTGTACGATCAACCTTGCTTTCTATTATGCTCGTGAATATTATACGATTATCAGGGAGCTACCTACAGGAAAAGGCTTTGCAGATATCTGCCTGATTCCCAGACGATTGCATTCGGATAAGCCTGCTGTAGTAATTGAACTGAAAAAAGATCAGAACGCACAAGGTGCCATTGATCAGATTAAACAGAAGAATTATGTGAAGGCACTGGAAGACTACAAAGGAAATCTGTTGCTTGTCGGTATCAATTATGGCAAGGACAAAAAGCATACCTGTATCATAGAGAAAATTCAACTGTGAGGGGGTAGATGGGGAGAATTTACTTTGGCAATTGAGAAGCATTTCGAGGCAAAGAGACTGTGGTGAAAACAGGGTAAATAAATAGTGGAATATGCCGATATACAATATAACGAATAAGATTCAGGATGAATTGTGATGATGCATGGAGGCATAGTTAAGGTGATTAAGCCGGTTGGATTGTCAGATTCAACCGGCTCTTTTTGAACTAAGGGTTATGTATTATCAGAAGATAGAAAGTGTTTTAAAAGTGGGGAGATTAAAGATGCAGAATAATATAAAGGTTAATATGGAGAGAGGTTGGCCGTGCAAAGAACAATTACAATTATCAATGCCAATGCTTGATTTGGTGAGGTCAGAAACAAATCTTGAGTTAGAATGTGATTATAGGGGATATGCAGGGACAGGGGGAATAGAACCCATAAAGAAAATTTTTTCCGAGATTATGCAAGTTCAAGATAGTCAAATATATATTGGCTCTACAATGAGTACTACATTAATGTTTGATATTGTTTTTAGAGCAATGTATTTGGGATTGAATGGGCACGAGGCATGGAGTAGGCAAGGAAAAATTAAATTTATTTGTCCGGCTCCGGGGTATGAAAAGCATTTCAAAATTTGTGAAATGCTAGGGATAGAAATGGTACCTGTGGCTATTGATGAACAGCAAGTCGATATTGATAAGATAGAACAGTTAGTAGCAGAGGATTTATCAATTAAAGGAATATGGTGTGTACCACTTTATTCAAATCCAACAGGAACGATTTATTCGGATGAAGTTATTAGCAGATTGGCAACAATGAAGGCAGCAGATGATTTTAGAATTTTCTGGGATAATGCGTATGTTGTCCATCATTTGACGGAAGAAAAGATAGAAATAAAAAATATCATAGAAGAATGTGAAAGTGCTGATAACATAAATAGAGTATTTGAGTTTTTTTCAACATCAAAGATTACTTTCCCAGGAGGTGGAGTGGCTGGATGTGCATCAAGTGTTGAGAATATTAAATGGTTAAAAAAAACAATGCTTTTGCAGCTTAAATCGGGAGATAAAATAAATGAGTATCGTCATGCGCTGTTTCTAAAGAATAAAGAGAATGTATTAAAACATATGGAGAAACATAGAAAAATTATTAAACCCAAATTTGATATGATTGACGAAATGCTAAAAGATAAGTTCCATAATAAGGAACTGGTAGAGTGGAATAATCCTAAAGGAGGGTATTTTGTTAATTTGAAATTGCAACCGTATCAGGCAACCCGGGTTTATAATTACTGCGGGGAAAATGGTGTATTAATTACTCCATCAGGATCTACATTCCCTTACGGAAGGGATACATATGATCAGTTTATTAGACTGGCACCAACTTATCCAACTATAGATGAATTGGAGTATGCAATCGAAATTTTATGCAAAGCAATCGAGAACAGATGAAGTGAGGAAAATAATATGAAACGGGCTATAATACTTGCAGCTGGAATGGGAACTAGACTAAAACCATATACCGATAAAGAACATAAGTGTATGACCAAAGTAAATGAAGTTCCTATTATTTATAATGCACTCTGTATATTGGAGAAATGTGGAATAGATGAGATAGTAATCGTGTTAGGGTATTTAAAAGAAAGAGTAAGAACTCAAATTGCTAAATTTGGCATAAAGGCAAAAATTACATTTGTTGATAATGATGAATTTGCATTTACAAACACAATATATTCGCTTCAAAAGGCTTTACATGCAGTTACATCTGTTGCAGATGAGCTATATATATTAGAGGGAGATGTTTTTTTTGAACAATCGATTATAGAAGAGTTAATGGCTTGCGAACATGAAAATGCTACTGTATTAGAACCATATAATGATAAGTTGGAAGGTACATTTGCTGAACTAAATAAAGAAGGTTATGTAATTGATTGGAGACATAAATCAGATCAAAATGAGAGATTTATATTAACTGATAAATACAAGACTGTGAATATACATAAATTTAATAATACTTTTGTTGAAAGTGTATTTATCACTCAATTGGATCAATTTGTAAAAGATAATGGAAAAAATGTTCCAATGGAGAAATTATTAAGAAAAATAGTCCAATCTGATCAAAATCTCATATGGGGAGACATTTTAAAGAAAAAGAAGTGGTTTGAGATAGACGATATAAATGACTTGCAGATTGCAGAGAAAATTTTTGTATAGAGAGTTAACGTATGGATATGAATTGGAAAAAAATATGGAGTAGTAAAAAGACTATATTGTCAGAGATTGATTCGGAAGACGAAAAATCAATTTTTATGGAATTGAAAAGATTGACAGGAAATGATACGACGGGGAATGGAGTGTCATATGAAGTATTGATGGATCGAATTGAACGATTTATGTCAGAAATGACTTTTTCTGAAGAAAAAGAAAAAAGAAAAAGTATCTTTGAAGTTGGATGTGGAAGTGGAGCCAATCTTTATGTTTTCATAAAGCAGGGATATCAAGTTGGAGGCTTGGACTATTCAGGAGCATTAATCGAAGTTGCAAAGCAAATAGTGAATAAGCCATTAGAATTGTATTGTGAAGAAGCTAAGGAAATGGATACGGCTATTAAATATGATATTGTTTTTTCTAATTCAGCATTTGAATATTTTCCAGATGAACAATATGCAATAGATGTATGCCAGAAAATGATTGAAAAGGCCAATAAGTGTATAGGAATTTTAGAGGTTCATGATCCTATATTGAAGACGGAGTTCATTGATTTTAGACGTAAAACTATTCAGAATTATGATGAAAGGTATAAAAACCTAGATAAGCTGTTTATAAGCAAAGAATTATTTCTAAATATAGCAGAGAAAAACGAGTTGGATATTAAGTTTGTTAAGCCTAGAATTCAAGGGTATTGGAATACAGATTATATTTATGATGTTTATATGTATAAAAGAAAGTAGGTAGAACAATGAAAGATAAAGATTACTGTATGAGTTCTTTTTTGACATTCCGTTATATTGTTGATGATAATAAATCATTTAGTAACAAGCTTCCACACCGGATATTTAATTATATTCCGGAGAATGAGAAATTTATATGTTTCACAGCGGAAGATATTAATCAATATTTACAGAAACAACTTTTGGATATAGATCCTCAACATACAGGCTTATTATTAAGTGGGGGAATAGATTCAGCAATATTGGCATCTTTTATGCCCAAGGGAATGAAAGCATATACAGCAAGATGTATAGCTCCTAATGCAGTTGATGAAACAAAACAAGCAAAAAGATATTGTGAGATTAATGGCTTGATTCATAAAATAGTGGATGTAACCTGGGATGATTATGATAAATACATGGATCAATTGATGCTATATGATGGGTGTCCGGTTTTTGCAAATGAGCCACAAGTATATAAATTAGTAAGGGAAATGAAAAAAGATGGGATCACCAAAATAATATATGGTGATTCAGCTGATATGGTATTTGGTGGATATGATAGGTTGCTATCAAGGGATTGGACATATGAGGAATGGAAGAACAGATTCTCATTTGTAAAACTTGATAAAGTTTTACATCAGTGGACCAATATGGATTTGGTTTATGAAAGATATAAAAAGCCGAATGGAAATATTGATTATTTGTATTTTATGGATATAGTTTTTAATGCATCATCATCAGGAGCTTACATTAATGCATTTGATTATGGAAAAATGGATTATTTAGATCCATATGCAAGATTGAAAATGGGAGATAAATTGGATTTAAGCAGGGTGAGAAATGGCGAAAGTAAATATTTACTTAGAGAGTTATTTAAGATGAAATATCCAGACCTTGATATACCAGAAAAAATAGCAATGGCAAGAGCTGTAGACTATTGGCTTAAAGAGTGGAAGGGTCCAGAAAGATATGAGTTTAAGCCAGAATGTACTAGGGAAATGAGTGGAGAACAGAAATTCTTAGTATATAGTTTAGAAAGATTTTTAAATATCGCAGATATAGATTGATTGAGGTGCTAAATGAAAAAGAATGTATATACCTGTTTTTGTGTAGATGTAATACATGAAGGACATCTTAATATTATAAAAAAAGCTGCAGAATTGGGAAAGTTAACAGTTGGGGTATTATGTGATTCAGAATTAGTTAGATATAATCGCTTTCCCATACTCTCCATAGAGGAGAGAATTAAGGCACTGTTAGAAATACCAGAGGTATCTGATGTTGTTATCCAAAATTGTATTATGTATGATGAAATTTTTGAAAAGTATCGTCCAGATATAATTGTACATGGTGATGATTGGAAAAAAGGTGCACAAAGAGCAATAAGAGAGAATGTATTAGAAAACATTGGGAAATATGGAGGTGAATTAATAGAATTTCCTTACACAAATACAGAAAATGTTCTTAAAGTAGAAAAGAGGGTAAAGGAAAGGCTTTCTATGCCAGAAAATCGGCGTAGTAGATTAAAGAAGTTAATTGAAATAGTGCCCATTGTTAAGACTATTGAAGTTCATAGTGGATTGACAGGATTAATAGCTGAAAAAACAATTGTAGAGACAGAAAAGGGTTTGGATCAGTTTGATGCGATGTGGATATCCAGTCTATGTGATTCAACGGAGAAGGGAAAGCCAGATATTGAGTTAGTTGATATTACATCGAGATTACGAACAATCAATGACATTATGGAGGTAACAACAAAACCAATTATTTTTGATGGCGATACAGGAGGGTTAATAGAACATTTCGTATATACGGTCAGAACATTAGAGAGAATTGGAGTATCTGCAATTATTATTGAAGATAAAGTGGGATTAAAAAGAAATTCTTTATTTGGAACTGAAGTGGTGCAGGAGCAAGATACAATAGAACATTTTTGCCAGAAGATAAAACAGGGTAAGGCTGTTCAACTGACCGAAGACTTTATGATTATAGCTAGAATAGAGAGTTTAATCTTAGAAAAGGGCAATGAAGATGCAATTAAGAGAGCCAAGGCCTATATTGAAGCTGGAGCTGATGGAATAATGATCCATAGTAGAAAAACAAAACCTGATGAAATATTCTACTTTTGTGAAGAATTTAGAAAGTTTGATAGTAAAACTCCGCTTATAGTTGTTCCTACATCTTTTAACTCAGTTACAGAAGACGAATTTGCAAAATATGGAATTAATATTGTTATTTATGCGAATCAATTAATCAGGAGTGCATATCCTGCAATGAAACAAACCGCTGAGTTAATACTAAAAAATCATAGAGCACAGGAGGCAGATAAATTCTTAATGCCAATTAAGGAAGTGATATCGTTAATTGATGTTCTGTAGACTGAATGGAAAGATGAGGATAGCAGTTACATGAGAGAAGTGATTGTGTGGGGAACTGGAATTCATTCAGAAAAATGCATGCAAATGTATGGTGAAAGAATCAAAATAATAGCATTCATTGATAACCATAAAAAACAAGAAAAATTTCATGAAATAGATGTTTATACATGGAAAGAGATAAAGCAACGATTAAAAGGATATTATATTTTGATCGCTAGTTCTGAAGAAGCTTTTTGGGAAATAAAGGAATTACTTGATAAGGACGGATTAGGTGAATTTGAAGAGTATTGTTATTATCAAATATATGAGAAGAAAATTGCAATAATATATGGAAATTGTCATATTATTCCCATTAAAGAATATCTACAAAAAACTAAAAGCTTTAATAAATTATATGGTTTTTATCCTATTAGACTTATTCAAGAAATAGCAACAGCTCAGGGAGAGGATTTTAAGTCAAAAGTCTTTAAAAAATGTGACCTACTTATTATTCAAGATATTCAATTGAATAATAAGTACGGAAAAGAATATTCTGAATTTTATATGAAGAAGAGAGTAAAGAAAAACTGTGAAATAATTACGATGCCTAATTTATATGGATTGCCCAAAGGAATGTTCCCACAACTTATAAGGAACAAAAATACGTTTGCGGTATGTGATGATATAATGGTTGGATTTAGAGATTGTTATATTGAAGAATTGATTGCAAAAAATAAAAGTAATGAGGATATTTATAATTACATAAAAGGAGCTAATATTTATGAGGATAGAAGTGACGGATATGATTTTTGGGGAGAAGGGCTAAATAAGTTTGAAAAAAGAGAAAGGAATTGCAGTTTTAAGGCAACTGAATTTATTGCAGATAATATAGAACATATTCAATTATTTTATGATGTGAATCATCCGACGAATTATGTGGGTGAATATTATGCAAAACAAATATTGAAAATATTATATTTAGCCGAAAATGAAAAGCCAGTTTACATTCATTATAAATTGGATGCATATGAAATGCCAGTATATGGAGCTGTAATGAAGCATTTTGGAATGAAATGGAATAATAAGTATGAAATGAGAAAATACACCCAAAATTCTCACCTAAAAAAAGCATTAAGTTTAAGCAATTATATTAATGAGTATAGAATCTATTATGAAAAGAGGAATAAAAATTGAAGATATTGATGCTTTTCTTGGACATGTTAGGGGCGCAAAAACTTCATATATGTAATTCCAAGGTAAGTGAAACTCCATTTGATACATATGTAAAAGAACTTGGAGGGAAGATCTATACAAAATGTTATTCACCAGCGCCAGATACTCCTAGAGCAGCAGCATGCATGTGGTCAGGGGTGTATCCTAAGCGTAATGGATGTAATAATAGAGTAAAATGGCCTCAAAAAGATTTGAATAGATCATTGGACAACATCTGGTCAATATTTCAAAAAATGAATTATGATGTGAATGTTTATTGTTGTGAGAGTAATTGTAAATTGGGATTAATCCCTTTTACAGGAAAAGAAAATGTATATAAAAAATCTGTTTATGAGTTTTTAAATAAAGCAAAAATTACAGAGAATTCTTTTTCCTTTTTTTATTTACCTGATCTTCATTATATCTTAAGTGAAATGGATTATTCGGAAGAAGGATATACGGAAGGTAATCAATTCCTCACGAACATAGTGAAAGAAATTGTCAGCTTTTATCAGGGGGGGAATGTATTTGATTGCATTATGATGTTTTCAGATCATGGATATAAAGCAGATAATTCTTTGGAAACACATATGTTATCTAAGGAAAGAACAAATACATTTATGTATATGAAGAATAAGGGGGATATAGAGTTAGTCAAAGATGAAAAGATAAGATCTTTACTTGATGTGATGCCAACAATATGTAATAAAATAGGTTATAAATGGGAAAATGATATAGATGGGAAAGATTTAAATGATACCACGGGGCATACATATGTTCTGATGGAGGATTTAGGAGATTTTTGGGTAGATATAAGTCAAACAGTTGAGCATTGGGGAGTGGTATTAGAAGACAATACGTATCATTGGTTTGAATGTGAGGGAAGATGGTCTCATGAAGCTCAGTCACAATTATTTAATGAAGATCAATATACCAGGTTATTACAGAGTAAAATGTCAGACTTGGACAGAAATCTTGCACTATATCAAACCGCTAAGGAGTATAAGGAGTATACAGAAAAACATCCAACAAGAGACACCTATTCTACTGGAGATCCTTTTTATAGATTAGTATACACAATTGAAAATAGGTATATTACTAATAATACAGTGGTTTTGTACGGGGCTGGTCGTGTTGGAAGGGATTACTATGACCAAATAATTGGAACTCATTTATGTAAAATTTCAGGATGGGTTGATTTGAATTATTTAGAGATTGCTAGTAGGTATAATCGGAAAATCGTGGGTATTAATAGATTAGATGATTTGCAGTATGATTTTATCATTATAGCTGTTGCAGATGCCAATGTTGCGAAGAATATTAAATTAATGTTGACACAACTTGGAGTAGAGGAAGGAAAAATAATATGGGAAAAGCCTAAGATAATAAGGCAACCCATCTGAAAAGGAGGTTTTAGTATATTGAACAATTTACTTTATTATTTGACTACTACAGATTGTTTGAAAATATGGAAAGATAAAATGGTAATTATGTCTTCATATACCAATCTTATGTTTATAGCAGATATAGAACAGCATGAAATACAAAAGGTTGTTGAAATAGATGAAGAAAATATAAGGGGGCTATTTCGAAATTGCATAATATACCAGGATGTAGCGTATTTAATTCCTTTTAATGCAAAAAGATTTTGGAAGGTAGAATTAAACTCAGGAGTCGCGCAGGCAATAGATAGTGGAGAAAAGATATATAATAAAATTTTGAAGGCATTTATGTGGAAAGGACAGATATGGTGTTTAAGGGATGGTTCTGAATTGATATATATAGATTTAAATAATATTGAAAATGATGGTTATACTGTACGTATTAAATATGTGGACGAAGAGATTCAGTGGATAGATACATTTTTCTGTTGTGATGATGGTGTTTGGACTTCAAGTAGAGCGAATAATATTGTTTATTTTATTGAACCTGATATTGAAAAAATTAGTGAAATAATATTAAAGTTTGAAATTGGAAAAATATTAGACATAGCTTTCGTTAATGATAAAGTATTTTTATATGATGTAAATGGAAATGAATATGTGGCGACATGTGAAGGGAAATTGTTACAAAAGAGAGAAAAGATACCAACAAGTATGCAAAGTGTATTAGTGGGGGGGAAACAAATTCGCCTTGGAACAGATGGAGATAGTATATATATTAAAAATATGTTTACTCAGAAAGAAGAAAAATTAGATATTCCAGTACATAGACAATTTAATGGAAAGAAAAAACATTTTCATTATGCTGAATTTGGGGAAGATTATTTTTGGATTCAAGCGCGTTATGGAGAAATATTTGCAGTCAGTCTAGCTGATTATGTAATACGGAGCATGGAACTAAGTATAGATAAAAAGTTGGCATTTAATAAGTATTATGGGAAAATAATACAAGGCGATCTATTAGATGAACAAGCATATGATGGTACTTTTGGACTAATGGATTATATTAGCTTAATAAAAAATTTAGATGAAGATTGAGACTAATTTGACGCATGACATATCAAGAAGAAAAGAAGAAACTTATTATATTTGGATCAGGAAAAGTAGCAACAAGATTTTTGGTAAATGAACGTCTGAATATAGATGGGGTGTTTGACAATAATAAAGTGGGAGATAGATTTTGGAATATCACAATAACCAGACCAATGTACAATTCTCAATATTATATTATTATTGCAACACAAAATGCATTTGTATATGGAGAAATTAAGAAACAACTATGTGCATTAGGATATACTGAATTTAATGATTTTATTCCATATACGATGTATAAGAAAAAGCTGGCTGTAGCGTACGGAAATTGCCATATGTCGGCGGTTAAAAGCTATTTGGAACAAGAAGAGATGTTGCAAAATATATACGGATTTTACCCCTTGTTGCCGATTCAAAATATTGAGGATATTCAGGAACATGATCAGGTGTTTGAAAGAGCCGACCTATTTTTATATCAGCCAATTCGCAAGGAAAACAGATATGGGGAATGTTATGCATCAATAAACATACTTCCTAAGGTATCAAAGAAAGCAAAATGCATTGCAATTCCTAACTTGTATGGAATGCCAGGATGTTTATTTCCACAATTAGAAAGACCTTCAGATGTAAATGAACTCTTTTGTATGTTCAATAATGGTGTAGACATCAAAATATATGAAAGCTTTAAAAATGGTATGGATGTTGATGCAATCAAAGATCGGATCATGTTTGGTGGTTTTTATTCTGATGAAGAAATACAAGAGGGATGGAATGAATTTATTGATAAATTAATCCAAAGAGAACAGCAGTGGGATATTAAGATCAGTGATTATATCTTGGATAACTATAAAACTGAAAAATTATTTGCGGAACCATGGCACATTATGCCTATACTTGCCAGAGAGATAGCCCAGAGAACATTATATGCGCTGGGGATAAAAACTAATATTGATTATCTGATAGAATCTGACTTGGATATATATGAGGTATTTATATATGAGGATGTAAAAAGAGCATTAGGCATTGAATATACGGAGAAGTATATTAGAAAATCTAGGTTTGCAATAGAAAATAATCCCCGGGGTGACAGGATGTCAATAGAAGATTATTTATTATTACAACAAAGTCTATTTTTGCTTAATATGTATCCGGAGATTTGATTGGAGTATGGTAATGAGCAAGGTTATATTTTGGGGTGCAGGTACATACGGAAGAGATTTTTTAAAAGAATGTAAAAAAGCATCTAATATCTATAATGATGAAATAATTGCTTTTGTAGATAGTAATGTTGATAAATGGGGGACTTATATAGAAGGAATAAAGATAATATCGCCAGTTCAGGTAATGAAAGAAAACTTTAACTATATTGTTATTACCAGTATTTATATAAATCAAATCAAAGAACAACTTATTAATTTAGGAATAAATACGAAAAATATTATTACATCGGATGGTTACAGTCATATATGCTATACAAAATATCAATATTATCAGAGGTATGGATATGTATGTAATGAGAGTAAAATGGCAATGATTTCTCCAATTGTGGTATATACATGCATTACAGGAAATTATGATAATTTGCAAGAACCGTTATTAGTGGATAATAATATAGAATATGTGTGTTTTACAAATAATCGTGCTATCAAGTCAAAAAGGTGGAATATAGAATATGTATCAGATAATCAGTTAGATGATATGTATTTAGCAAAGAAATATAAATTTTTCCCAAATGAGTTCTTTAGAGAATATGAATTGAGCGTGTGGGTAGATGGAAAATTCCTGATAAAAAATAATTTTTTCTCATATATTTCAAAGTATAAAAAAAATATGCCGATGATTTGTTTTCCTCATTTTGAAAGAAATTGTATTTATGAAGAAGCAGCAGAATGCATAAAATGCAGAAAAGGTGATCGGGTTAAAATTTTACAGCAGTGTTCAGACTATTTTAGAGATAGTTATCCTATTAATAATGGTTTATATGAAATGGGATGTATTGTAAGAGAACATAATAATCCATTAGTTATCAAATTAATGGAAGAATGGTGGCAGCAAATTCAAAAGTATTCTTACAGAGACCAGATTAGTTTTCCGTATGTGTGTTGGAAAAATAATTTTAGACCTGATATTTGTGATTTACCTATTGGATCGAATCCATGGTTAGAAGTCAAAAAACATAATAGCTAAAAAATTTGCTGGTTAAATTTTTATTACAAGGATATGTAATTTAATTATGAAAAATGTATATAATATTAAAGAAGATAAGGGATTGCTTTATATATTGGATTCCAATATTCTAACAAAATCTGTGGAAAAGATTTTGACGCAAAGTGCAATTATTATTTTTTTGTATTATCTTGAAGATATAGAGAAATATCAAGAGTATATTAACAACATTTCAAAAGAAATTGATGTCTATATTATCTCTTCACGACAAGAACTATTAGATGCTGTTTATAAATTAAATAGAGGAAAGAACTTCAAATATGTTCTAAAAAAGGATGCTAGGGGAAGAGATGTAGCAGCGTTACTGATAGAGGGCAAGGAGATTTTGGCTCAGTATAAATATGTGTGTTTTTTACATGATAAACGTGCACATTATATAGAACAACAAGATGATGTAAATGTGTGGATAAAAAACATATGGGGAAATTTGATAGGGAATGATGAAACTCATATACAACAAATTTTGGATATATTTGAATCCAATGCGAATATAGGGGTTTTGACACCACCAGACCCAATAGGAGAATATTTTTGTTCGTGGTATGGTATGGGGTGGCATGGCTCTTATGACATAACAAAAAAAATAACAGAGAAGTTAAAACTTAATTGTAATATATCCAAAGATATTCCTCCGTTGGGGCTGGGAACCGCCTTATGGTTTAGAACAACGGCATTGGAGAAATTGTTTAGATATCCATGGATGATAAATGATTTTGATGATTCTAGGCTAAGTGATGTAAATTACCTAAGTTATGGTATAGAACGTGTATTTGCTTATGTAGCGCAGGACGCAGGATATGATACTGGTGAAGTGATGACCTTGGATTATGCCAAAATTCAGACACTTATTGTAAAGCGAGAAACAATGGAAATTTATAAGAGGATGTATGAGTTTTATCCATTCCCGACTGTAGAAAGTGCGAAAAGAGTCCAGGAGAATATGGATAGGGTGTTAAATGCTTCTAAGGGGAAAAAGGTATATTTATATGGAGCAGGTTTGATGGGGCGCTTTTGTTTAGCAAATTTGCGGAGGCAAGGAATAGAGCCGGTAGCTTTTTTGGTAACAGATGGAGGAGATAAATTTGTTGATTCACTTAGAGTAGAACTTATAGAGAATTGGAAAAATGATATCGAAAGTTTGATAATTATTACTCCGATTAATGAAAACGTAAAGAGGGAAATAGAGTGTAATTTGAATTATAATGAAATCAATAATTATATTAAATTTTGGGATTAACTTATGGAACTGTTAAAGATATATCCACATGACAATATTTTAATAATAGCGCCACATCCAGATGATGAGTGTATTGGGCCAGGAGGCGTTTTGAGTGAATTTCCTGATCAGTGTTCCATTGTTGTGCTTACTGATGGAGCTGTTGGACAAGGACACGGAAACTCAGATAAATGCACAAAGAGACGAAAAAATGAGTTCATTCTTGAAATGAAATCTATTGGAGTAGAAAGATATTATTGGTTGGACTATCCGGATGGAATGCTAATGAATTATCTTAATTGTTTAGATGGTTTTAATCTGAAGCAATATACAAAAATATTTGTGACAGGAGAGAATGATGGACATGCGGATCATACGGCAGCATATAGATGTGCAATTCATGCATTAGAAAAGCAAAATGTTAAAAACTGTGAAGTGTACCAATATGAAATACATAGTCCAATTCAAAAGCCAACGCACTATTTGGATATAACAGAATATATACAAAGAAAGGAAGAACTTATCCGTTTTCATCAATCTCAGCTGGAGATAATCCCATATGATGAATATATTAGAGTTGAAAGTATATACAGGGCGATACAAAATCGAATGCCTGGGAAAATGATAGAGGTTTACAAAAAGATCATATCCTTTGGTAGTTTAGTAGAAGAAAATAGTCTAGTGGAAAATGAGTTACAAAAGTTTAAGGTTTTTTATAACGTATTGGTGGACTGGCTTATGGAAGCAGATTCGGAGGTTGTTCAAAACTGGTGTACAAATAATCAGATAACGGAAGTGATTATTTATGGATATGCGGAATTGGGGAAAATACTAGAAAAACAGTTGATAAAATGTGGAGTGAAAGTTGCTTACATATTAGATCAGAAAATCACTCAAACATGCTCTGAGGTATTCATTTATAAACCTGGAAATGAAAATATTCGGGATATACCAGTTATTGTAACTGCGATATATTATTATGATTCTATAAAAAATGAACTTGAAGAGAGAGGATATACAAAGATTGTATCTTTACAGAGCATTGTATAGAAAGGATTAGAATGGAAAGCATAATTCTTTTTGGAACAGGAAAATATTTTAAGCATAAAGAAGATATCTTAGATAAATATTCGGTTAAATTTTTACTTGATAATAAAATTGAACAATGTACAGAAGAGATAAATGAATATAGAGGTATACTCATGATTAATCCTTTGAATTTGGAACCTGATTCAAAGGAAAAAATATACCTGATGACTATGAATTTTATACCGATGTGGAAGCAACTTGTGGAGCTGGGGATTTGTCCAAATAGATTGGTTTATCCTTTCTTTGAAAAACCATATTTTCAAAGTGATAGTGTGGTGGATGAATTTGTGGAAAAAATCAAATTTGGAAATGAGCATTATTATATTTTTGAGAAGAACGGAAAAAAGATAACTTTAACAACGCAAGAAGATTGGTTTACTTATTTAAGGGCATTATATAGGAGAAAGTATTCGTTGATAAATGAGATAGCATCTATGGATAATGTGCCTATAAGTGAACAGTTTGCCACGGAACGTGGAAAGCCCATTGATCGGGTTTATATTGAGCAATTTCTATTCAAGTATAAGAAGTACATAAGAGGGGATGTACTTGAAATAGAAGATTCCTTTTATACTAGGAAATATGGTGGTGAGAAAGTTGAAAAATCTATTGTGATTGATGTTGGATCTGCAGATCCTAGCGTGGATTTTAATGCCAATATAGAGACGGGGGAAGGAATCCGCGATAGTGTGGCAGATTGCTTTATTTTGACGCAAACATTAATGTATATATATGACTTAGAAGCAGCAGCTCATAATATAATAAGATTTTTAAAAATAGGGGGAATAGCATTAATTACATGCTCATGTTTATCTCAGAATTCAAGAAGATGTATGGATAATTATGGTTCATATTTTAATTTTAATGCTGCTGTTTTTAATAAAATGTTTCAAAATGAAAAAGCAACTATAGTAGACGTTGGTTCATATGGAAATGTAAAAACTGCGTTAGCTCATTTGGCGGGCATGTGTGCAGAAGATTTGCAAGCTAACGATTTTGAGATGGATGATCGGTATTATCCATTGATTGTGTATGCGGTGGTACGAAGAGATGAATAAAAAAATACCTCAGGTTATAGCGATATATTTACCTCAATTTCATGAAACAGAAGATAATAATAAATGGTGGGGCAAAGGATTTACCGATTGGGAAACCGTTAAAACGGCAGAACAGTACTTTGAAGGGCATGATGCTCCATGGATTCCATATCAAAATAACTATTATGATTTAAATACATACGAAACAATGGCATGTCAAGCATCGCTGGCTGCTAAATATGGAATTGATGGTTTCTGTTTTTATCATTATTATTTCGAAAAGGGAAAAATGGAATTGGAGAAACCAGCAGAAAATCTTCTGAAATGGAAAAATATTAATATGCCATTTTGTTTTAATTGGGCAAGTGAATCCTGGATAAGATCATGGAGTAGAATAGATGGCAATGTTTGGAGCGAAAAGTTTGAAATCGAGAAAGAAAGTGATGATAAGCCTAAAGGAGTACTAATTAATCAAGAATATGGAGACGAGGAAGCGTGGCGAAAACATTTTGAGTATTTGCTTCCCTTTTTTCTTGATGAGAGATATATACGAATAGAAGATAAACCGGTTTTTATCTTTTATAGACCAAATGACATAAAGTGCCTGAATAAAATGGTTTCTTGTTGGAGAAATTGGGCAGCAAAAGCAGGAATTGCTGGATTATATTTAATTGGAGCAAATACAAATATAGTTGGCCTTGATTTAGATGCTTCCATGATTTATGAGCCTAGAACTGCAATCAATCGGATAAATGATAAAGGACATATTGATGTAAAGAATGGTGTAAGATGCTTTGAATATAGTGATATCTGGGATGCTATCATAGATGAAAGACCATATTTAGGGTGTAAGACTTTTTATAGCGGTGTAGTTGGATATGATGATACACCAAGAAGAGGACGAAGTGGTGAATGCTTGATCAATCGATCCCCTCAAATTTTTGAAAATGGTTTGGTTCAAATGATGAAAAAAAGCATTGAACAGAAAAGCGAACTGTTTTTTTTGAATGCCTGGAATGAATGGGGAGAGGGAATGTATCTTGAACCGGATATAACACATAAATTTAAATATTTAGAGGCTGTAAAAAAGGCGAAATTAAGAGTAGAAGTATGTACTGATATAGTAATGGAAGAAAAACAGGAATGTAATAATGAAGAGTTAGTGAGGCTTAATTTGGAAGTAAAAAAATATAAAGCGTTCACAGAAATATTTGATAAATGGCTTGAAGCAGAACGAAAGGGTAAAATCGATTTTAAGTCCTATTTCCATAAATTTCATATTGAGAGTATTGCTATTTATGGCATGGCTATGATGGGGAAACAGACATATCAACAGTTAATAAAAGAAAATGTCATTCCTAATTTTGGCATAGATCGATATGTTGGTCAGTATGGCAAAGAATTTAAGATTATAAGGCCTGAGGATGAAATTCCTGAGGTAGATGCTATTATAGTTACAACATATGATAATGAAAGTATTGTAAGGGATTTGAAAGAAAAAACAAATTCGAAAATATTATTATTGGAAGAATTGATTGATATGTTTTGGAGAAATGAATGAACGATAAAGTAGATATTATTATTCCATGGGTTGATGGGAATGATCAAGAGTGGATTACAGAGAAATTAAGAATCGAAGAGAAATATAATATTATAAAGCAGGCAAATTCCAATATAAGATACGAGAACTGGGATAATCTTCAGTATAT
The DNA here is from genome assembly GCF_037359455.1 of Suilimivivens sp. Taxonomy (NCBI): domain Bacteria; kingdom Bacillati; phylum Bacillota; class Clostridia; order Lachnospirales; family Lachnospiraceae; genus Suilimivivens; species Suilimivivens sp. The sequence goes on from NZ_JAXXXI010000041.1 coordinate 25,690, forward strand.
ATTTCGGGCAATAGAAAAGTTTATGCCATGGGTACAGAAGGTTTTTTTGGTGACATATGGGCATTTGCCGTCTTTTTTGAATCTAAATAATCCGAAGTTAAGGGTAGTGAAACACTCAGATTATATACCCAAGCAATATCTTCCAACATTTAATTCTAATGTTATAGAATTAAATTATCATAGAATTGAAGAACTGAGTGAAAACTTTATTCTTTTTAATGATGATTGTTATCCATTGAAACCAATACATTCAGATTATTATTTTAGAGAAGGAATACCATGTGATGAAGCTATAGAAAGTCCTATAGTACCGGTTGATGTTGGGGCTATATCAAATTATGCAAGCTTTGTCAAGGCAAATAATATTTTATTTATTAATAATCATTTTAACAAGAGAGAAGTACAGAAAAAAAATTGGGATAAATGGTATTATGAGGGGTATGGAGAACTACTGGAACGAAATAAAGGACTCCAATATTGGAACAACTTTGTGGGCTTTCATGATTATCATATGCCGGTACCGTTAAAAAAGTCGACATTGAAGTATATATGGAATATTGAAGGGGAGAAATTAGACAGAGTATCATATAATCAATTTAGACATTCAAGTGACATGAGTCAATGTATTGTAAGATATTGGCAGCTATGTACAGGTAACTTTATCCCACAAAAATCAATAGGGAAACCTTTTTTGATCACCATCAATAATTATAAGGATGTAGCGGCTTTTATTCGAAAGCAACAGTGTCAGATGGTGTGTCTGACTGAAGATTGCACACCGGAAGAATTTGTTATAATGAGAGATGAGATAAATAGAGCTCTAAATGAGGTTTTTCCAACTAAATGTAGTTTTGAAAAATAAAATTCAAGGAATCATACGATGCAATTGAGAAACACAGATTATACATCATTAGTAAAGAAGGTTAAAGAGAATAACAGCAGAATCATTGTTTATGGCGCAGGAATGATAGGGCAGATTATTGTTCCTTATTTAGTACGTAAATACAATCTTTATAGCCATATTGATTGTTTTATTGATACAGACAAAAGAAAAAAAGGTCAGAAGATTTACATTGATAATTATATTTATGAAATAAAAAATACGGACTATTTAGAAGAAAATAAAGATAATCAAATAATTCTAATTACGAACAGTAAATATTCGAAAGTATTAGAGTTCCTTGATAATATTCAGACCTTGGAATCTACAGATGGGTATATTGTACCAATTATGCAACTTCATGAAATTGAGGAGAATAATAATTGTATTATTATAGAAAAGAAATATAAGACTCAATTAATTCCAAAGAAAATACATTATTGTTGGTTTGGGAAAAAGGAAATGCCGCAATTTTTATGTAGTTGTATTAATTCCTGGAGGGAAAAATGTCCTGATTATGAGATAATAGAGTGGAATGAAGATAACTATGATATTAATAGGCATGAGTTTACAAAAGAAGCATACACAAATGGAAAGTACGGGTTTGTGACAGATGTTGCCAGATTAGATATTTTATATGAGAATGGAGGAATTTATTTAGATACAGATGTTACATTGTTAAAAAATCTGGATAATTGCTTATATCAGGAGGGATTTATTGGTACAGAAAAATGGGGAAACATAAATAGTGGCGGTGGCTGTGGCTTTATGAAGGAACAAGCAATGCTAAAAAAATTAATAGATTATAGAGAAAATTTCCAATTTATGATGTCAGATGGGAGTTTGAACATAGAAACCAATGGTGTATATGAATCAAAGCCATTTCTTGATGCAGGATTTAGACCTGATAATACTTTGCAGGAAATAGAGGGTGTGACAATTTATCCATCATATGTGAATCATCCGTATGATTACATGAGTTGTGAGACTCATCTGAGAAATGCAACAATGTCTGTTCATCATTTTTTTGGTGGTTGGATGGAAGAAGAGGACAGAAAGAATAGAAGAAAAACTCAGGAAGAGTATAAATGTATTATAAATCGTATAGAGAAAACGGAGAGTGAACTATATGGAAGATAGAGAATTATTAATTTCTTTTCAGAAAATATATAATTGGATGGAGGATGCAGAATCAAAAGAAATATTTCTTAGTAGATTAAGTTTCGTGATATCAAGGGATTATAACTATATTTATAAAATTATAAGCAAGTATGTTCCAGATATGGCAGCTTTAAATGATAAAGCAATTCCTTCCTTATTAAAGAAATTACCATATGATAAAGACTTTTATTTATATGGTGCTGGCGAGGATGCACTGGCTAATCTACATTATTTTGTGAAGGATGCTAGATTTAGGGGATTTTGTGACCAAGATAAACAAAAGCAAAAGGATGGAGTAGAAGGATATGCGGTTATTTCGCCAGAAGCTATTATTCAAACTAAAGATAGTAGTATAGTAATCAGTACGCATAGGGGATTAGAAGCAATAAAAAAATACCTGATTTCAAATGGAATAGACAGAACAAGAATTTTTATAATGTCAAATTATATGTTTGCTACACAAAAAGAACAATATTTTAATCCTTCATTTATGACGTTTGGAGATGAAGAAGTGTTTATTGATGCGGGGTGCTGCGATATGATTACGTCTAGAAGGCTTAAATTACATTGTAAAAAACTGAAGCGAGTATATGCATTTGAACCAGATAAAAGAAATTATGAAATTTGTAAAAAAATTGCACAAGACGAGTTTGACGATGGCGTGGTAAGAGTGTTTTGTAAGGGAACTTGGAGTGAGAATACAACATTATATTTTGAAGCATCGAATGATGGAGCATCTCATATATCAGATCAGGGAAAGGATAGTATAGAGGTAATCAAGATAGATGATGTAGTAGACCCATTTGAGAGAGTAACATTTATTAAAATGGATGTTGAAGGTTCGGAGTTGGAATCCTTGAAAGGAGCAGAGCAGACAATACGGAGGGATAAGCCTAAACTTGCAATATGCATATATCATAAAGCGGAGGATATGTATCAACTTCCTCTCTATATAAAAGAACTGGTACCGGAGTATAGATTATATTTGCGCCACCATTCAAATGGGGATGGAGAGACCGTGTTATATGCCATGCCATAGTTACGGGCAAAAATAATAGTCAATCCCCCGATAATTTGCTATACTGATAGGTAATGAACTGTTACACAGTTTGTAAGGAAACAAATCAAATTAGTAACATCGTTGAACGGAATGGTGGGTGTATGAATCAGGTAATCAGTATCGGCAATCAGAGATTTGACAGTATTCGTCAGGAGCAGAGCTTTTATATTTGATTATTCCGGGGCTCTCTGAGCCACCTGTCCGGACTTTGGGAGCCACCTTTCCGGAGATTGAGAGCCATGTGTACCGGTAATTCAGAGCCACATTTAAAAGCTCTATTACATATATTTCCTTTATGCTGTAGCTACACACCATTGGTGTGAATACAGGTAAAGGAGGTCACAATTATGACCAAGTATCGTGAAATCCTACGCTTGCAAAGCTTAGGATTCAGTGAACGGAACATCGCACAGAGTTGCGGTGTATCCAGAAACACAGTCGTCAAGGTTTTGAAAAAGGCAGCGGAAATAAATATTTCATGGCCGCTGGATTTTGACATGACCGACAGCGCACTTGAGGAGCTTATGTTCCCCAAAGATAAGTCGGCAACAAATAAACGGATGCCTGACTTTGACTACATCCGCAAAGAACTTCTGCAAAATGGAGTCAACAAAAAGCTTCTCTGGGTAGAATACTGTGAGGAGTGCCGCATGAGCAGCGAAGAACCGCTCATGTATTCCCAGTTCTGCTACTACATCCAAAAGGATGAAGAGAAACGCAGGGCTACCATGCATATCCCGAGAAAGCCTGGTGAACAGATTGAAGTTGACTTGGCAGGCGATCCCGCCCACATCATTGACCCGGACACCGGAGAGATCACAGAAGCATGGATCTTTGTAGGAGTATTGACTTACAGCCAGTATGCTTTTGTAAAAGCATGCATGAATGAGAAAACAAACAACTGGATTAAAGCTCATGTCCAGATGTTCGATTTCTTTGGTGGTGCAACACCGATGCTCGTCTCTGATAACTGCACAACAGCAGTGAATCATGAAAAGAGCGACTGGTATACCACGTCATTAAACACAACTTACCATGAGATGGCAGAGCACTATAATCTTGCCATCATTCCGGTCAGAGTCCGGAAACCCAAGGATAAACCAAATGTAGAAGGATCTGTAGGAAAGATATCTACATGGATAACTGCAGCCCTTCGTAATGAATAGTTTTTCTCGCTTGCAGAATTAAATGATTCTATACGGGAAAAACTGAATGCCTACAATGCTCGTAAATTCCAGAAAAAGGAATGCAGCAGGCTCAGTTTATTTCTTGGGGAAGAAATGCCGTTACTGGCTCCGTTGCCTGCTACACCCTTAGAACTGGCTGAGTGGGAACAAGCCACTGTCCAGTTCAACTATCACATCGCAGTAGACAAGATGTACTACTCCGTGCCTTATCAGTATATCAAAAATAAGGTCGATGTGCGTATAACAGATGGAGGCCTGCAAGCACTACTACACAGTAAGGTATGTGCGGCTTCCTGATTTATTACTGGACTTACAGGCTGCCAGAGACAGCGGAACTTTTTCAACTGTCCTGAAGAAATACACCAAGCCAGTATTACTGATTATTGACGAGTGGCTTCTCTTTAAACTGACAGAAGCCGAAGCCAGAAATCTTTTTGAACTGATACATAAAAGACGCAAGAAATCATCCACGATCTTTTGCTCGCAGTTCCGCAAAAGTGAATGGTACCAACAAATCTGCGGCGGTGAAAGTACCCTGGCAGACGCCATTATGGATCGCATATCGTATGACTCATATAAAATCGACATCGAAAGCATTGATCCATCCAAAAATCTCTCTATGCGAGAAGTATATGGATTAGATCCTGCAATGGCAAAGTAACTTATTATACTAGAGAACAGAGTGGCTCCGTTAGTCCGGACAGGTGGCTCTCGCCACACCGGACTAGCGGCTCCGCCGCACCGTAATATTCACTTGGTCGATTACGAATTTTCTAGATAAAAGGGAGCTGCGTCCTTATTGGGCTTCTACCAGCTCCAACAGTCTGGTCAGTAAGCTGATTCAGACGGCTTCTCCCGAGATTAAAGAGGGCATGGAATCGTTGCTGCAGGGAGAAGAGATCGTAGTAGGCTTTGATGAACAGATTGTATTTGACCAGTTGGACCGGAGCAGGAATGCGATCTGGAGCCTTTTGCTTGCAGGAGGATATTTACGGACAGAAGAAGTTGAGTATCGCGGAATGATGCTGGAACCATGGTATCATTTAAAGATTACGAATCTGGAAACCTTTAGTGCGTTCAGCAGTATGCTGAAAGGATGGTTTGAGAACGAAGCCTCCAATTACAGTGAATTTGTGGAAGCATTGCTGGATGGAAAGCTGAAAGAAATGAATGCCTATATGAATGATGTGGCATTAACTACTTTCAGCAGCTTTGATGTGGGGAATCATCCATCGGGACGGACACAGCCGGAACGATTTTATCACGGTTTTGTATTAGGACTGTTGGTAGAATTACGGGATCGTTATGAGGTCTGTTCCAACCGGGAAAGCGGTTATGGAAGATATGATGTCATGCTGGTTCCACGTTTCAAAAAGGATGATGCAATTGTAATGGAGTTTAAAGTACATGATCCGGAGGAAGAAGGTTCCCTGCAGGATACGGTAAAGGCAGCGTTACAGCAGATTCAGGAGAAGAACTATGACGCAGAACTTCAAAGTCGTGGGTTTTCACAGAACCGGATCCGGCATTACGGTTTTGCATTTGAGGGGAAGAAGGTACTGATCGGGAAATAGACAAAACGGAACAAAATGTGCCGAAATGAATAAAAATATTGAGAACTGATGATTGCCATGGTATAATTGTAGAGAAATTGGTGCATTTTGGGAGGCTTTTATGAATATTGAACCCGTCAGGATAGAAAATATTACAATCGAAAATTTTAAAAATGTAGAAAAAGGATATCTGGATCTGGAGAACCGCAGGAAAAATTATCAGGCAAGTATTGTTGGGATATATGGTCAGAATGGATCGGGCAAAACGGCATTGATTGATGCACTTCATCTGTTGAGGTATGCTTTATGTGGACTTACAGTACCCGATAAATATGCTGATTATATTAAGCTGGAGAAAGAGTGTGCGACATTCAAATTCCAGTTTAAGGCGAAACCGGGAGAAACAGTATATGATATATGGTATCAGTTTTCAATAAAAAAATGCGCAGATACATTGCATTCAGAAGATGAACTGGAAAATGGAAGACCCAAAGATAAAGTACAGGTATTCAATGAAGTTCTTAGTTTTGGGGGTATATCAGAAGGGTATAAAGTACGAAAAAGTGTACTGATTGATACAAGGACGCAGGAGGTATTTACTCCCAAATTGAAGTATAAGGAGCTGCTTGGAGAAGAGGGACAGGATATCACCGAACTACTCGTTACGAAGCGGCTGGCACAGGAACAGTCCAGATCCTTTATCTTCTGTAAAGGTATGATAGAGCGGTACAGAAGAAATTGCCAGGTATTAAGTTATAAGAATGTTATTGAAAGCCTGTATACGTTTGGGCGTATGGGGCTGTTTATTATAGATACAGAAAACACAGGTCTGATCAGTATGAATGTATTGCCACTCGCAATTCAGTATAGAGATGAAAAGATAGTTACAGTGGGAAGCTTCATGCTTTCCCTGAATGGAGCTACACCAATCCAGGAAGAGAAAGTTGAGCTGGTCAGAAAAGTTATTGGAAATATGAATATCGTTCTGGAACAGATAGTGCCGGGATTAACAATTGATATTGTGGATCTGGGTCCTTTGGTATCAAAGGAAGGCAGAACGGAGAGGCTGATTCAAGTAATGTCGTTGAAAAATGGCAGGGCAATTCCCTTTTGCTATGAATCAGAGGGCATTAAGAAAATAGTGTCCATTTTACAGCTTTTAATTATGGTTTATAATGATGCATTTGTTACAGTAGCGATCGATGAACTGGATTCTGGGATATTTGAATATCTGCTGGGAGAACTTCTCAGGATTATTTCAGAGAAAGGAAAGGGACAGCTGATCTTTACATCTCATAATTTAAGACCACTTGAAACGATTGATAAGGGATTTGTAGCATTTACTACAACAAATCCAGAAAATCGTTATATCCGGATGACAAATGTGAAGGAAAATAATAATCTGAGGGATTTTTACTACAGAGATATTGTGCTGGGTGAGCAAAGTGAGCTGTTATATAATGCAACAAATAACTTTGAAATAGCACTGGCATTCAGAGAGGCTGGTGAGGCATTTGGCGCATAAGAAGATAGTAATGGTCATTGTTGAAGGGCCTTCAGATGACACAGCACTTGGTGTTATGTTAAGCCAGCTGTTTGACAGAAATTCTGTTTATGTATATATCATGCATGGGGATATTACGACCAGAAAAGGTGTGAATGCACAGAATATTGTTGCCCGTCTTGGAAATGAAATACGGGGATATGCCAGGTCACAGCACTATACAGCAAAGAATTTCAGGCAGATTATTCATATTGTGGACACAGATGGAGGGTATATTCCCGATGAGCAGGTGATAAACGACGGTACAAAGGAAGAACCTGTATATGAATCAGAAGGGATCTATACGAAAAATCCAAAGCTGATCATAGAGCGTAATAAACAGAAACGGGATAATTTAAGGCGTCTGCAGAGTACAGGACAGATTTGGAATATACCATATCAGGTGTATTATATGTCCTGTAATTTGGATCATGTGCTGTACGATAAACGAAATAGTTCAGATGATGAGAAGGAAGAAAATTCTTATCAGTTTGCAAAAAAGTACAGGAATGATCTGCAGGGATTTATTACCTATATCTGTAAATCCGGCTTTTCAGTAAAAGGGGATTATAAGGATTCCTGGAAATTTATTGAAAAGGGATTAAATTCATTGGAACGACATACAAACTTTGGTATATGTATAGAGGCTGAGTTGAATGAAACTGAGCAGTCATCAAAGGTTCTGATCGGGGAATAAAGATCAGAGGGTTTGATTTTCAGGGAGGAACAAATGAATTTTGAATTAACAGCATCCATGATGTGCGCAAACTATGGCAATCTGGAGAAGGAAGTCAGGGAACTGGAGCAGGGAGGCATCGATTCCTTTCATATTGATATTATGGATGGACGTTATGTGCCCAATTTTGCCATGTCACTGAATGATATGCGGTACATAGCAAGTGCGGTGAAGAAGCCGCTTGACGTTCATCTGATGATTGAACATCCAAATAATCATATTAATTTATTTTTGAAAAATCTGAGAAAGGGAGATACTGTCTACATTCATCCTGAGGCGGAGTATCATCCTTCTACTACACTTCAAAGTATTATTGATGCCGGGATGGTTCCCGGTATTGCAATCAATCCGGGGACAAGTATTGAGACGGTGATGGAGATGCTGCGCATTGTCAAAAAGGTGCTTGTTATGTCTGTCAATCCCGGGAATGCAGGTCAGATGTATCTTCCCTATGTTGGAAAGAAAATTACAAAGCTTTTGGCACTGAAAGATGAAATGGACATCCAGATTTTCTGGGATGGTGCCTGTGGTGCGGATAAGATCATAGAATATGCTCCCAAAGGAGTAGACGGCTTTGTCCTTGGAACAACACTTCTGTTTGGCAGGGATCAGTCTTACGGAGAAACACTGAAAAATATCAGGGAGTTGAAATTCTGAGATGAACATAGCACTTATTTTATCAGGCGGTGTAGGCACGAGGCTTGGAGGAGATATTCCGAAGCAGTACAGGGCGGTAGGCGGTAAGCCCATTATTGCCTATTGTCTGGAAACACTTATGAATCATGAAGAAATTGATGCCATACAGATTGTGGCAGATCCGGTGTGGCAGGGTTTTATATCGGAATCAATGAATGGCTCAGAATGGAAGCAGAAGATGCATGGTTTTACTCTGCCAGGGGAGAATCGCCAGCTGTCGATCTGGAATGGGTTACAGGATATTTGCAGCTATGCTGAAGAAGAGGATGCAGTGCTGATCCATGATGCGGCAAGACCGTTACTTTCTGCCGGATTGATCCATGATTGCTTACAGGGACTGGAAGGTTATGATGGCGTATTGCCGGTACTTCCCATGAAAGATACTGTATATCTGAGTGAAGATGGAAAGGAAATATCGAGTCTTCTTGACCGGAAACAGATCTTTGCCGGACAGGCACCGGAAGCTTTCAGACTGGGATCTTACTGTAGGGCTAATCAGGCACTTATGCCGGATCGGATCTTGACCATCAATGGTTCGACAGAGGTGGCGGTGATGGCAGGCATGAAAGTGCATATGATCCCTGGGGATGAGCGGAATTTCAAGATTACAACTGCGGAGGATTTGCAGCGGTTTGAGAGACTAGTGACTGCTTAAGAGCAGCTTTTTCCTTTTTCACAGCTTTAAACTCAGCGCCCTGCTGTTCAAATTTCCTTTGAATGCCATGCATCCTGCGGTAATAGTATTCTCTGGCTTCACATTGTAAACGGATCTCTTCTTCCTGTGTCAATTTGTAAACGGTTTCAGATGCTTCTTGGAGATATTCATTCTTTTGAGCTAACATATGTAATTCCTCCCAGGTTTTGGCTTTGAAAAGTCTGTATGTAGAATAGAATTCAGGATGGTCAGGGGAAATATTGTATTGTGCAATCTGCTATTTTGAAAGAAAAGAAAGGGATATTTTTAAATGAAAGCATACGTATTGAATAGAATAGGCCGTCTTGACCTGATGGATGTACCGGAGCCCGTGTTAAAAGATGGAGAAGTGCTGGTAGAGGTCAAAGCAGCCGGGATCTGTGGTTCAGATATTCCCCGGATTTTTGCAAATGGCACTTATCATTTCCCGACGATACCAGGCCATGAGTTTGCGGGAGTGGTATGCAAGGTAAAGGATAAAGAAAATGAGGGGCTGATCGGAAAACGGGTAGGTGTATTTCCGTTGATCCCCTGCAGAACGTGTGCACCCTGCCAGAAAAGACAGTATGAGATGTGTATGCATTATGACTATCTGGGTTCCAGAAGTGATGGTGGATTTGCAGAATATGTGGCAGTGCCTGTCAGGAATCTGATCGAGATCCCGGATGGCATTTCCATGGAAGCAGCAGCTATGCTGGAACCTGCTAGCGTAGGAATCCATGCTCTGCGGAGAGTTTATGAAGAAGGCATGAATTCAGCAGTTATATTTGGCCCGGGAACGATTGGGCTTCTGATTGCACAGTGGCTGCGGGCTCTTGGTATAGAAAAGATCATTCTGGTGGGAACCGGAGAAGGACAGAAGAAACTTGCCGGAGAGCTTGGTTTTTCTGAGTTTTACAATGGAAAAGAAGTGGATGTACTGCAGGCAATTCTGGAGAGAACGGCAGGAGAAGGTGTAGATCTGGCAATAGAATGTGCCGGATACAGTGAAGTTCTCGAAGAGTGTCTGGATGTAGTAAAACGTGGGGGAAAGGTACTTACAGTAGGGAATCCCCATGGCGATATGAATCTGAAGCGGGATATTTACTGGAAAATTCTCCGTAAGCAGCTGCAACTGTGCGGTACATGGAATTCTTCTTTTATTCCGGAGGAAAAGGAGGATGACTGGACCAGAACGATCGCTGCCATGGAGCAGGGAATCTTAAGTCCAGAAAAGCAGATCACACACAGACTGCCCTTTGAAGAACTGCACAGAGGACTGGAAATTATGCGTGATAAGAGTGAGTATTATAATAAAGTCATGATCGTGAGGTAAGGGCAGAAAAGGGTTTTAATGAAGTATATCTTATCCAACAGGTATCAGTGTTTTCAACATTTCTCGGATCCTGTGAGGATAGGTATGGCTGGCAGATACTTTTTCATAGCCATTCCGGGCGATCTGCAGCCGTTCATCATCATGAGCAAGATAATAGGCGCATTTATCAACCAGCTCGTCCATGGAGGAGTAGGCTTCCAGATCTACACCGATTGTAAAGTAATCGGTCAGCTCGCTTTGAAAGTTTGTCATAAGGAAGCCGCCACAGCCAAGGATATCGAAGATACGCAGTGGCAGGCCGGTCTGAATGGGCTTGATAGTCATATTCAGGTTGATTTTGCTCAGGTGAAAAATCTTTGGCATTTCTGTAAGAGTCTGGACACCTCCATGAATATGGACATTATGTAAAGCGGAAGTATCACTTCTGGTGAAGAGATCCACCGGGAAATGATCAGCCAGAAGGTTCAGCGTACGGATCCGTTCCAGGCAGGCGGCCTCCATTCCGATATAGCTGTGTGCTGCCACATAACGGTCAGAGCTGGCAACCGCATTTTGTAACTGATAAAAGGCAGAATCCGCAGTTTTCAGATCATGGATCACAGAATCAGAAAGTGCTGCTTCGATTGGATTGTATCCATAAATTTGCAGGGAGGATTCAATTAGGCCACGAATAAAGCCATCAGTATAGTCTGGCAGAGCAGCTGACAGTGTCTGTAATGGACTTTTTTCATTGTAAAGGGATCCGATGAAAGAAATATCACAGGAATAGCGGTTTCTGTCAGCAGAAGAAATCGCAGAGATCACCTGATCAAAACGCTGTGTGCAGGATGCCAGAGGCAGATAAAAAATGCAGTCTGGATTATACGGAGCAAACTGTTCATATTGTGCTTTGTCAAATAAAAAAATCCGGTTGGTGTCATGCCTGATAGAGGAAGAAAAAAGCTCCGGTACCGGAGAGTCTGCTGTCCAGCACAGATAGGGCACACGGTAAATATGGCAGATATCTGCAATTACAGGGAAAAAATTGATACTGAATACAAAGAGCGGTGGATGGCTCTTTAACAGAGCTTCCACAGCAAGGAGACGATCAGTATTAGATATGGATTTATCTGTAATTTCACGTGCTTCTTCGGCTACAGTGAGTCCGGCAGCATGAAATGCGTTGATAATATCCGGCTCACAGATGCTTCCATAACGATAAAATATGATCTCCATTGCTGACCCTTTCTTGCTTCCCTGCACAGGATGTCTGGCATGAACCATGCCCTGATTATTATTTTACTTGGAAGGTGTCTGCCTGTAAAGAAATATTACTTCAAAATGGTGCACGTGAAGTGGAAATGTTTGCACTGGGAAAGGCAATCTGATGAAATATAACATTGCAGTATGCAGGGAAGATGATGAAAGATATCCCAATGAACTACGGAATTTAAAAGGAATGCCATCGCTTCTGTATTATAAAGGCAATATAGAAATTATTAATCAGCATAAAAACATTGCAGCGATAGGAAGCAGGACACTTTCGGAGCAGGGAAGTAAACTGGCATATCGGACAGGAATAAAGATAGCAGAGGAAGGGTTCAATCTTGTAAATGGACTGGCGCTGGGCTGTGATACACTTGCATTGAAAGGGGCTCTTTCTGTAAATGGAAAATGTGTGGTGTTCCTTCCCTGCGGGCTGGATCGGATTTTGCCCGCTGCCAATCAGAAACTGGCAGAGGAAATTCTGGAGAAAGGTGGCTGTCTTTTGAGCGAATATCCGGAAAAAACGGCGGTACAGAAATACAGATATGTTGAAAGAGACCGTTTGCAGAGTGGAATCAGCCAGGGAGTGATTGTTATTGAAGCAGAACAGAACAGTGGAACAATGCATACTGCAGATTTTGCCATGCGGCAATATAAAAGACTGGCCTGCTATGCGTACAGCTTGTTACAGATGTCATCCGGAAATCAATATCTGGAAAATACCGGAAAAAGCACCGTTTTACATGATGAGACAGGCCTTGCTGCATTTCTTGATAATATAAAACAGTCACAGTCCTATGAACAGATGAAATTACCATTCTGAAACCAATATGATAGTTTCGGCATAATAGTGAAAAAGTAGGGTTACTCCCTGCTTTTTGCCTCCAGTTCTTTTTTCAGGGCTGCTATCTGCTGCTTCAGTTCCGCAATTTCAGCGTCTGACTGAATTTTCTCTGCCTTATAATGTTCAAACTTCTCCTGAATGCCCTTCATTCGCCGATAGTAATCTTCTCTGGCCTGGCACTGCAGGCGGATTTTTTCCTCCTGTGTCAGATGGTAGACAGTTTCGGAAGCTTCTTTTAAATATTCATTGTTCTGAGAAAGCATATGTAATTCCTCCCAGGTTCTGGCTTTGAAGAGGGAAGCCCAGAAGTCGATATGACAGGCTTTATCCTCATCGGTTGCTAAATGGATTTGTGTTAAGTCTAACACAGAAAGCTGCAGCTTGTCACTATAAATGGTATGATTTTTTACATTCAGAAGTTTATAGGTGGCATAAAATTCCGGGTGATCCGGAAACAGAGTGAAATTCAGAAGACCGATCTGGATGGCAGGTTTTACCGATTCATAGCTCTGACCTGCAGAAAGCTGATCAAACTCCCGGCAGAGATAGCTTAAGGAGCGTTCCGGCCAGTTATGTTCATTGATGACCTGCATTTCCAGGTTGATCAGGGTATTCTGGTTCAGGTCTACCCGGATATCCAGAAAAAAGGTTTTGTCGTTAATGGACTCGCCAAGGATAATGGGATTGGTGATTTCCACAGAAGAAATTTCTGATGGCGAAAGGTGGAGCAGGGAGGCAATAAGGCCGGTAAGTACCTTATTGTTCTGCTGCAGGAGAGCACGGAACAGGTAATTTGCCATTTCCCCCTGAATCAGTTATACTTTCCTATAATGATGTCGGGGTCAAAAGCCCCCGACTTTGATACCTACGGATTGCTTCGTGCTACGCACTCCCACAATCCTACCCAATATTCGCATATCGTGGGATTATCATCCCACTTTTATGCTCATATCGGGGCGGGTCCTAAGGTCTTTCACCCACTTATGAGCAAGCTCATGTGGTCTTAGACCTTTTGACCCTGGTATCCTATAACATGATATCAGATATTCTGAAACCACCAGACATTTATCCACACAGATAAAGAGGCATCCATGACCTTCCAGGAATTTAAAGAAAGATTTTCCTTACAGCTGAATGACCAGCAGGAGACAGCGGTACTGCACACAGAGGGAGCGGTACTGCTGCTTGCTGTGCCCGGAAGCGGAAAGACCACGGTACTTGTGACCCGTATTGGGTATCTGATCTATTGTAAGGGGATCCCACCGGAGCGGATCCTGACGGTGACCTATACGGTAGCAGCTACGGCAGATATGAAGCGGCGGTTCTGCGAGCTGTTTGGGGAAGAGTATGCCGGGCGGCTGGAGTTTAGGACGATCAATGGGATCTCCCAACGGGTGCTGCAGTATTTTGGATATAAGACCGGCAAGACACCGTTTGACGTAGCGGACAAGGAAGCGGTGGCTATTCTGAAAAGTGCCTTTTTCGAGGTAAGAAACAGCTTTGCCACAGAAAATGACATCCGTGAGCTGCAGACAGCGGTAACCTACGTGAAAAATATGCGCTATACGGAGGAAGAGATACAGAAGTATCAGACACCAGTACAGAAGCTTCCGGAGATTTATCAGGCATATCAGAAAGGGCTGAAGGAGAAGTCGCTGATCGATTATGATGACCAGATGGTATATGCACTGCGGATTCTTCAGCAATTCCCGGAGGTGCGCTCACATTTTCAGGAAAGCTACAGCTATTTCTGCGTGGATGAAGCGCAGGATACTTCGAAGATCCAGCATGACATGATCCGGCTGCTTTCTGAAAAATGCGGCAATCTTTTCATGGTGGGCGATGAAGACCAAAGCATCTACGGGTTCCGGGCGGCCTATCCGGAGGCACTGGTAGATTTCGAAGCGGTACATCAGGGGGCGTCTGTGCTTCTGATGGAAAGCAATTACCGGAGCGGACAGCAGATTGTAGAGGCGGCAGACCGCTTTATCCAGAAAAATGTGGCGCGGCACGAAAAGCACATGACACCATGGAAGGATATGGAAGGAAAGGTACAGCGGATCACGCTGCGGAACCGGAAAGCCCAGTACGCATATCTTCTTCAACAGGCCAGGGAGAAAAAAGGGATATCGGCGGTGCTTTACCGGAATCACGAAAGTGCCCTGCCGCTCATTGACCTTCTGGAGAGGGAGGGGATTCCATACCGGATGAAGGGGAGTGACATGACCTTCTTTTCCCATCCAGTGGTGGGTGATATCTGTGATTTCCTGCGGCTTGCCCAGAACCCATATGATGGGGAGGTGTTCCTTCGGATCTATTATAAAATGGGAGCCGGGATCAGCAAGGCGGCAGCACTGGAGGCCATAGAGAATAATTCCCTGAAGCGGACGCTCCTGCAGGAGGTGGCAGAGGGAGAGAAGGCAACGCCCTTTGTCAGAAAGCAGTGCCGGTCGCTGCAGACACATTTTGCCAGTATGCAGAAAGAAGGAGCAGGCAGGGCAATCTACCGGATCCTGCATTTCATGGGCTATCAGGATTACATGGAAAGCCATGGACTTGACAGTGGCAAGGCAGAGATCCTGCGGATCCTTGGAGAAGCGGAAAATGACAGCAGGGCATTTTTACGGAGACTGTTGGAGCTGCAGGAGCTGATTTTGGCAGGCGGCAGCATGACGAAGCAGAAACCGCATCTTCTGCTTTCAACCATTCATTCCAGTAAAGGGCTGGAGTATGACAGGGTATTTCTACTGGATATGGCAGAGGGAATCCTGCCCTCTGTGCAGAAGCCGCCTGAGGGGAAAAAGGGCACCGGGAGCGGCAGAAAGGCAGAGAAGGACAGGGAACTGTATGAGGAGGAACGACGCCTTTTTTATGTAGCCATGACCCGTGCCAGAAAGGAGCTTTATATTTTTACCTTTGAGGATGGAAGCACATCCTCCTTTTCCAGGGAGATATTTGCGTCCAGGGCATCAGCAGCAGGGAGCAGGGGGAAAGGAATCGGAATATCCTGCGGGAGCCGGCAGGCATACACATATGATATGGAAGAATATAAAGAAGGTATGTATGTCCTGCATAAAACCTTCGGGCTTGGTCTCATCCTGAAAAGGGAAGGGGACAAGGCCATGATCGCCTTTCCGGATCCGGCGGGGATGAAGACGATCTCTCTTTCTGTGGCACTGGAAAACGGTCTCCTGCGGAAATAACATTGCTTTTCAAATGACCACAGAGTATAATGAAATATATGCAGAAATGATAGTCATACTAGCAGATGGGAGGAAGAAAAAGTGAAGAAAATGGAAGAATATATCCGGTGCATTCCTGATTTTCCGGAGCCCGGTATCATGTTTCGGGATGTGACAAGCGTATTGCAGGATGCGGAGGGACTGAAGCTTGCCATTGATTCCATGATCAAAATACTGGACGGCGTGGATTTTGATGTTGTAGCAGGAACAGAGTCAAGGGGCTTTATCTTTGGAGTACCGGTTGCCTATGCTATGGGGAAGGCATTTGTCCCGGTCCGCAAGAAGGGAAAGCTGCCCTGTGAAACAGTTTCTGAGAAATATGCGCTTGAATACGGGTTTGCAGAGATCGAGATGCATAAGGATTCTATTAAACCGGGACAGAAGGTTGTCCTGATCGATGACCTGATCGCAACCGGCGGAACGATCGAAGCTGCGATCAAGCTGGTAGAGAGACTTGGGGGAGAAGTAGTCAAGATCGTATGTCTGATGGAGCTTGCAGGGCTGGAGGGCCGCAGGAAGCTGAAGGGCTATGATTTTGAAGCAGTTGTTACTTATGAAGGGAAATAATCCATAGACAGAAGGGTATTTTTGGATTATAATAAAATGTAACGAAAACGATTAAGTTATATGCTTCACTGGGGGTTACATATGAAAAAGAAAAATATTTTTGTCAAATTACTTGGCGCCTTTCTGGTTCCAATCGTAATGATGATCGTTCTTGGAGTGGTGTCCTATGAGACCGCGTCCAAGTCGACGATGGAGAAGTATGAGCAGTCTGCCAGCAGTACTGTGGTTTCAGTGGCAGAATATATGAAGCTGCTGACACAGACAGTGGAGAGCGGTACGACAGAGCTGCTTACCTCAGAGCAGGTAAAAAATTACTTTGGCTTGAATGCCGGCAGCAAGGACAAGAATAAGGAAGCAACTTCTTATAATGAAATGAAGGATCTGATCCTGAAGCAGACCTCATCGACCAAGTATACGGCAAATGTGCATGAGTTTGCCCAGCTTGGACGCCCGGTTTCTTCCACCACGAAGGATTCACCGACCAAGGTGGCTTTCCCGGATGGGGCTTATGATGAGTTCCTGAAGAGGGAAGGTGCTGTTTTTGAAGATTCTACAGTAAAAAGTATATGGATGGGAACACACCCTTATATTGATGAGACGACCGGTATCACCACAGATGATTATGCATTCAGCTTCGTGAAGAGATTTACGACGGGTAAGGGATTCCTTACCGTTGATATCAAGATGGATACGGTTGCAGAGGTTCTTGGAAAGATGGACTTTGGCAAGGGCAGCAGTGCATCTATCGTGACTGCGGACGGACGTGAGATCAATATCCAGAATGGAGAAGTGACAGATGCAGAGCTGTACCAGGGACTGGATCTTGCTCCTGCAGAAGGAAAGGACAGCGTATCTGAATATGTGGATGTAGGCGGCAGGAAATATCTGCTTCTGGCGGCACCGGTCGGAGAAACTGAAATGACAGTATGTGCCCTGATCCCGGAGGCCAGTATCCTGGAAGAGGCATCAGGACTCAGGAACACTACGGTTATATTCGTGCTGATCGCTTCTGTAGTAGCGATCATGATCGGTATCATACTTTCCAGTGATATCCGTAAGACACTGAATACCATCTCTAGGTGCATGCAGGTGGCAAGTGAAGGTGATCTGCTCGTACAGATTCCGACCAAGAAGAGAAAAGACGAATTCGGGCTGGTATCCAAGAGCATTGGCAAGATGCTTGGCGGTGTGAAGGAGCTGCTGTGGCAGGTTCAGAAGTTTGGTGGTGAGGTAGATACCTCCGCAGGGCAGGTAGCAGAAACGACCTCGCAGATCCTGTCTTCCATGGAAGAAGTAAACAGTGCCCTTGGCAGTGTGGAAGCAGATGTTGCTACTCAGGCACAGGATGCAGAGGATGGCTATCAGATGATGGCAGCCTTCGGCGATAAGATCAACCACATGAATGAAACGGTGGACTCCATGGGCAGTATGATGCAGAGCACGATCGGAAGTATCCAGCGTGGTACTACCATGGTGGATGAGTTGAAGAGGACAGCAACAGCTACCGGCAAGATCACCAGAGAGCTGGTAGACAATGTTGAGAATGTAAACGAACAGAGTACAGCGATCGCAAGGATCATTGAAACGATCAGTGATATTGCAGAGGAGACGAATCTGCTTTCCCTGAATGCAAGCATTGAGGCAGCGAGAGCCGGAGAGAGCGGAAGAGGCTTTGCTGTAGTAGCCCAGTCTATTGGCAAGCTGGCAGCCCAGTCTATGACAGCGGGCAGCGAGATCACCGGAATTGTGGCATCGATTGAAGAAGCTACAAGAACTGCAGCGGAGTCTGCGGGACAGACAGAGAAGAATGTGGATTATCAGATGAAAGCACTGGAGGAAACGGTTTCCGTATTCCACGAGATCAATGATACCGTGCAGGCACTGGTATCTAATCTGCAGGGAATTACAAGCGGCATGACAGAGCTTGTTGGAGACAAGGATGATGTTCTTAAGAAGATCCAGGCAGTATCCCAGGCATCAGAGAGTGCAAGCGCTGCAACAACAGAGGTAACAGCAAGCATTTCTGAACAGGTTGAATTCCTGAAGGGTCTGACAAAGGATGCTGAAAATCTGCAGATGCAGACCAGAGAGCTGGAAGCTGCGATGTCAAAGTTCAAGATCTAAGTAAGAGAGCACATTTAAACAGAAGAATATGATCAGAGACCGGACTGCCAGAGCAGGTGTCCGGTCTCTTTTTTTGAAAATATACTAAAGTCTTTCCTGTTTTATCCGATATCTATTATGAAATCATAATAATGGAAGGAGGACAACAGAATGCGTATTGAAGCTTATTCACAGATCCAGCAGATTTATAATACAAACAGGACAACGAAGACGCAGGAAAAGAAGAATGTGCGCCCTACTGACCAGCTGCAGATTTCCAGCATGGGCAGGGATATGCAGATTGCGAAGGAAGCTGCAAGGGCTGCTTCGGATATCAGAGAAGAAGTGACCGCTCCTCTTAAAGCAAGTATTGAGGCAGGGACTTATCATGTAAGTACAGAAAGCTTTGCAGATAAGCTGTTTTCCAAATATGAAGAAATGAGGTAATCCCAGTGGCAAGTTTGATGGAAAACCTGATAGATGTACTGGATCAGGAAAGCGGAGAATATGAAGCGCTGCTGGGATTATGCAGAAAGAAGACGCCGGTGATCGTATCCGGCAATCTGGAAGAGCTTACCAGAATCACGGATGAAGAACAGACTATTGCAGGCAGAGTGAATAAACTGGATCATAAACGCCAGGAAACCTATGCCGATATTGCCAATGTAATTAACAAGGATGTTAAAACACTGAAGCTCACGGATCTGATCGCCATGCTTGAGAAGAGACCCTCTGAACAGCAGAAGCTGGCACAGACCTATGACAGATTAAGGGCTGTCGTGCAGGAAGTGAAAAGGGTGAATGAACAGAACAGGATCCTTTTACAGAACGCACTTGAGATGATTGAATTTGACATGAATATGCTGCAGTCCAGAAATGCAGCACCGGAAGGAGCCAATTATAACAGAGGCGCTTACAATACCGGTGAGCAGCTTGGCGTGAATTTTGGCGGTTTTGATGCCAAACAGTAAGGCAGCATTTGTAATTATATGAGGTGATAACAATGGGTTTGATGGGAAGCTTATACATCGGAGTATCCGGATTACAGACCGGTCAGAATGCACTGAATACCACAGCGCATAATATGTCCAATATTGACACTACCGGGTATACCAGGCAGCAGGTGCAGCAGGGTACCCGTTCTTATAATATCTTATCTAAGACAGCATCAGCCAATGCCTATCAGGAGACAGGGCTTGGTGTTAATTATTCTCGGGTTAAACAGGTCAGAGATTATTTCCTTGATAAAACTTATCGTCAGGAGAATGGAAGGAGTGCTTTCTATGACACTTCTGTTTCTGCTATAGAGGAGGTGGAGGATCTTCTGCAGGAGCTGCAGGGAGAGACCTTTTCCGAGGGGATCCAGAATCTCTGGAAAGCAGTCCAGGAGCTTTCAAAGGATCCGTCCAATTCTGTAAATCAGGGAGTATTTGTCCAGAGATGTAATGAATTTATTACAAGGGGCAAGGCGGTATATGAAGGACTTGCAGAATATCAGGACAATCTGAACAATAACCTGAAAAAGGAAGTAGATACGATCAATGAGTATGGTAAAAGGATCGTGGAGCTGAATCAGGCGATCCTGAGGATCGAGGCAGGGGGCAGGGAGCATGCCAATGACCTTCGTGACCAGAGAAACCAGCTGCTTGACGAATTATCAGGCAAGGGGAATATCAGCTACTATGAGGATGTAGACGGCAATGTGCTGGTGAAATTTGAAGGAAATGATTTTGTAAAGGAAGATTCGATCAATGAGATCGCACTTCTGGAGGATGAGGTGACCGGGTTCTATACACCTTATTGGAAAAATCTGGCAGATACCACGAAGAATCCTATAGATATCAGCTCTGCCAAAGTTTATGATATGCAGCAGACGATCTCCACAGATACCAATACAGATATCGGATCCCTGAAATCCATGCTGTTTGCAAGGGGAGATCACAGAGCAACCTACGAAGACCTGAAGGATGCGGATAATTATGAAAAGAACATATCCCAGTCGATCCTGATGAATGTACAGGCAGAGCTGGATCAGCTTGTAAACAAGGTTGTAACGGGGATCAATGAGATTTTCAAAAATGCAGCTGATAAGGCCGGCAGTTATCCGGACAGTACCTATATGAGAGACGGTAATGGAAACCCTTATCAGATTTTTAATCTGGTAGCAAATGAAACGGATCAGAATGGGGATCCTTACTTTACCATAAATAATATCATCATTAACGGTGAGATCAAGCAGTCCCCATCCTTACTTGGATTTATCAGACCGGATCAGAAGGTGGATCAGGATACAGCAGATGCGTTGAAAACGTTGTTTACAGAGGCCGTGCATACGCTGAATCCAAAGGTTCATACGAAGACAAATCTTGCCAATTATTATAATAATCTGGTATCTCAGGTGGGAAATACAGGATCAGTACTGAAGGGGATCAGTGAGAACCAGCAGAAGACGGTAAATGAGACATATGCAGCGAGAGATCAGGTGCATGGTGTATCGTCTGATGAGGAGCTCAGCAATATGATCATGTTCCAGAATGCTTATAATGCAGCCAGCCGTTATATCAATGTGATCAGTGAGATGCTGGATCACGTGATCTCAACGCTTGGCAGATAATCAAAATAATCAGAGATGAGGTGACAGCATGCCTTCACAGTTTTTTGGATTACAGATCGCAGGCTCGGGACTTAGAGCTTCCAATGCGGCTTTGAATACAACAGCAAATAATATTTCCAATGCCCAGACCAAAGGCTACAGCAGACAGGTGGTATCACAGGAAGCAAATAATGCACTGCGTACCTTTACGACCTATGGCTGCGCCGGTGCCGGAGTTGATACGATTGCGATTGAACGTGTGAGAGACCAGTTCTACAACGTGAAGTACTGGGATAACAACTGCAAATACGGAGAGTATCAGTCTAAGGCCTATTACTGCAAGACCATTGAGGATTATTTCAATGATAATGGAAGTACAGGCTTTAAGAGTGTCTTTGATAAGATGAGCCAGGCACTGCAGAGTGTGGTATCCAATGCCAGCAGCGACCATTCAAAGCAGACCTTTATTTCCTCGGCCAAGGCGCTGACGGATTATTTCAATACCATGTATGGAAATCTGCAGGAGCTGCAGAAGGATGTAAACCTTGAGATCCAGCAGAATGTGGATCAGATCAATTCCATTGCAGAGAAGATTGCCACCTTAAGTAAGCAGATCAATGTCATAGAGCTTTCCGGAGCAAAGGCCAATGAACTCCGGGATCAGAGAGAAAAGCTTGTTGATGACCTTTCTAAGATTGTGGATGTGGATGTTACAGAATATGACATCACAGATCCGAATAAGCCGGACAGAAAGACGGGGGGAACCCGTTATATTGTGCAGATCGCAGGGGGACAGCCACTTGTAGATGCCAATGATTACAATACCCTTTCCTATACAGCAAGATCCACCTCCGAGAAGGTGAACCAGACGGATGTAGACGGATTGTATGAGATCCACTGGTCAAACGGCAATGAGTTTAATCTGACCAATGCAGCCATGAAGGGCAAGCTGAAGGGACTTGTAGAGCTCAGGGATGGAAATAACGGCACCAACTTTGAAGGTAAGGTAAAGTTTGTAAAGGGTGGCGGCACTAAGGTTACGATCGAGGTAACAGCCAATGACCTGAAGGATATGAAGACCTGTACGCTTTCTGACACGGGCGGTCATATCAATATAGCAAATACGATCTATGATTATACATCATGGGTATACAATAATGATGGCACTTACACCTTTACCCTGAAGACGAGTCCGGATACCGGACTTCCTACAACACAGGCAGTCGGTAAGGAAGCGAAGACCTCAGAATCCATTAAATATCAGGGGATTCCCTATTATATGGCACAGATGAACACATGGATCAGGGGCTTTTCTGAGAAGGTAAATAATATTTTTACCGGTGGTGTGAACGCTTATGACGGTAAGGGATGCATCCTTTTTACAGGAAATAAGGCAACGGGAGGACAGTATACAGAGGCTGACCTTGATGCAGCTAAGGACAACGGTCTGTATGAGCTGACGGCAGGAAACTTTACTATAAATGAAGAGCTTCTAAATGATGCAGGGCTTCTGGGCACCAGATCATGGATCTCGAATGATGAATTTCAGGGTGTGGAGGAATGCGGACAGATCAAGGAAATGATCGAGCTTCTGACGAGCAAGGAGAAATACCAGTTTCGGAATGGTTCAGCCAGTCAGATGCTGGAGATGATCCTGTCGGATGTGGCACTGAACGCAAGCAATGCCAATACCTTTGAAAAGACTTATGAGGGACTGGAAAATACGATTGAGAACCAGAGAAGTTCGATATCCGGAGTGGATAAGGATGAAGAGGCGGTCAGCCTTGTAAAATATCAGAATTCCTTTACACTGGCATCCAAGATGATCCAGACACTGACGGAAATTTATGACAGACTGATTCTGGAAACTGGCGTATAAAGCCAGGCCATAAAGAGGAGAACATAGCTATGAGAATAACAAACAGGATCATGGAAAATAATTCCCTGTACAATATCAATAACAATAAGATCTTACAGGATAAGCTCAGTACACAGATGTCTACGACCAAGAAGCTGACAAGACCATCGGACGATCCGGTGACAGCGATCCGTGCACTGCGGCTTCGTACCAGTGTATCCGAACTGACACAGTACTATGAAAAGAATGCACCGGATGCAGACAGCTGGCTGTCTATTACAGAGGGCGCGCTCAGCACAAATGCCGAGGTTCTGACAGATCTGGTCAAGAAGGCGGGCAAGGCAGCCAATAAGGAAAAGAGAGTGGAAGACCTGAATATCCTTCTGCAGGAAATGAAGACACTCCGGAATGAGTATTATTCTACAGGCAATGTAGACTTTGCAGGCAGATATGTATTTACAGGCTACCGTACCAATACCACGCTGACCTTTACAGAGGAGGATGCGGCAAAGGGTGATTCCTACAATATGACAGAGCCGGTGAAGCTGAAGGATTTTGATACCACCAGTTATACAAATATGAGTACGCTTGCCGGGCTGACGAAGAGCAATTATAATGATGCCAAATATGATACGGTGACTGAACAGGATGTAACAAACAGCACCATCCACAGGATCCGCCTTTCCTATGACAAGCTGAGTGCAGCCCGTATTCAGATCGGAACTGCTACGGTTGATGCAGGTGGGAATGAAGTTTTTAAGCCTATTCAGGGTATTGATTCTGCAGACATTCAGACAGCGGCATCGGCAGAAGCAGGCTATCAGCAGATTGCAGCAGCAAATAAAGCAGGAACTGCAGCCATGGCCTACATTCCGGAGACGGGAGAACTGTTATTCAGTGACAAGGCCTATGAAACCCTGAGCAAAGCGGTGAAGGATGATACCGAGATTTCCATTAATTATACAAAGAGCGAATGGGAAAAGGGTGATTTAAGACCTGAGCATTATTTCAGAAGCACTGTTACGAAGGCAGATGGTACAAAGACCAAGTTTAATTTTGAGGCAGATGTGAACGATCAGGTGATAGAGTATGATGTGGGATATAACCAGACGATACGTGTCAATACCATGGCAAACGAAGCCTTTTCCCATGGCCTTAATAGAGATATCGAGGATCTTGAGAGAGCACTTTCTTCCCTGCAGGAGATCAATGCGACCATGACGGATCTGAGCAGGCTGAAGAAGGAACTGACAGAGGGGACTGCCGACTATGAAAAGGTAGAGAAGCAGCTTGATGCAGCAACCAAGGCTTACAATTACGCCAGAGAAAACATCCATACAAAATTTGAAAATTCCATTACCAGTATGCAGGGATATCTGGACGACACCAATATTGCAGTTACAGATAATGGTACGAGAAGCAGCAGACTTGCCCTGATCAGCGACAGACTGATGGATCAGAAGACAACCTTTAAAACGCTGCAGTCCGAAAATGAGGATGCAGATATTGCGGAAGTGACTGTGGAACTCACCAGCTCCAAGCTGACGTACGAAGCGGCATTGATGGCAACAGGAAAGATATTACAGACATCACTGATGAATTATATTTAAAACGTACCGGAGAGTACAGATAGGAGCAGCGATGAAGATCAAAACGAAGGTATTTGGAGAAGTAACGATTGACGATGATAAGGCGATCCATTTTCCTGCAGGAATTATCGGATTTCCTGATATGACAGAATTTGCCCTGATCCATGATGAGGAAAAGGGAGCAGGATCGATCCACTGGCTGCAGTCCCTGCAGGAGCCTGCTTTTGCCATGCCGGTCATGGATCCGCTGATCGTTAAACCGGATTACAATCCGGAAATAGAAGATGAACTGCTTTCCCAGATCGGAAAGCTGGATCCGGAAGAGATTCTGGTGCTCGTTACGGTAACAGTGCCTTCGGATCTGACGAAGATGAGCGTTAACTTACGAGGACCGATCATTATTAATGCGGCAGAAAAGAAAGCGTGCCAGGTGATTGTGGAAGGCGAAGCTTATGCAGTCAAATACCCTATTTATGATATCCTGAATGCGGGAAAGAAAGCAGGTGAATAGATGTTAGCTTTATCCAGAAAAAAGAACGAGGCATTGATCGTCAACAATAATATTGAAATTACTGTACTGGAGATCAAGGGAGAACAGGTAAAGCTTGGCATCAGTGCACCGAAGGAAGTGCCGGTTTACCGGAAAGAGGTCTATGCGCAGATCCAGGAGGCAAATCAGGAGGCTGTCAGTATGGAAGGGCTTTCTGCACTGCAAAATCTGCTTGGCTGACCCTTAATTTTTTTGATATTTATTCCGATATAAATAAAAGATAACAGAAGAAATCAGTTTAAATGGAATTGTTTACTATCACACGGAGGTGATTATCATGGCAATTGAAGCATTAAACAGTGCCGTCAGCTATCAGGCACAGACGACCAGACAGGCGAAGCCTGTACAGAAGACAGTTGTAGAGGACACGGAGGTTACTACTACACAGGGGAAGGCTGTAAGCGGTGATATTGCAGCGGGAACCAGGGTAGGGGAGACAGAGAGGCAGGACAGCCAGAGTGGACAGAATGGCTCCCAGAATCAGCAGCCCAGTAATGAACAGTTGAAGAAGGCGGTAGAGCAGCTGAATAAGAGTATGCCGCATTCAGAGGCAATCTTCGGATTCCATGAGGAAACAAACAGAGTGACCATCAAGATCATAGATAAGGATACCAAGGAAGTGATTAAGGAGCTTCCTCCTGAAAAGACTCTTGACATGATCGCCAAGGTATGGGAGCTTGCTGGAATCTTAGTGGATGAGAAGAGATAGGAGAATATGATATGTCAATGAGAATGACCGGTATGTTTTCCGGTATGGATACGGAAAGCATCATTCAGGAGCTGGTCAGTGCCAAACAGACAAAAGTAGATACACAGAAAAAGGCACAGACCAAGCTTGAGTGGAAGCAGGATGCCTGGAAGGAACTGAATACCAAGCTGAAGAATCTTCAGTCCAAATATATCGCAAATATGCGTTTTTCTGATGCATACAGCAAAAAAACGACCAAGGTTTCCAACAGCAGCGCAGTCAGTGTGATCACAGGTGAAGGTGCTGTGAATGGAGTGCAGACCCTGGAAGTTTCCAGACTTGCCAAAACTGCATACCTGACAGGTGGTAAGATTCAGAGCAGTAAGGAGGTAACGGCGCTTACGACTCTTGGAGAGCTGGATGAAAAGCTTGGAGATGATTTTTCCGGTACGATTACAGTGGGAGCCGGAGACAAGCAGAAAACACTTAATATTGATAAGAATACCAGTATCTCAACGGTTCTGAATACCATGAAGGAAGCAGGCTTAAATGCCAGCTACGATGCCGGACAGAAGAGGTTCTTTGTCAGCGCTAAAACATCAGGTGAGGATGGAAACTTCAGCATCACAAGTGGTGATGCAAGCGGACAGAAGGCACTTAAGATGCTTGGCATCTCCTATGATGCGAGTGCAGAGTCTACCGGTAAGAGTGATGATGAGGCTGCAGCACATTATACCAAGGGACAGGATGCGGAGATTTATCTCAATGGTGCCAAATTTACCGACAGCACCAATGTATTTGAGATCAACGGACTGACCTTTACTGCACTTTCTGCAACAGCACCAGGAGAGACAGTTACTGTGACCACAGAGCAGGATACTGATGGTATCTATGACATGGTCAAGAATTTCCTGAAGGAATATAACAGTGTGATCAACGAAATGGATAAGCTGTACAATGCAGATTCCGCCAAGGGCTATGAGCCGCTGACGGATGATGAGAAGGAGTCCTTGTCCGATTCTGAGGTTGAGAAATATGAAAAGAAGATCAAGGATGCCCTGCTCCGGAGAGATGACAATCTTTCCACAGTAAATTCTGCTCTGCAGCAGATCATGTCAGGCGGCGTTGAGGTTGGCGGCAAGACCATGTATCTGAGTGATTTTGGCATCGATACCCTCGGCTATTTTACAGCAGCTGAGAATGAGAAGCATGCTTATCATATCGATGGAGACTCAGATGATGCCAGTACCGCTGGCAATGCTGACAAGCTGAAGACCATGATCTCCAATGATCCGGACACGGTTATTTCCTTCTTTACGTCACTGTCCCAGAAGCTGTATGGCAAGATGACAGACCTTTCCAAGTCAGTAGACGGCTACAGAACCTTTGGTAATTTCTATGATGACAAGAAAATGAAGTCGGATTACGATAGTTACACAAGCAAGATCAAGGAGCTGGAGAAGAAGCTTCAGGATTATGAGGATAAATGGTACTCCAAATTCAGCAAGATGGAAACTGCGCTGGCCAAGATGCAGTCAAATTCAAGCGCTGTAACAGGATTATTAGGAGGCTCATGACATGGCGTTACCAAATGCGTATGCCCAGTATAACAATAGCAAGGTGCTGACAGCGTCACCGGCAGAGCTGACACTGATGCTCTATGAGGGAGCAATCAAATTCTGTAATGTGGCGATCGATGCTGTAGAGCGTAAGGATATAGCAAAGGCACATACTAATATTGTCAAGGTAGAGAATATTATCGATTATCTCCGGAAGACATTGGATATGAAGTATCCGGTAGCACAGGATTTTGAAAGGATGTATGTCTATCTGGATCAGAGACTTGTAGAGGCAAATGTAAAGAAGGATGTGGAGATCCTTGAAGAGATCCGTGATCACCTGCATGCCATCCGGGATAACTGGAAGGAAGTTATGCGGGTTAATAGAGAGAAAGGAAGAGTATGATCGATAATTACCTGGGGATACTGGAAGACAGTCTGCATAAGAAGCTTGACGTACTGGAGGAGATCACAGCCTACAATAAACAGCAGGAAGAGCTTCTGAAAAAGGACACAGTATCCATGGAAGAACTGGACACCAATATGGAACAGAAGGATGTTTTGATACAGAAGCTGACAGAGCTGGATGAAGGCTTTGAAGCACTGTATGAAAGAATCCGGGAGCAGCTGCTTACAAATAAGGATGCTTATAAGGATCAGATCAGAAGGATTCAGGGATTGATTTCCGAGGTGACAGAAAAAGGAGTTTCCATTAAAGCCCAGGAGACCAGAAATAAAAAGCTGGTGGAGGATTACTTTATAAGAGAACGGAGAGAGCTCCAGAAGGGAAAGAAGGCTTCCCGGACAGCATATGGATATTATAAGAACATGAGTGGCAACAATGTAATACCACCGCAGTTCATGGATCAGAAAAAATAAATTTGCGCCAAATACACAATAAATAAAACAGAAGGAATAGGCTTTGCCTGTTCCTTCTTGCATTATGGGGCTTTTAACCGGATTTTTCGGTACTTTGGTAACAGTTTATAAAAAATTAAGTATTTTATCAGTGACGAAATATCGAGAATGTGATATACTTGCATGAAGAACAAAGATATATGAATTATAAACAGGAAACGCTAATGGAGGTTTGAAAATGACCAAAGCAGAAATTTTAAAGGCCGAAATTTTAAAGCAATACAAGAGTGTCAGACAGTTTGCCCTTGAAATGGGAATTCCTTACAGTACTCTTGTGACTGCCCTTGACAGAGGAATTGAGGGCATGGCATATGGAACGGTGATCCGTATGTGCGACAAGCTGAGTCTGAATCCGGTCGACTTTTCTTCTCTTGAAAAGGGAGAGTCATTGGGAGAGAGGATTCTTGAAAACAGAGTTATGCAGTATTATGTGCTTCTGAACAAGAAGGGACGTAAGAAGATCCTTGAAATGATGGAAGACTATTCACAGCTTGATAAGTATAAGGAACAGTAAGAGTTAAAAAACCTCACTTACCGGTATGGACTGGGAAGTGAGGTTTTTTAACAGTAGTAATTGAACATCATGCCGCTGTAGGCACTGGCTGCATAGGGAGCCGGGAAGTTGTGTCCGGGATTCTTGTAGGCCACGATGGTCTTCTCCACGTATTGCATGGGATTCAGGGAGACATCATTTATTTTTTTTAGGATAGAATCCGTAAAATCCTTAAGAGTGTCATAACCGTGGAAGCCTTTTTCAGAAAGGGCAGTCTGTGTGAATGTGTTTTTGTCGAGACTAAGAGAACCATCCTCCTGCCTTGAGATGCCAAGCTCGGAAAAAGACTGCGCATACTGGGAGGACAGATGATTCATTTCACGAAGAAGCCGGCGACTCTTGTGATAATCCACATCATAATTGCTGACAGAGGCAAGGAAAGAATTATAACCATCGATCAGATTGGAAATATTCTCAGTCAGGGATTCTACATCTGTTTTCAGACTGAGCTCAGCAGTATCCTCAGGCGAAGTGCTTGCTGCGTGCAGGGTAACTTCATATAGCTTCTCGATTGTAAAATGGTTGGAGGATGCTTCCCGCGGTTCTCCGTTCAGGGTAAATTTGGCATTGGAAGGGGAAACTGCTACCGTATTTAAACCAAAGTATGCCACACTGCCGGCTTTTTTACTGGTACTGTTATCGGAAATGACAAAGTGGAAATCCTGTCCGCCTTTAAGGCCGGTAGAGACACCTGTAAGACGCAGGGCACTGTTCTGGCCTTCAATCAGTACATCTGCCTTAAGACCAATGTCTGCACCGGAGATCAGCCTGGCAAGACGTTCCTGTACATCCCTGTTGGTTTCCCCCTGACGGATGTTGTATTGAAACTCATAGTTCAGATCATTGACCAGGACATCAAAGGAATAGGAATCCTCTGGTAGATCTGCAGGACTTGCTGAAGGAAGAAAGCTTCCTATATTGATCTGACCGGTAGCCAGATTTTCTACAGAGATCTGGAAGGATGGAACTTCTTTCTCTGAGGCATCTCCAATAAAAGAGGTCTCCACAAGATCCGGATTACTGGAATAGGCTGTTTTTTTATTCAGTAGATCTGTGCGGTCAAGTCCGCCAAGGGAAGCAATGGTGTTCCGAAGCTGCCTTGCGTTCTCCTTCAGGCTGACAGCAAACTGGATTGATTCGTCATTTGTTTCCGGAAGGTAAAGGGGGGATTCTTTATTCAGCTTGAGGATGGTATTATAGATGCTTTTCAGTTCACTTCGTTTATGAGCATCATAACGGGTCGTGCCCTTTGGCGCATAGGCCGAAAGATAATGATTATAGATCGTATTCAGAGCTGCACTATAAGCCATAACTGCCCCTCCTTTCTTCCATGACTATCATTCTGTAAGGGAATCCTTTCCCTGATAATTAAACTAAGGGCATAATAACTCACTGTTATGTTACTATCTTAGCATGGGAGAGGTATAAATTCAAGCACAGGAGGCGTAAAAATACGCAAAAATAAGAAAAACATTGGGAAATGAGTTGACGGGGCAGGACAGATATGTTATAGTTATCGGGCGAGATGAGATTTAGGTCTTTTTTTTATGCTCAAAATCCGGTAAAAGATTGGAGGAATTACAATGCGTACTAAGATTACTTTAGCTTGTACAGAGTGCAAACAGCGTAACTACAATACTACAAAAGATAAGAAAGCACATCCGGACAGGATGGAGACTAAGAAGTATTGCAGATTCTGCAAAACTCACACATTACACAAGGAAACCAAATAATCTGATTGCATGAAAATGCAGCTTTGCGTAAGAAAGGAGTAGAGATGGCAGATTCCGCTAAGAAAGAAAAAGCGAATAAACCCAGCTTCTTTAAAGGCTTGAAGGCAGAGTACAAGAAGATCGTATGGCCTGACAGGAACGAAGTGCTGAAGCAGTCTGTTGCTGTTGTCTGCATTTCTATCGTACTTGGTGCAATTATCGCCGTGCTGGATTTCCTGATGCAGTACGGAGTGGATTTCCTGACAAGTCTGTAAAGTGAGGGTGGGATAATATGGCAGAAGCAAACTGGTATGTAGTACATACCTATTCAGGGTATGAAAATAAAGTCAAAGCCAATATCGAGAAAACCATCGAGAACAGACATCTGGAAGAAGAGATCCTGGAAGTCCGTGTGCCCATGGAGGATGTTGTTGAGATGAAGAATGGTGCCAGGAAGACAGTCCAGAAGAAGCTGTTTCCCGGCTATGTCCTGATCAACATGATCATGAATGACGACACCTGGTATGTGGTACGGAATACCCGAGGTGTTACCGGTTTCGTAGGCCCCGGAAGTAAGCCTGTTCCGTTGACAGAGGCAGAGATGAAGCCCCTTGGTATCAAGACAGAGAATGTATCTGTTGATTTCGCAGAGGGAGATACCATTGCTGTTGTAGCCGGTGTCTGGAAGGATACGGTTGGCATTGTTCAACGTATGGACTTTGGCAAACAGACAGCGACCATCAATGTGGAACTGTTCGGCAGGGAGACTCCTGTAGAGATTGGTTTTGCAGAAGTGAGAAAAATGTCATAGGATTGATATTTTTTAGGAAGTATTCCACAAGAAACTTCTTATTAAATATAGGAACAAAGTAAGGTCTGCGTTTACCCGCAGACAGTGGGAGCAGAACTTCAGGCTGCAGCAGAAGCTGCACGGGAGGAATGCGCCATACCACAATGCATTTATTGCATTATTATAGGAGGTGCCACAATGGCAAAGAAAGTAGAAGGATACATTAAGTTACAGATCCCTGCTGGTAAAGCTACACCAGCTCCCCCGGTTGGTCCTGCACTTGGACAGCACGGAGTTAATATCGTTGAATTCACAAAGCAGTTCAACGCAAGAACCGCTGACAAGGGTGATGTGATTATCCCTGTTGTTATTACTGTATACGCAGACAGAAGTTTCAGTTTTATTACGAAAACTCCCCCGGCTGCAGTTCTTTTAAAGAAGGCCTGCAACATTAAGTCTGGTTCTGGTACACCCAATAAGACAAAGGTAGCAACAATTTCCAAGGCTAAGCTTCAGGAAATCGCTGAGATGAAGATGCCTGACCTGAATGCAGCAAGCGTAGAGGCTGCTATGAGCATGATCGCTGGTACTGCAAGAAGTATGGGTATTACAGTAGAAGACTAATAACAAATTAATGGCAAGTGGGAGACTTAAGCGTCGTTTGAACCATAGGAGGATTAAATAATGAAACATGGAAAGAAATATACCGAGGCCGCAAAGCAGGTAGACCGTGCAGTTGCTTACGAACCTGCAGATGCAGTTGCATTAGCTAAGAAGACAGCAGTAGCTAAGTTTGATGAGACCATTGAAGTTCATATCAGAACAGGCTGTGATGGACGTCATGCTGAGCAGCAGATCCGTGGTGCAGTTGTACTGCCTAACGGAACTGGTAAGACTGTTAAGGTTCTGGTATTTGCCAAGGGTGACAAGGTAAATGAAGCAGAAGCAGCTGGTGCAGATTATGTTGGAGGAGATGAGCTGATCCCCAAGATCCAGAATGATGGATGGCTTGACTTCGACGTAGTAGTAGCTACACCTGATATGATGGGCGTTGTAGGACGTCTTGGTAAGGTTCTTGGACCTAAGGGTCTGATGCCTAACCCGAAGGCTGGTACAGTAACTATGGATGTTACTAAGGCCGTTAATGATATTAAAGCTGGTAAGATTGAGTACAGGCTTGACAAGGCTAATATCATTCATGTTCCGATCGGAAAGGCTTCCTTCAGCGAAGAGAAGCTTCAGGAGAACTTCAATGCACTGATGGATGCTATTGTAAAGGCAAGACCTTCAGCACTGAAGGGACAGTATTTAAAGAGCATCACTCTTACATCTACCATGGGACCTGGTGTAAAGGTAAGCGTAGCAAAATTCTAATCTAACCGGATGAAGAATAATGAGAGCCGCAGATTTGTTTCTGTGGCTCTTTTTGCATCTGCAGTATGTTTTATGGTATACTCATAATATGATGGTTTCAAAGAAAAAAGTTATGACAAAGAAAAAAAAGATATCTCCGGTTCTGATCTTTTTCCTGACCTTGGGAGGAATTCTTCTGGTGGGACTTTCGGGGCTTCTTTTCCTGTCCCTCCAGACAGGAAAAAGAGGAGCGCAGCAGGCATGGAACACTGATGCAGATGAAAGCAGCCGGCAGGATGATCTGGAAGGAAAGGATAATGCAGAAGCGGGAACACCGCTTCACAGTCTTTGGGAGATGATCCCCGAGAAGCAGGCTGCAGCAGAGGAAGGGGAAGAGAAAGAGCCGTATGCAGGTATTCTGCAGGATCCGGAATATATGGCTGCCAACCGGATCTATGAGAAGAAGAGCAGCGAGGATGGCAGGGTAACTCTCTGCTTTGCAGGGGACATTCTTTTTGATGACGAATATGCAGTGATGGCAAAGCTGAAGAGCCGGGGCGGTGCCATAGAGGATGGAATTTCTGAGACCCTGATCTCTGAGATGAGGGCTGCTGATATAATGATGATCAACAATGAATTTCCTTATACAAACAGGGGGACGCCTACAGAAGGAAAGACCTATACCTTCCGGGCGGATACGGATACCGTGCATTATCTGGATGACCTTGGCGTGGATCTGGTGTCACTTGCCAATAACCATTGCTACGATTTCGGGGAAACCGGGCTTCTGGATACACTGGATACGCTGCAGCAGGACGGGATTCCTTATGCAGGAGCAGGCAGAAATCTCGAAGAAGCGGCAGCACCGGTTTATTTTATCAGTGGCGGAATGAAGATCGGCTTTCTTTCTGCTACGCAGATCGAGAGACTGGATAATCCGGATACGAAGGGGGCCACAGAGGGGGCGGCTGGTGTATTTAGGTGCTGGAACCCGGAAAAGCTCCTTGCTGTCACAGAGGAGACCCGGAAAAACTGTGATTTTCTTGTGGTTTATATCCACTGGGGGACGGAGAACGTGGCAGAAGCGGACTGGGCACAGCTTGACCAGGCACCAAAGATCGCACAGGCCGGTGCTGATCTGATCATCGGAGATCATCCCCACTGCCTGCAGGGGATCCAGTACTTTGGGGAAACACCGGTGTTTTACAGCCTTGGAAATTTCTGGTTCAATTCTAAAACACTGGATACCTGTCTGCTGAAGGTGACACTGACAGATAGCAGGATTGAAAGTATGACCTTTATCCCCGCAGTGCAGAGTGGATGCTATACCTCCCTTGCAGAGGGAGAAGAAGGACAGCGGGTGATTTCTTATATGAATAGTCTGTCAACGGGTGTTTTTATAGGAAGTGACGGAAGCATAAGCAGGCAGGAGTGAAGTATAAAGTTAAAAATAGGGTAAAAACAGTTGACAGGGGTATAACCGGTATGCTATTATTTCAAAGGTTGATATGACCATGCCGAAGACAGTAGGTACCGGATGCGGTGTAAGCGGAGCGCCTACCGAGGAAATGAGTTTATTTCAAGTAGATTCTATCCTTCCGGACTTCGGAAGGATTTTTTTTACAAAGTAGAAACTCCTTTCGGCAGAAAATCTAAAAGGAGGTAAAGAAATGGCTAAGGTTGAGTTAAAACAGCCCGTTGTAGAAGAAATTTCTGCTCACATTAAAGATGCCCAGTCTGTTGTTCTTGTTGACTATCGTGGACTTACTGTAGAACAGGACACACAGCTTCGTAAGCAGCTTCGTGAGGCAGGAGTTACCTACAAGGTTTACAAGAACACCATGATGAACTTTGCGTTCAAGGGAACAGATTTCGAGGCACTGGCTCCTTATCTTGAGGGACCCAGCGCAGTTGCAATCTCCACAACAGATGCAACAGCACCTGCAAGAATTCTCTGCAAGTTTGCTAAGGAAGCTCCGAAGCTTGAGGTTAAGGGTGGTGTTGTTGAAGGCATCGCATATGATGCTAATGGAATCGGCGAGATCGCTAAGATTCCTTCAAGAGAAGAGCTGCTGTCCAAGCTGCTTGGAAGCATTCAGTCTCCTATCACAAACTTTGCACGTGTTATGAACCAGTTAGCAGAAAAAGGCGGAGCATCCGCATGCGAAGCACCTGCTGCTGAAGCACCCGCAGAGGAAGCCGCTCCTGCTGAAGCAGAAGCACCTGCAGAAACACCTGCAGAATAATACAAGATAATCAAACATTCCCACCAGGTGGGAGCCTATGAAAATGAAAATGGAGGAAAATAAAATGGCAAAGTTATCCACACAGGAAATTATTGATGCTATCAAAGAGTTAACTGTACTTGAGTTAAATGATTTAGTTAAAGCATGTGAAGAAGAGTTCGGCGTTTCTGCAGCAGCAGGCGTTGTAGTTGCAGCAGCAGCTGGTGATGGCGCTGCAGCAGCAGAAGAGAAGACAGAGTTCGACGTAGAGCTGACAGAAGTTGGTCCTAACAAGGTTAAGGTTATCAAGGTTGTTCGTGAAGCTACCGGTCTTGGACTGAAGGAAGCTAAGGATCTTGTTGATTCTGCTCCCAAGGTTCTTAAGGAAGGCGCTTCCAAGGAAGAAGCTGACGATATCAAGGCTAAGCTGGAAGCTGAAGGCGCTAAGGTTACTCTTAAGTAATTGTCATACGTCATATGAGAATGATAAAGCCCCGGTCACATCTGTGACTGGGGCTTTTGAAGTCCCTCTGGTAAAAAATTAGCAGCTGCAGTCAAAAAATGATTGACTGGCTTTTCATGTTGTGTTAGTATGGATAGTGCACTATTGTGGTGTGGTATGCATATTTGAAAGCGTCAAACGGTCTTTTTTAATGGGCTGCTTGGCTGAAAGCTTCATAAATCATAAAGAACGGGGTGAATGTCAATGGAAAAGAACAGAATACGTCCTATTGCCACAGGCAAGAACATGCGTATGAGTTACTCACGACAGGAAGAAGTTTTGGAGATGCCGAACCTGATAGAAGTCCAGAAAGACTCCTATAAATGGTTTCTGGATGAAGGCCTCAAGGAAGTGTTTGAGGATATCTCTCCCATCGAGGATTACAGTGGCCATTTAAGCCTTGAATTTGTTGACTTCGAGCTGTGTGAGGATGACGTAAAGTATTCTATCGAGAAGTGCAAGGAAAGAGATGCGACCTATGCAGCTCCCCTTAAGGTAAAGGTCCGTCTTTACAATAAGGAGAAGGAAGAAATCAGTGAACATGAGATCTTCATGGGTGATCTTCCGATCATGACAGAGACAGGTACTTTTGTGATTAACGGTGCAGAACGAGTTATCGTCAGCCAGCTCGTAAGATCACCTGGTATTTACTATGGTATCGGTCATGATAAGATCGGTAAGAGGCTCTTCTCCGCAACTGTAATTCCGAACAGAGGCGCGTGGCTGGAATATGAAACAGATTCCAACGATATTTTCTATGTACGTGTTGACCGTACGAGAAAGGTGCCGATCACTGTTCTGATCAGAGCACTTGGTGTAGGAACCAATGATGAGATCAGAGAGCTGTTTGGTGATGAACCCAAGATCGAAGCAAGCTTTTCCAAAGACGTTTCTGAAAATTATCAGGATGGTCTTTTAGAGTTATACAAAAAGATCCGTCCCGGTGAACCCTTAAGTGTTGAAAGTGCAGAAAGCCTGATCAATGCCATGTTCTTCGACCCCAGAAGATATGACCTTGCCAAGGTTGGACGCTACAAATTCAATAAGAAACTGGCATTCAGAAACAGGATCAGAAATCATGTCCTGGCAGAGGATGTTGTGGATCCTTTTACCGGAGAGGTACTTGCACAGGCAGGAACCAAGGTTGACAGAGAACTGGCTGACAGGATCCAGAATGCGGCAGTTCCTTATGTATTTATCCAGACAGAGGAGAAGAACGTAAAGATTCTTTCCAATATGATGGTAGATATTACAAGCTTTGTTGAATGTGACCCGAAGGAGCTTGGTATCACAGAGCATGTATATTATCCTGTTCTTGCACAGATCATTGAAGAGTTCGGAGAGGATCCGGAAGCACTGGCAGATGCCATTAAGAGAAATGTGCATGAGCTGATTCCCAAGCATATTACAAAGGAAGATATTCTTGCTTCCATTAACTATAATATCCATCTGGAATACGGTATTGGTAATGATGATGATATCGACCACCTTGGCAACAGACGTATCAGAGCCGTAGGTGAGCTGCTTCAGAACCAGTACAGGATCGGTCTTTCCAGAATGGAAAGAGTTGTCCGTGAAAGAATGACAACCCATGATGCTGAGGAGGTTTCTCCTCAGGTACTTATCAACATCAAGCCGGTACAGGCAGCCGTTAAGGAGTTCTTCGGATCTTCCCAGCTGTCACAGTTCATGGATCAGAACAACCCTCTTGGTGAGCTGACCCACAAGAGACGTTTATCAGCCCTTGGTCCTGGTGGTCTGTCCAGAGACCGTGCCGGATTCGAGGTTCGAGATGTTCACTATTCCCATTATGGAAGAATGTGTCCTATCGAAACACCTGAAGGTCCTAACATTGGTCTGATCAACTCACTTGCATCCTATGCAAGAATTAATGAATATGGTTTCGTGGAGGCTCCTTACCGTAAGATTGATAAGAGTGATCCGATGAATCCGAGAGTCACCAATGAAGTAGAGTACATGACAGCGGATGAAGAGGATAATTATCATGTGGCACAGGCGAATGAGCTTCTGGATGAAGAGGGTCATTTCGTAAAGAATACAGTATCCGGCCGTTACAGGGAGGAAACTTCCGAGTATCCGAAGACCATGTTTGATTATATGGACGTATCTCCCAAGATGGTATTCTCAGTGGCAACAGCCCTGATCCCCTTCCTGGAGAACGATGATGCGAACCGTGCACTGATGGGATCCAACATGCAGAGACAGGCCGTACCACTTCTGACTACCGAAGCTCCTGTTGTGGGAACCGGTATGGAGCCCAAGGCAGCTGTTGACTCAGGTGTCTGTGTGGTGGCAAAGAAGCCTGGTGTGATAGATTATGTATCCTCTAATCTGATCAGGATGACCTGTGATGATGGAGAAAAGGTAGAGTACCATCTGACCAAGTTCTCCAGAAGCAACCAGTCCAACTGCTATAATCAGAAGCCTATCGTATTCAAGGGCAACCGTGTGGCAGCAGGCCAGGTGATCGCAGACGGTCCTTCCACTTCCATGGGTGAGCTTGCTCTTGGTAAGAATCCTCTGATCGGTTTCATGACCTGGGAAGGCTATAACTACGAGGATGCGGTTCTGTTAAGTGAAAGACTGGTACAGGATGATGTATATACATCAGTCCATATTGAAGAATATGAAGCAGAAGCACGTGATACCAAGCTGGGACCTGAAGAGATCACAAGAGATGTTCCCGGTGTTGGTGATGATGCACTGAAGGATCTGGATGAAAGAGGTATCATCCGTATCGGTGCTGAGGTTCGTGCCGGTGATATTCTGGTTGGTAAGGTAACTCCAAAGGGAGAGACTGAGCTGACAGCTGAAGAGAGACTGCTCCGTGCGATCTTCGGTGAGAAGGCAAGAGAAGTAAGAGATACCTCTTTAAAGGTACCTCATGGTGAATATGGTATTGTTGTGGATGCCAAGATCTTTACAAGAGAGAACGGCGATGAGCTGTCTCCTGGTGTAAATCAGGCTGTACGCATTTATATTGCGCAGAAGAGAAAGATTTCTGTTGGTGATAAGATGGCCGGACGTCATGGGAACAAGGGTGTTGTTTCCCGTGTACTTCCAGTAGAAGATATGCCTTACCTGCCTAATGGCCGTCCGCTGGATATCGTACTGAATCCTCTGGGTGTGCCTTCCCGTATGAATATCGGACAGGTGCTGGAGATCCATCTGTCATTGGCAGCCAAGGCACTTGGCTTTAATGTGGCAACGCCTGTCTTTGACGGTGCAAACGAAATAGATATTATGGATACCCTGGATCTGGCAAATGACTATGTCAACTTATCCTGGGAAGAATTTGAAGCAAAGCATAAGGATGAACTGCTTCCGGAGGTACTGCAGTATCTGTCAGATAACAGAGACCACAGAGCACTCTGGAAGGGCGTTCCGATCTCCAGAGATGGTAAGGTAAGACTCCGTGACGGACGTACCGGTGAGTTCTTCGACAGCCCGGTTACCATTGGCCACATGCATTACCTGAAACTCCATCATCTGGTAGATGATAAGATCCATGCACGTTCAACCGGTCCTTACTCCCTGGTTACACAGCAGCCTCTTGGTGGTAAGGCACAGTTCGGTGGACAGCGTTTCGGAGAAATGGAAGTCTGGGCTCTGGAGGCATATGGTGCATCCTATACACTTCAGGAAATCCTGACAGTGAAGTCTGATGATGTCGTAGGACGTGTAAAGACTTATGAAGCAATTATCAAGGGTGACAATATCCCGGCTCCCGGTATTCCGGAATCCTTCAAGGTACTTCTGAAGGAGCTGCAGTCTTTGGGTCTGGATGTCAGAGTACTCCGCGAGGACAATACAGAGGTAGAAATTACTGAGAACATCGACTATGGCGAAAACGATTACCGTTATGAGATCGAAGGGGACAATAAGAACTATGATTATGATAAGAGTTCTCTTTCCTCAATGGGTTATCAGCAGCAGGAATTTGACGAAGAGAGCGGTGAGCTTGTAAACGCAGAGGACGAGGAACCTGACGAGGAGTTTGATGGCGATTTCGAGGATGATCTTGCCATGGACGAATCCTTTGATGGCGATGAAGAATAAGACTGTGGATAAATAGTTATCTGGAAGGAGTGCCAAAATGTCAGAAACAAAGCAAGAAGGATACCAGCCGATGACATTCGATGCCATCAAGATTGGTTTAGCATCACCTGAGAAAATCAGAGAGTGGTCAAGAGGCGAGGTAACAAAGCCGGAAACCATTAACTACAGAACCTTAAAGCCTGAAAAGGATGGTCTGTACTGTGAAAGAATTTTCGGACCCAGCAAGGACTGGGAGTGTCATTGTGGTAAATATAAGAAGATCAGATATAAGGGCGTTGTCTGCGACAGGTGTGGTGTAGAGGTTACGAAGTCCAGTGTCCGCAGAGAGCGTATGGGACATATCGAACTGGCCGCACCGGTTTCCCATATCTGGTATTTCAAGGGAATTCCAAGCCGTATGGGACTGATCCTGGATCTGTCCCCCAGGGTACTGGAGAAGGTTCTTTACTTTGCATCCTATATCGTATTGGATGCAGGGGAAACAAACCTTGAATATAAGCAGGTTCTTTCCGAGAAGGAATATCAGGATGCAAGAGATACCTGGGGCAGTAAATTCCGTGTAGGAATGGGTGCAGAGGCGATCAAGGAGCTTCTGCAGGCCATTGACCTTGATACAGAGGCAGAGGAATTAAAGTCCGGACTGAAGGATTCTACCGGACAGAAGAGAGCAAGGATCATCAAGAGACTGGAAGTTGTAGAAGCTTTCAGAGAGTCCGGAAACGAACCCTCCTGGATGATCATGGATGCAATCCCGGTTATTCCACCGGATCTGCGTCCCATGGTACAGCTTGACGGTGGACGTTTCGCAACCTCCGACCTGAATGATCTGTACAGAAGGATTATTAACAGAAACAACCGTCTGAAGAGACTGCTTGAGCTTGGTGCTCCGGATATCATCGTCCGTAACGAGAAGAGAATGCTGCAGGAAGCTGTAGATGCCCTGATCGATAACGGAAGAAGAGGAAGACCGGTAACAGGACCTGGTAACAGAGCACTGAAGTCTCTGTCTGACATGCTGAAAGGTAAGTCCGGACGTTTCCGTCAGAACCTGCTTGGTAAGCGTGTTGACTATTCGGGACGTTCCGTTATCGTCGTTGGACCTGAACTGAAGATCTATCAGTGTGGTCTGCCGAAGGAAATGGCAATTGAATTATTCAAGCCCTTCGTTATGAAGGAGCTGGTATCAAGAGGCATTTCCCAGAATATTAAGAATGCAAAGAAACTGGTAGAGAGACTGGATACTCAGGTATGGGATGTGCTGGAAGAGGTCATCAAGGAACATCCGGTTATGCTGAACCGTGCTCCTACACTGCACAGACTTGGTATTCAGGCATTTGAGCCGATTCTGGTTGAAGGTAAGGCAATCAAGCTTCATCCCCTTGTATGTACAGCGTTCAACGCTGACTTTGATGGTGACCAGATGGCTGTACACCTTCCTCTTTCCGTAGAGGCACAGGCAGAATGCCGTTTCCTGCTCCTGTCTCCCAACAACCTGTTAAAGCCGTCTGATGGTGGTCCGGTAGCCGTTCCTTCACAGGATATGGTGCTTGGTATCTACTATCTGACTCAGGAGAGACCTGGTGCAGTCGGTGAAGGCAAGTTCTTCAAGAGTGTTAATGAAGCAATTCTGGCTTATGAGAACGGGGCTTGTACCCTTCATTCCAGAATCAAGGTAAGAGTGAGCAAGACTAATGCTGCCGGTGAGGTGATCACTGGAACTGTAGAATCTACACTGGGACGTTTCCTGTTCAATGAGATCCTTCCCCAGGATCTTGGTTATGTGGACAGAAGCAAGGAAGAGAACTTCCTGCTTCCTGAGGTGGATTTCCATGTAGGTAAGAAGCAGTTAAAGCAGATCCTTGAAAAGGTCATCAATACACACGGAGCATCCAAGACCGCAGAGGTGTTGGATCTGATCAAGGCTACCGGATACAAGTACTCCACAAGAGCAGCCATGACAGTATCCATTTCCGATATGACCGTGCCTGAAAGAAAGCCCCAGATGCTGGCAGAGGCACAGGCCACTGTTGATAAGATATCCCAGAACTTCAGACGTGGTCTGATCACAGAAGAAGAAAGATACCGTGCCGTAGTTGAGACATGGAACGAAACAGATAAGGAGCTGACAGACGTTCTGCTTGCAGGACTTGATAAATATAACAATATCTTCATGATGGCTGACTCCGGTGCCCGTGGTTCCAATCAGCAGATCAAGCAGCTGGCAGGTATGCGTGGACTGATGGCAGATACAACAGGTAGAACCATCGAACTGCCGATTAAGTCAAACTTCCGTGAAGGTCTGGACGTACTGGAATACTTCATGTCCGCACATGGTGCACGTAAGGGTCTGTCTGATACTGCTCTTCGTACCGCTGACTCCGGTTACCTGACAAGACGTATGGTTGACGTGTCGCAGGATCTGATCATCCGTGAGGTTGACTGTATGGAAGGTGCCGAGAATATTCCCGGTATGACAGTAAGGGCATTTATGGATGGTAAGGAAACCATCGAAGGATTAAAGGATCGAATTACAGGAAGATATTCCTGCGAGGAGATTAAAGATAAAGACGGCAATGTGATCGTTAAGAAGAACCACATGATCACACCGAGCCGTGCAGCCAGGATCTTAAGCGTAGGCGTAGATCAGGATGGCAACCCGGTAGAAAGCGTAAAGATCCGTACGATCCTTACCTGTCGTTCCCATATTGGTATCTGTGCGAAGTGCTATGGCGCGAACATGGCTACCGGTGAGGCAGTACAGGTTGGTGAAGCAGTTGGTATCATTGCGGCACAGTCTATTGGTGAGCCCGGTACACAGCTGACCATGAGAACCTTCCATACCGGTGGTGTTGCCGGTGATGATATCACCCAGGGTCTTCCCCGTGTAGAGGAGCTTTTTGAAGCCAGGAAGCCCAAGGGACTTGCGATCATCGCTGAGTTTGGTGGTGTGGCAGCCATTAAGGATACCAAGAAGAAGCGTGAGGTTATTATCACCAATCATGAGACAGGTGAGACCAAGGCTTATCTGATCCCTTACGGATCCAGAATCAAGGTTCTGGACGGTGCAGTGCTTGAAGCCGGTGATGAACTGACTGAAGGTAGTGTTAACCCTCACGATCTGTTAAAGATCAAGGGGATTCGTGCTGTACAGGATTATATGATCCGTGAAGTTCAGAGAGTATACCGTCTGCAGGGTGTTGATATCAGTGACAAGCATATCGAAGTCATTGTACGTCAGATGCTGAAGAAGGTCAGAATCGAAAACAACGGAGATACAGATTTCCTGCCTGGAACACTGGTAGATGTTCTGGATTATGAAGATATGAACGAACAGCTCATCGCAGAAGGTAAGGAGCCCGCAGAAGGAAAGCAGGTAATGCTTGGTATTACCAAGGCAGCACTGGCTACGAACTCCTTCCTGTCAGCAGCATCCTTCCAGGAGACCACCAAGGTTCTGACAGAAGCTGCGATCAAGGGTAAGGTTGATCCGCTGATCGGTCTGAAGGAAAATGTTATTATCGGTAAGCTGATTCCTGCAGGTACAGGTATGAAGCGTTACCGCAACATCAAACTCAGCACAGATGATAAGCTTGATGGAACCATCGGAGGAGATGATCTGATCGATTTTGGTGATGACATTGATCCGGAGGAAGAAATCAGCATTGATGAAACAGCTGAGGATACAACGGAAGACACTGGAGAGGCAGAAGAAACCGTAAAGGCAGAAGAATAAGAAATAAAAAGAGGCTCTGCCGGCAAAATGCCGGTGGGGCTTTTTTTATGCGCCTGGTGGTGTGCGTTTCTGATACTTGTTTTTGGAATATGCCTGCTGTAAACGTGTTGTAATTTAGCGGAACAGTACAAAAAAAGGCATCAGCAGGGTGAGCAGCAGTACAAAGAAGCTGATGTAGATCGTAGATTTAAAATAGATGAAGTCGGATTTCTGCTGACTGACGATCCGGGGGAACGGGATTGTATTTGGCGTCATCTTGCAGGCAGAAAAAACATTCTGCAGGGTAGTATCTGCTTTTTCAATACTCAGTTTTGGCTTTTTCATAGGATTATTCTCTTTCTTCCAGATATTTTTTTATCTGCTTTAAAGCAGCATGGTGATGGCGTTTGATGCTGCTGAGGCTGACGCTGCAGGCTTTGGAGATTTCCTCCATGGTCAGGTCGTTGAAATAGCGAAGTACAATGATCTGCTGTTCCATGAGGGACAGACTGTCGATAGCCTGTTTGAGCAGTGAACGTACGGCATTTTTGGTACAGAACTCTTCCGGAGTGTTCTGGCTATCAGCAAAATTCAGAAGCTCAAACAGCTCACTGGAAGAAAATTCTACCTTGCTCTTACGGATGGCAATATCATAGCATACATGAAAAGCGATCGTATTAAGCCATGAAATGAACAGCTCCGGCTCTTTCAGGTCCGGCAGCTTTTTCATGACCTGAATGTAGATCTCCTGGAGAGCATCCTGGGCAAGATACGTGTCTTTCAGATAGTAGCAGGCATAATTATATATTTTGTTGTAAGTAAGTCCATAAAGCTGGGCAAATGCATTACTGTCATTTTCTTCTACAAAGAGG
Source organism: Suilimivivens sp. (assembly GCF_037359455.1). Lineage (NCBI taxonomy): Bacteria > Bacillati > Bacillota > Clostridia > Lachnospirales > Lachnospiraceae > Suilimivivens > Suilimivivens sp. Next base: position 70,070 of record NZ_JAXXXI010000041.1, read on the forward strand.
CTGACAAGCATGGCAATCTGCCTGTGATTGTAATTCGCCATAATTATCTTTCATAAAAAGAAATTAAAATCAGTGGTGGAGCTTATTGGAGGTATGGGCAAATAATTGTCCAAGATCCGTAAAATTACATTCCTGGTTTAAGGTATAGCAGGAAGAAAACTGGATTGGAGTTTTGTGACTGTTATAGGAAGTAATTTCTTTTCCAAAATCAGCAAGGAACTGTTCAGTTTTTTCCTGAGAAGCATTTTCCATTACAAGTACAAATTCATTTCCATTATTTCTGCCAACAAAACCATAGGGTTTTCCCACCTTTTCCAGAATTTCAGAAAAATCCTGTAAAGCAGCATTTCCACTGCTGCGCCCCAGGGAGGTGTTGATCCTATCCAGATTGGAAATACGCAGCATACAGCAGCCAAGTGAAGGGAGCGAGCCAGGAGCAATACGGTCAGCAAGGAATTTATCCAGACAATGTCTGTTAGGGATGCTGGTCAGGTCGTCCAGATAGACGAGCCGGTTCAGTTCCCTTGATTCTGCTGAAAGAGAGCGGAGCAAAGTCAGATCCCATAGAAGGAAAATGAGAAAGCTGACTACTGATACCCATACAGCAGCGCAAAAGCAGGCAAGGGCAGGAGAATCAGATAATGCTGCCTGGAAGCTCCTTTGCATAAATATAATAAAGAAAACCAGATCTATGCCGATTGTCAGGGTCAGCTGGATCAGCTTGGCTCTTTTTAAACGGTAGATAGAATTATCCTTTTGCATAAAGGAAGTTCCTCCAATATTATGATTAGTAGCTGTCTTTGATCATATTATATAAGAAGAAACACTGCAGAGGCAACAGCTTTTGCAAAAACAGCAGACTTTTGAAAGGATCAAAAATAATAATAACAGAAAAGCGAAAAAAACGAAAAAATTTTGCCCTGATGTGAGCTGTTGCAGCAGAAAAATACGTCTTTATATATAGAAAAAGTAAAGTGGATTGACGGGATCTGTTGTGTAAAAGAGAAAAGGAGAATTCAATGAGAAGACGAAATATGGGAAATAAAGTGGTAAAGAGAGCGATTACCTGGGCAATGGTACTGATGCTTTCCTTTTCTGCTGGTCTTAGCAGCATGGCAACCATGACTGTTTATGCGGTAGATAACCGTGTGGATGACTGTGAGCTGGAAAAGGAACGCGTGGACTCTACAGCAGAGAGATTCAATGATAAGGAAACCTCAGAGGATCCTGCTGCAGAAGCTGCTTTAGCGAAGGCGGATGAGGCAAAAAGTGCTGCAGAGGATGCAGCAAAAACAGTGGAAAACCTGCAGAAAACGATAGATGGTCTTGAGGTGGAGAAAAAGGTTGAAGCTGCCGGAGCAAAGGGGACAGGTGAAACGGAGTCTACCGGTGCTGTGAAAGCAGCGGAGGATGCGGCTGCATCAGCAGAGGCTGCGGCTGGTACGGCAGCAAAGACAGCAGCGGAGGCAGAGGCAAAGAAGGATGAGATCAGCAAAATCGCAGAAGATTATAATAAGACCTTCGAAAACAATCAGTCTGCAGCAGACAGTGTTACCGCAGAGGGACTTACTTCTGTAAAGGGGGAGAATGGTGCTTCAGATACGGAATTAGACAAGTATGTTGAGGAGCAGGCGAAGGCAGCCAAGGAGGCACAGAAGGAAGCACAGGCTAAGCTGGAGGAGGCTCTTAAGGGTGGAGCAGCAGATGATAAGGTATCAACTGCAGATGGAGAAAAAACAGTGAAGGAACTGGTAGGCGAGGTCGATCAGGCAGCGGCTGATGCAGCTAAAGCAGCAGATGATGCACAGGCAGCAGTCGATCAGGCAAACCAGAATGTGGCAGATGCCAAAGTAAAATATAATGCCTATGCGATGATGTACGGACTTCCGCTTTATGGTGAAAAAGATGTTACTTATACCTATGATGCAGACAGCTTTGCCAAAGCGGGCATTACTGATGCTGTGCTTCAGGAAGAGATCCAGAAGCAGGTAGCCGACAGAAATGCGGTAAATGCGGGGAAAAAGGAAATCGAAAATGCGGATATCACAGCACTTGAAAAAGAAATTCAGGATGCTAAAACTACTGCAGATACCGCACAGGAAACCGCAGAGTATGCAGTGAAGGCTGCAAAGGATGCAGAGGAGGCAGCAGAGAAGGCGAAAAAACTGCTTACAAATGAAGAAGGTACCGGATCTGTGGATAAGACGAATACAGCAGCTGAAGAAGCTATGAAGGAGAAAAAAGAGGCGGGTGAAAAATTAGAAGCTATTGATGATGTGAAGAAAGCGCTTTCTGACAGCTCTGATGGAATCAATCAGGTAGAGTATGATAAGGAATTAAATGCCTGGGCCAATACTACCTTTGACAAATATGATGAGGCAAAGGCAAGCTGGAAATTTTGGGAGACAATAAAAGAGTACGCAGATATTTATGATGATGCCAAAGATACCAGAAGGTGGATGGATAATGAGTATAATGCATCCAAAGTACAGGAGATCTTTAATTATCTTGGAATCACCCAGTGGGCTGTCAGCACGGCGCAGAGAGAGGCTGCTATGGATGCCATCATAAAGGCATACCGTGAAAATATGGCAGAATATGAAAAGCAGCTTGCTGCAATCAATGCGCAGGATGCGAAGAACAGTGCAGAAGCCTCTGCAAAAGCAGCAGAGGATATTGCAAAAACAGCAGAGGCATCAAAGAATGCGGCACAGGCGGCGGAAAATGTGATCAGTACAGCACAGAAAACGATTACTGCAGTTGAGAATACTTACAATGATGCGAAGGCAAAACTGGATGCGGTGAAGGCTGCAGCGAAAAATGTGAAGACACCTACTACGCTGGAGCTGCAGAGACTGTTTGAACAGATCCAGAAAGCAGAGCAGAAGGTAAAGGATACAGAGGAGTCTTTAAAGGAAGCAGTAGCAGCGAAAAATGCAGCAGAGAACTTCAAGAAATGGGCAGATTCCCTGATCACCGGCCAGTATACAAGAGCTTATGCACAGGCAGCAGCTGATGAAAATGGAAAGAAAACACCATTGACTGAAAACCTGAAAAATTATGATACCTCCAATGATAAAGTAATTTCCAGACCTACCAGTGACTTTGTATGTGTATCCAAGGGAACCAGTTCTGTAAAGGTACCTTATACTATTTACAGGGATTATGTAAATCTGATGTATCAGGAGGATTATGATTCCAAGCCAAGAGGAAAAGGAATCTCCACTGGATCAAAAATGGATGTGATTTACTGGGAAGTTGGAACGGATGGAAAGCTGTCAGGAAATTACTTTACAAGCCTGGACGAACTGACAACAGGCAGTACGTATTTTATTGGATATACCTTTAAGTATGAAAAAGATGGATATCATATTGATGGGCTGATGTATAAATATGAGGACAGTAAGGAAGAACCGACAACATCACCGAGTGAAGCTCCTTCAACAGCACCCAGTACAACACCGTCCACGGCTCCAACCGGTGGTGATGGTGGAACCACTGGAACCACCGTGACCATCGAGGATCAGTCAGTGCCGCTTGCAGCAGTTCCGGCGGATGCACCGGCAGTTCTCGGTGCAAGAAGAGCAGCACAGGATGAGGAACCGGCAGTTCTTGGCGTGAAGAGGGGGACAGACCAGGCAGTACTTGGCAAGAGAAGAAGCCCGAAGACAGGGGACAGTACAGAAGTATTCGCATGGGCTGGAGCTATGGCAATAGCAGGAGCGGCAGCAGTCGTATCCTGCACAAAGCTGGCAAGGAAAAAAGAAGAAGAGTAAAATCCATTTTCTGACAGAATATTTGTCAACATATGTTTATGACAGGAAAACTCCGTGTATACTGATAATGGTATAGACGGAGTTTTTGCCTTAATTTTAGCGATTTTTTACAGGGAAAGATATTGACAAGGAAAAAGGAAGCAATTATACTAATCTAGTGTGCGGCAAAAGGCATATACTTTTTGTGTGCACAGAAACTTTTTGATCTTATATACAGGAGGTGAAACAGAATGCCAACATTTAACCAGTTAGTCAGAAAAGGACGTCAGACATCAGTTAAGAAGTCAACGGCTCCTGCTTTACAGAAAGGATGGAACTCCCTTCATAAGAAAGCAACCGATACTTCTGCTCCTCAGAAGAGAGGTGTTTGTACTGCTGTTAAGACTGCAACCCCTAAGAAGCCTAACTCAGCTCTGAGAAAGATTGCCAGAGTCCGTCTTTCCAATGGAATCGAAGTAACAAGCTACATTCCCGGTGAAGGACACAATCTGCAGGAACACAGCGTTGTTCTGATCAGAGGTGGTAGAGTAAAGGACTTACCCGGTACCAGATATCACGTAATCAGAGGTACACTGGATACTGCGGGAGTTGCAAACAGAAAGCAGGCCCGTTCCAAATATGGTGCCAAGAGACCTAAGGCAGCTAAATAAGTTTTTGGAACAGATTGGACCCACAAACAGAACTAATTATAGTGTTGGAATTCTGTTAGTATAGAACAGACTTACCCGCACGAACACAATATGTGTATTAAATTAGAACGACACACTGTGAGTACCGATGATTTATTATTTAATAAGGAGGGAAGAACCGTGCCACGTAAAGGACATATTCAGAAAAGAGATGTGTTAGCAGATCCTTTATACAACAATAAGGTTGTTACCAAGCTGATCAACAACATCATGTTAGATGGTAAGAGAGGCGTAGCACAGAAGATTGTATACGGCGCATTTGCTACAGTAGAAGAGAAATCCGGTAAGCCGGCTCTTGAAGTTTTCGAAGAGGCTATGAACAACATCATGCCTGTTCTGGAATGTAAAGCAAGACGTATCGGTGGTGCTACCTATCAGGTACCTATCGAAGTTAGACCTGACAGACGTCAGGCACTTGGTCTCCGTTGGTTAACAATGTTTTCTCGTAAGAGAGGCGAAAAGACCATGGTAGACAGACTTGCAAATGAAATTCTTGATGCTGCAAACAATACAGGTGCTGCAGTTAAGAGAAAAGAAGACATGCACAAAATGGCAGAGGCAAACAAGGCATTTTCACATTATCGTTTCTAAGCCTTGCCTTTTGCCCGGACTAATATAAGGAGGAAAAACCTTTGGCTGAAAGAGAATATCCATTAGAGCGAACCAGAAACATTGGTATTATGGCTCACATCGATGCTGGTAAGACTACTCTGACAGAGCGTATTCTGTACTACACCGGTGTCAACTACAAGATTGGTGATACTCACGAAGGTACTGCTACCATGGACTGGATGGAACAGGAGCAGGAAAGAGGTATTACTATCACATCAGCCGCTACAACATGCCACTGGACTTTGGAAGAGAACTGCAAGCCTAAGCCGGGTGCACTGGAGCATCGTATCAATATCATTGATACCCCTGGACACGTAGACTTTACTGTAGAAGTAGAGCGTTCACTTCGTGTACTGGATGGTGCTGTTGGTGTCTTCTGTGCAAAGGGTGGTGTAGAGCCTCAGTCAGAAAACGTATGGCGTCAGGCTGATACCTATAATGTTCCGAGAATGGCTTTCATCAACAAGATGGACATTTTAGGTGCCAACTTCTACGGAGCCGTAGAACAGATCAAGACAAGACTTGGCAAGAATGCAATCGTTCTTCAGTTACCCATTGGTAAGGAAGATGAATTCAAGGGAATCATTGATCTTTTTGAAATGAAGGCATATATCTACAATGACGATAAGGGTGAAGATATTACCATTACTGATATCCCGGACGACATGAAGGATGATGCTGAATTATATCGTTCCGAACTCATCGAGAAGATCTGCGAATTAGATGACGATCTGATGATGATGTATCTGGAAGGTGAAGAACCTTCTGTAGAGGAAATGAAGAAAGTATTAAGAAAAGCAACCTGTGAGTGTACAGCTGTTCCTGTCTGCTGCGGTTCTGCATACAGAAACAAGGGTGTACAGAAGCTCCTTGATGCGATTCTTGAGTACATGCCTGCTCCTACAGATATCCCTCCTATTAAGGGAACTGACCTGGACGGCAACGAAGTTGTAAGACATTCTTCTGACGAGGAGCCATTCTCAGCGCTTGCGTTCAAGATCATGGCCGATCCTTTTGTTGGAAAGCTTGCATTCTTCAGAGTTTATTCCGGTACAATGAACTCCGGTTCTTATGTACTGAATGCTACAAAAGATAAGAAAGAGCGTGTAGGACGTATCCTTCAGATGCACGCAAACAAGAGAGCAGAGCTGGATAAGGTTTACTCCGGTGATATCGCTGCTGCAGTAGGCTTCAAGTTTACTACAACAGGTGATACAATCTGTGATGAACAGCATCCTGTTATTCTGGAATCCATGGAATTCCCTGAACCCGTTATTGAGCTTGCTATCGAGCCCAAGACAAAGGCAGGACAGGGCAAGATGGGTGAAGCTCTTGCAAAGCTTGCTGAAGAAGATCCTACTTTCAGAGCTCATACTGATCAGGAAACCGGTCAGACCATTATCGCTGGTATGGGCGAGCTGCATCTGGAAATCATCGTAGACAGACTCCTTCGTGAGTTCAAGGTAGAAGCTAACGTTGGTGCACCTCAGGTTGCATACAAGGAAACCTTTACCAAGGCTGTGGATGTTGATTCCAAGTACGCTAAGCAGTCCGGTGGTCGTGGACAGTACGGTCACTGTAAAGTTAAGTTCGAGCCCCTGGAAGCAAACTGCGAGAAGTTCGAGTTTGATCCTAAGGCAAACATCCTGATCAACGATCCGCCTACCCTGTTATTCGAATCCACTGTAGTCGGTGGTGCTATTCCGAAGGAATACATCCCTGCAGTTGGTGAAGGTATTCAGGAAGCAGCTCAGGCTGGTATTCTTGGAGGATTCCCTGTACTTGGCGTTCACGCTACTGTATATGACGGATCCTACCATGAAGTCGACTCTTCAGAAATGGCATTCCACATTGCCGGATCCATGGCATTCAAGGATGCTATGGCAAAGGCATCACCTGTACTTCTTGAGCCTATCATGAAGGTAGAGGTAACAATGCCTGAAGAATATATGGGAGATGTAATCGGTGACCTGAACTCACGTCGTGGACGTGTAGAAGGTATGGATGATATCGGAGGAGGCAAGATGGTTCGTGCATTCGTTCCGCTTTCCGAAATGTTCGGTTATTCCACAGACCTTCGTTCCAAGACACAGGGCCGTGGTAACTACTCCATGTTCTTCGAAAAGTACGAGCCCGTTCCGAAGAATGTTCAGGAAAAGGTACTGGCAGCAAAAACAAAGTAATTAAATAAAGAAAAACTTGAAAATATCGGATATCTTTAATATAATCAAAGATAGCTGATTTATAGTAAAACGAGTGAACAATTCAATTTTATTAAGGAGGATTTTTAGAAATGGCTAAAGCGCATTTTGACAGAACCAAAACCCATTGTAATATTGGTACCATCGGTCACGTAGACCATGGTAAAACAACTCTGACAGCAGCAATCACAAAGGTACTTGCTGCAAGAGTTCCTGGTAACGAAGCTACAGATTTCGAGAACATCGATAAGGCTCCTGAAGAGAGAGAAAGAGGTATTACCATTTCTACTGCTCACGTTGAGTATTCTACAGCTAAGAGACACTATGCACACGTTGACTGCCCTGGCCATGCTGACTACGTTAAGAACATGATCACAGGTGCTGCTCAGATGGATGGTGCTATCCTTGTTGTAGCTGCTACTGATGGTGTTATGGCTCAGACAAAGGAGCACATCCTTCTGTCCCGTCAGGTAGGTGTACCTTACATCATCGTATTCCTGAACAAGTGTGATATGGTTGACGACCCTGAGCTGATCGAGTTAGTTGAGATGGAAGTTACCGAGCAGCTTGAAGAGTACGGATTTGAAGGATGCCCTATCATTAAGGGTTCCGCTCTTAAGGCTCTTGAAGATCCCAACGGCGAGTGGGGCGACAAGATCATGGAACTTATGGATACTGTTGATTCCTATATTCCTGATCCTGAAAGAGCAACTGACAAGCCTTTCCTTATGCCTGTTGAGGACGTATTCACCATTACAGGTCGTGGTACCGTTGCTACTGGTAGAGTAGAGCGTGGTACTCTTCACCTTAACGAGGAAGTTGAAATCGTTGGTATTAAGGAAGAGACACGTAAGACTGTTGTAACCGGTATCGAAATGTTCCGTAAGCTCCTTGATGAGGCTCAGGCTGGTGATAACATCGGTGCTCTGCTTCGTGGTGTTCAGAGAACAGATATCGAAAGAGGACAGGTTCTTGCAAAGCCCGGCACAGTAACATGCCACAAGAAATTTACCGCTCAGGTTTACGTTCTTACCAAGGATGAAGGTGGACGTCATACACCTTTCTTCAACAACTACAGACCTCAGTTTTACTTCAGAACAACTGACGTAACAGGTGTCTGCAACCTTCCTGCTGGTACAGAAATGTGCATGCCTGGTGATAACGTAGAAATGACTATCGAGCTGATCCATCCTATCGCTATGGAGCAGGGTCTTACATTCGCTATCCGTGAAGGTGGTAGAACTGTAGGTTCAGGTCGTGTTGCTACAATCATCGAGTAATCTTTGATAGTGTCTACAAAAAGCTAGAGTTTATGGGGCTTTCCGAGAAATCGGGAAGCCCTTTTTGCATCTCTTAATAGGTGGATAGAATAGAGAAAAATAGAGTCGGTGGTGCCAAAACGGTGCCAAAAACAAAACTCCAGCGAGTTTGGCTATTCACTAGAGTGAGTTTTACAGTAATTTTTTCTTTATATGTTTCAAATAATTCTTTTTGAAGTCTCTGATATTATCAAAGAATTCCATCTCAGAACGGGTAAATGAATTAGTCTCAGCCTTCTCGGAAAGGAGCTCCATTGTACAAATAAGGTCAGCAATTTGGAACAACTTATAATCCACAGGTTTCACTTTCCGGAATTCAACATGAGTATATAATGTACTGAATACCGATGTGAGAATTTTAGTGAGTTCAATTTGTCCGTTATCATAGTAGATAATGACTTTATCAAAGCTATTCCAAAAGCCTTCATTGCTGCGGAAAACATCAGCCAGAGCTTTTGATACCTTTGACGTCATTGTTATCACATCAGGACATTCACTTTTCTTTACTTTTATACAAGAAAATTGAAAGTCAAGTTTTCTTGCAAAGTTGAATAAGGCATTAAATAAACGTTTTCTATCTTCAACTAAATCATTAGAGTACACAGATTCTCGTCGAATTAGTGGACCAGTATGGATAGCATGATTTTGATATCCCAAGTTCAATAAGTGAGAATCGAAAAGTTTAATATTTTCGGAAATATCAGTGCTTTGATTATGTAATATCATAGAAACTAAGTAGTAGGGAGCATGTGCTTCATAAGGACCAAAGTCCCCGGACTCGTCTATGAATACGCTAAGTATCTTTTCTGACATACAATCATCCTTTTGTAACAATTTTGAGTATGAAAATGGCGGGGAAATTCCCCGCCGCTCGGTGGACCAGGGTCTTTCGACCAGCCCAAAATCAATCACCGTTGATTTATATTCTATGCTCATTATAAGGGAAATATGCAGAAATGTCAATTACCACCCTTTCTTGAGTTTCCGTACTTTTATCCACACTTCCCTGCTTTCACAGGTTCTGTCA
>NZ_JAXXXI010000042.1:0-139716 GCF_037359455.1 Suilimivivens sp.
CATCAGATTTTCACATGAATTTCTGTTACATTTTTATCGTATCAGTATATGAAATGTATGTCAAGTCGTTTTGTATCGTTTTGTGATCGGTATTTCGTTTCTGCTATTTCCCCATATTTCTGTAAGAAACCAGATTCTCCGTCTGCGGCGAGTCGCTTTACGCAACGTCTGTCCTTCCACTGCAGTGTGATCCTGCCCAGAGGGCTTTTTTATGTCATTGGAACATTATGGAATAATTTCCTATTCCATAAAAAATGTGGCTCTGCAAATATATTTCTATTTACAGAACCACACTTTACTACCATGATTTATTTCTTTTATTTATTTCTGTTCTGCCTCATTTTGCAGATCGCTTTTCCTGTACTTCTGAACTGTTCTGATTTCAGCTACTGCAAATAAGATCAGTACCAGTGCATCAACTCCGATCAGTACCTTCTGCCATGTGTCCAGTCCTCTGTCAAAGGTATGGTCTTCATATACCCTTGAATTGACAACCGTATACAGAATATTCTTAGTTGCCTGGCGCATTGCCTTTACAGCTGTTGCTGACGTGGTATCTGTCAGATAATTTGTTCCTGTATCATAATCAGCTAGCATAATATCTACACCATTACGGATTGCTCTGTCTGAATCCATAAATCCGAAGTCTACAAAATAATCTGTCAGAACCATTCCTCTGAATCCCCATTCATCACGGAGAATTGTCAGATCCAAAGGAGCACAGGCGCATCCCGGTAATGTTCCAATATGATTATAAGAACTCATAACCGCATCCGCACCACCATCTTTTACCGCTAATTCAAATGGTTTCAGATAAATTTCTCTGATCGCCTGCTCGGTACTCCATGTACAGAGCTGTCCATATCTGTTTGTTTCCTGATCATTTAACGCAAAGTGTTTTATGTAAGCATATACGCCATGTTTTTTAGCTGCTTCTACTGCTTTGGCAGCCATTTTTCCGGCAAGAACGCCATCTTCGGAATAATACTCAAAATTTCTGCCGCCAAATGCGGTACGGTGCATATTCATAGATGGTGCATACCAGCCTGTAACACCCATTTCGTCTGCCATCTCTCCGATGTTATCGCCAAAGGTTGCAGCCAGTTCCTTATTCCATGTACATGCCAGCATTACTTCTGATGGGAATCCGATGGATCCCTGTCCTGTAAAGTTATTATTAATTGCGGCTGCCCCGTCACAGTCAACAGTAGATGATTTTTCAATGCTTTCGATTGCTGCTGTCTGGTATCCACCTGTAGCAATCAGTGTATTCATCTCGTCTACGGTAAGTTCATCCAGAAGCTGTTCCCATTTTTCATCATCATAATCAACATTTTTCAAATCTTCCAGTACGATTCCATTTTTGGCTCCTGTTACCGGCATCTCATCATTTTCATCATTATAATCCCTGGGATCATAATTGGAGTTATTTAAAAATGCCTCTTTTTCCTGTTCAGGAAGCATATAGTCTGACGGAGCTGCTGTTGCTTTTTCATAATTGGCAAATCCATCTGCTCTGGACAGATATTCTGCATTTCCCTCTGCAAACTCCAGTTGTGTTACTGCTGCTGTCTGATCAGAGGAACGTGCATTGTCTTCACTATATACGGTATCATTCTGCACCGTATAGACTCTGGAATCTATCACATTGTGTGAATCTGCATTAATGGAAATGGTGTAATCTCCGCTTTCCAGAACATAGCACTTATTTACCTTTGCATCAAAGGATGCCATATCTTCAACAGCAAATGAAATGGTAAGTACCTGTGACTCTCCCGGCTTTAACATATCTGTTTTTGCAAATTCCACAAGATTTGCAGAAGCCTTCTCGATACCTCCATTGGTATATGGCGGATCAAAAAATACCTCTACTACATCTTTACCTGCAACGTCTCCTGTATTCTGTACTGTAACTTCAAATGATACTATACCATTTTCTTCAGAAATATCTCCCATTTTCTGTGAAAATGTTGTATAACTCAGTCCGTAACCAAACGGATACTGTACTGTGCTATCATAATCTATGAAGTTTTCCTTTGCGGCTGTTTCATAATATTTGTAACCTACATATATGTTTTCCACATAATTAACGAAGGAAGGATACATATCCACAAGGCCAAGATCATCAATGTGACCATACTGCTTCATGTTCTCATATGTAAAAAGTCCGATATTATTAAAGTATGGTGTCTTTGTCAGATCATAAACAAAAGTATCTGCTGTCTTACCGGAAGGATTCACTTCTCCGTTTAAGATTTTTCCAAGAGCGGTAAAACCTGCCTGTCCTGCTCCGGGTGTGTAAATGGCTGCCTTCACAGAATCATACTGATCCAGTACGCCAAGTTCCATTGTATTGGCAGAGTTGATCACAACAATAACTGTTGAAAATTCTTTTGCCACACGATCGATCATCTGTAACTCTCTTGTTGTCGGCTCCAGATAGGTCTTGGATTCATCCAGATCTTCCGCATATTCGCTCATCCTAAGTCCTTCAGCACCACCCCACAGGCCGCCGCCACTTGCTTTGAATGTGTCTTCTTCTACATAATAACTGGTTGGCAAATCGGCTCCTTCTCCTCCGGATCTTGCCAGAACAACGACAGCAACATCGGAAAAAGCTTTTGCTTTGTTAAAAATATCTGCCTGATCATATTCATCCATAGATGGTTCCGGTACTGTCCAGTCCTGTCCCCAGTAATCAATGATTGGTCTTGTATCCTTAAAGTTCACATAAAAATCTGCGATTTCCTGATTGACTTCAAATCCTGCTTTTTTCAGTCCCTCTAAAATGGATACTTTATCATAATTGTCATTGATGGAACCGGCACCGGTTCCACTGTATACCGGATTGGTAGAAGACCAGCCAAATACATTTAACTTCTTTGTATCCTTTAACGGTAGTGTATTATCCTCGTTCTTTAATAACACCATGCCTTCCTCAGCCATCTGAACATTTGCATTAATCGCATTGTTCATGGAATCTTCCGATATCGTTCCGTCTCCGCTGACCAGATTCAGCAGCGTTCTCATGGGACCGGTACAGATCAGATTGATCACGATCGTGATTCCAAGTCCCATCGCAATAAGATCTTCCTTACAGATCAATGCCTTTTTTCTTTTTTCAACCTTACTGCATGCTATGATCACAATTAGTGCCATAACAATAATAACCGCTAATGCAATTAACTGTGGTTTACAGCTGTTCAGCACGTTTATGACGTCACCCACACTAAAACTAACCATGTTTTTTCCTCCATCACTTATATACTAACTTATTTTTTACTATTTTTATTCAGCTTTTCTTTTTTCCCGGCATTACCCAGAATTTCATGGTCGGATAGCTGATTACAACCTGCACCAGAATATTCAGAATATTTGCAAGTGTGGGAACCACCCCCTGCGGGATCCCAAGCCCGATCAGCCACCCCTGACTGTAAGCCGGCAATGCCGTAGATACCAGCACCAGAACTACTGCCAGTACCGCATATTTCCAGGCTGCTTTTCCAAAAGCCGCATCCGAATGAAACACCAGATTTTTCTGTACAAAGAAATTCACCGTCTGGGCTGCTGCCGTTGCCACAAGGAAACTTAAAAATCCGCAAAGCATCAGGCTTTCCCTTGTTGTATAATCAAAAATCCAGGCCTGAAAGGGTATTTCTTTCAGTCCCTTGAACACAAACCCTGTACAGATCCACATCACTACAAAATTCGTGACCGTTGCGCAGTTTGACAGAATATTAAAGATAATGAACTCATAAAGATCCGGATGGCTTTCTTTCCATTGTTTCAGTCCCTTCATGTCTCACCTTCTTTCTTCTGATTATCCTCACCGGTCTGTCTCTCCAGCGTCTCTTCATATTCTCTGTTGGCACGGCGGTTTTTAAAAAATCCTGTTATCACCTTTGAAAGGCCCTGCAGGGTTCTACCGTTTACCACCAGCAAAATGCCATCCACCATTTTCATGTCCACCATGCCTTCTGTCATTTTGGCAATCGCCCGGAAGGGCATATTATACTGAAACAGAGTATTCAGATCCGGCTGTTTTCCCTTTTTTTCCGCCTTCTCAATTTTCTTCTTAAGGCTTCCTGCGATCAGCCTTGCCAGAGGATTTCTGGCATAGCGCATATCTGACAGGGGATCATTCCGGTCAAGAGTCCTTCGCTGTTTCCGGCTGTCTGTCTGCTCTTTTGCACCAGGCAGCATTTCCGGTTCACCAGCTTTCGCCAATGTCTCTCCCGTCATCTGTACTCCACTTTCTTTCACCTGTAGCCCCGGCAGAGAAATCTCTCCGGTCAGCCGGATATCCTGGCTGCTGCTTCCTGCAAGGATCTGGTAAGTTCCTTCTTCCTGCTCCCAGCTTCCGCTTCTTTCATTGAAAAACCGGAAGGTTTTATCATCGAAGGGAATCCTGACTTCCTTTTCTTCCCCGGCTTTCAGATAGAGCTTTACAAATCCTTTCAGCTCCTTTTCCGGCCTGCTGACCTTACTTTCCGGAAGCGCCACATACATCTGCACGATTTCGCTGCCATCCACAGTTCCTGTATTCTTTACCTTCAGACTGATTCCCTTGTCAGCTACCTGCAGATCCCTGTAGGCAAAAGTAGTATAGGAAAGTCCGAATCCAAAGGGGAAGGATACCGGGATCTGATTTTTTTCAAAATAACGGTAGCCTGTGAAGATCCCTTCCCTGTATTCCAGAGTTCTGTCCTTCGCCGGATAACAGGGAAATGAAGGGGTATCCTCGTAGCTCCAGATCCAGGACTCTGTCAGTTTTCCGCTTGGATTAACCACGCCGGTCAATATTTTCATCACAGCTCCGGCTCCGGCTTCCCCGGATAAACCGGTAAGCAGGATTGCCTGACAATCCTTTTTCCACCAGGTGCCTACTACGCTTCCGCTACTGAGTACTGCCACCACCGCCGGATTGACTCTGGCGATCTTGTGAAGAAGGGATAACTGATTCTGAGGGATATTGATGCTTTTCCTGTCAGTTCCTTCTGTTTCCTCCTGTTCACCAAGACCAAGGAAAAACAGTACAACATCTGCCTCCCCGGCAAGCTTCAAAGCACTGGTCTCTCTCTTTTTATCCACTTTTCCGCTCCGCAGATATCCACACTCTGCACCTGCAAGAACCAGCTCTGTTTTCCGGATTTCTTCTGCTGCAGTTTCTACTAAAATGGCATTCACACAGGAAGAACCTGCTCCCTGATATCTTGGAGAAAAAGCAAAATCACCGATCAGCGCTACTCTGGTTCCTGTTTTCAGGGGCAGAATGTTTTCTTCATTTTTCAGAAGCACCATGCTTTCTTCTGCTGCCCGGCCTGCCAGTCTGTGATGCTCCTGATAAAGGCTTTCCTTCTGCCCTTCCAGCTTATGTTTCTCTTCTGCGGAATGCTTCGGAAAGGTAAGAGCCGCTGTCAGCAGTTCATCCACCCTTTCATCAATTTCCTGCTCTGTAATCCTTCCTTCTTTCAGCGCCCTGATCAGCTCTCTGGCACTGTCGAAGCCACAGCCCGGCATCTGCAGGTTGGAACCATTCCGGATGCCCTCCGTAAAATCATTGCCGCCGCCCCAGTCCGTGACCACGAACCCTTCAAATCCCCACTCCTTCCGGAGGATCTGCTTCAACAGAAAAGGATTTTCATTGGCATAGGTGCCGTTCACTTCATTGTAGGATGACATTACAGCCCCCGGCTTTCCTTCCTTCACTGCAATTTCAAATCCTGTCAGGTACATTTCTCTGAGGGTTCTTTCATCCAGCACGGCATTTAATGCCATCCGTCTTTCTTCCTGACTGTTCACCGCAAAGTGCTTGGCACAGGCGCTGACGCCCACTTTCTGGATGCCACGGATCATGGCTGCCGCCATTTTACCGGACAGATAAGGATCCTCCGAAAAATACTCAAAATTCCTGCCACAGAGCGGATTCCGTTTCAGGTTCAGCCCCGGTGCCAAAAGTACACTGACATCTGCTAATGCCGCTTCCTGTCCAAGTGCCTCTCCTACTTCCTCTTCCAGCTTTTCATTCCAGCTGTCTGCCACGGTAGCTGAAGAAGGAAAACAGGTTGCCGGCAGGGAAGGATTCAGTCCAAGATGATCTCCCTCGCCGCACTGTCTCCGAACGCCGCTTGGTCCGTCCGCAAAAGTAATACTGTCTATTCCAAGATGAGCATAACCTCTTGAGGCCCACTCATTTTTGCCTGTCAAAAATGCGGCTTTTTCTTCCAGTGTCATTTTTTCTATCAGCTCCTGATGCCGCATTCTTTCCCTCACCTCCTTTTTTCTGTAGTAAGACGTCTTTTTCTGATTTTCATTATAAACAAAAAACCAGAGGGAATTTCCCTCTGGCACAAATGGTCAGAAATCTGTCATGAACTGCATCTGTTTCCTTCTTTTGGTATCAGGATCCGCATGGAAAAGAAGTGATCCTTTACTCCAAACTGTATGGTTCCTCCATACTTTTTCACTGTATAGCTGATACTTTTAATTCCAAATCCATGATTGGCAGCATCCTGCTTTGTTGTTACTGGAAAGCCATTCTTTATCTTTACCTCCCCGTTACAATAATTACGGACCTCTGCATAAATAAACTGTTTCCGCAAAGACACCTCCATGTGAATGATCCTTTTTTCCGGATCCGGAACCTGGATCACATGCTCAATGGCATTGTCCAGCGCATTACCAAAAATCGTACAGATATCCGTCACATGCATGAACTTCAGAAGCTCTCCATCTGCCACACAGGTAAAAGTGATCTGATGACTGTGGATCAGCGGCATCTTTCCATCTAACACCCCATCCAGTACCTGATTGCCGGTCTGCCGCTCCGGCTGGTATGCTGAAAGCTCTCCTTCCATCTGGTCGATCCACTGTGACCGTTTCTCCGGATCCTGTTCTGCCCGAAGTCCTGCGATCTGATGCTTCAGGTCGTGGTATTTCATATTGATCAGGTCGGTAACCTCCTGATAATTCCGGTAGCTGTCATACTGGGCGGTCAGCATGCTCTGGATCTTTGACAGCTCCTTTTCCGCGCTCACCTCATAACGAAGACTCTGATAGGCATAAAGGATCGCCAGTCCTCCAAAGTCCACCAGCGTCCTTATCGTGAAAATATCGGATGCAATGGTTCCGCTGAAAGGGGTATTGCGGTACACAAAGCTTAAGTTGCTGAGCATAAAAGCACTGAGTACGATCAGCAGGGTACTGCTAAGCTCCCTGACACTGATCTCCAGTTCTACCTCATCCCGTTTCATCCTGGATTCTATGATAAAGAGCACCAGTGCCACTGCGCCATAAACAAAAATTAGCGCCAGTACATTAAAAATCCCTCTCTCTTCCCTGCCACCGTGCACAAAGTATTCCAGCTGCCACTCCAGGGAGGCCATAAATTCCGCCGCCAGAAATGCTTTCATACAGCAGTAAGCCACCATTTTCCAGGTAATATCCATGATCAGCCAGAGAAATAGAAGCATGATTAAAATGGCGATTACCATACAAGGGATCCAGAGAAGTGTCGGAACCTCTCCCGTAAGCATCAGCCAGCCTGTCAGCAGCAGAAGCACTGCAACCGCAATCCCTATAAAAACAACCGGTTTTACTTTTCTTCTGTAGAAAAAGCAGAACAGCATACAGCACAGCCATTCTGCGATCGCCGTATAATATCTTGGTATATCCTGATAGGCACCTGTCAGTATTTCTTCCATGATTAATGTTCTCCCATATATTCTGCCAGTGCTGCCATGAAATCATTTTTTCTTGCCCGGCTGATCAGAAGCGCCTCTCCCAGGATCATACAGCAGCCATCCCTGACGCCGTCCACATATTTCAGATTCACAAGATACCCTTTATTGCTGCGGAAAAACCCAAGCGGCACAAACCTTTCCTCCGCATCCTGCATTCTGGCTCTCTCCTTCAGGTCTCCGTTTTCTGTATGATAGATCAGATTGTGGCCTTCGCTTTCGATATAATAAATAGAAGTGGCATCCAGCCTTACGACTCCCTCCTGTGTATTCACCTTCACCGGCCAGCCAGTCTTCTGTGGGATCCTGCTGATCGCACGCTCTAACTTTCTTGCAAAGGAAAAATATGTCACTGGCTTCAGCACATAGTCCATGGCATCCACCTCGTAGCCACGGATTGCATAGTTTGTCATGTTGGTGATAAACATGATCACAACCTTAGTATCAAGCTTCCGTATTTCCTCTGCTGCTGTCATGCCATCCATAAACTGCATCTGGATATCCATTAGGATGATGTCATATTCTCCGGTATACTTTTCCACGATCTCATCCCCGTCTGTGAAGCGGATCACCCTAAACCGTCTGCCGGATTCCTGCTGATATTTCTCAATATATTCAGTAAGCTGCTTTGCGTAAGCTTCTTCATCTTCTACAATGGCAATGGTGATCATATCCTGACACCCTCCTGTCTGATTTTCGTACGCATCATTATAGCAGAACTTCTCCTTACTTTCCACCTTTCTTGACAGTCCCGGGAACATATGTTATAGTAAGCCGCATAAAACCCTGCGGGGTGTGGATTTTTCAAGAGTGATCTTCTTTTCGCCACACAGTAGCCTATACTGTATGGCTTTTTTTGTGGAAAAAATTGGAAATTGCAGGAGTGAAAGAAAATGGATCAGAATTTTATGAAAGAAAAGAAAATATTGCCGCTTGTGATCTCCATGGCGCTGCCCATGGTACTCTCCATGGCGGTCAATTCCCTGTACAACATCGTGGACAGCTACTTTGTAGCCAGAATCAGTGAAAATGCCATGACAGCCCTTTCTCTGGTATATCCCGTCCAAAACCTGATGACAGCCATTGCGGTGGGCTTTGGTATCGGTATGAATGCAAGGATCGCCTTCTGTCTTGGTGCACAGGATCAGAAGCAGGCCGATCAGGCTGCTGCAACCGGTATGGTACTCAGCATTATCCACGGCCTTATATTAATGGTCATCTGTCTTCTTGGCATGCCAAAATTCCTGTCTCTGTTTACTGACAATGAAGAGATCCTTTCCATGGGACTGACCTATGCGAACCGTGCCTTCCTGTTCTCCGTCATCATCATGCTTGGCATTTCTCTGGAAAAGGTATTTCAGGCTGTTGGACGCATGAAGGTATCCATGATCAGTATGATGTGCGGCTTTATCGCCAATATTATACTGGATCCGCTGATGATCTTCGGGATCGGTCCCTTCCCCGAAATGGGAATGGCAGGTGCTGCCTATGCTACCGGAATCGGCCAGTTCATCACACTGCTTGTTTATGTTGTGTTCTGCATTTTCCGGCCACTGCCGGTTTCCTTTGCAAGGGAAAATATTGTATGGAACAGAGCACTGCTGCAAAAGCTGTATGCCGTTGGTATCCCAGCTTCCCTGAATATGGCCCTGCCGTCCCTCCTGATCTCTTCCCTGAACGGCATCCTGTCTGCTTTCTCTGGAACCTATGTCCTGGTGCTCGGCGCCTATTACAAGCTGCAGACCTTTATTTACCTGTCTGCTAACGGTATCATTCAGGGCATCCGTCCACTGATCAGCTTTAATTACGGTGCCGGGGAAAAGAAACGGGTTCAGCAGATTTTTGGTACTACCCTTGCCCTGACAGCAGGTGTCATGGCTGTTGGTACCCTGCTTTCCTTCCTGATCCCCGGTCAGATGATCGGCCTTTTCACAGAAAATCAGGAAACCATCCAGATCGGTATCAAAGCCCTTCATATCATCAGCCTTGGCTTTATCGTATCAGCGGTGTCAGTCACCTGCTGCGGCGCGCTGGAGGCTCTTGGCAAGGGAATGGCTTCTCTGCTCATTTCCCTGTCAAGATATGCTGTGATCATCATTCCGGCTGCTTTCCTGTTCAGCCGCCTGTACGGAGCCGAAGGTGTATTTGCCGCCTTCCCCGCAACTGAACTGCTGACTGCTGTCTTTGCATGGATTGTCTATAAAAGAAATCAAAGGTGCTGAAAAAATAGCTTATTTTTCCTCTTTATACTCTTTTGTAAAGAGGAATGGCAGATACACAATCCCGTTTACAATAAGAACCATCAGAAGATCCTTCCAGCTGTAAATGCGGCCTCCAAAGTCTGCACTGCCCGTCAGTACGGCGATCACGTTGTTATTGATGTAATGAAGTACTACTGCAGTCCAGATATTCCCGGTTCTGCTATAGGCAAAGCCAAAGAATACAGAATAGCAGATACAGGCAATGATCTGGATCAGGATGCTCTTCAGCCAAGTATCCGGACTGTAATAAAACAGATTGATCGGCAGATGCCACAGTCCCCAGATCACACCAAGCAGTAGGACACCGCCCTTTAATCCGAACCGTTTCTGCAGAACGGGCTGCAGGAAATAACGCCAGCCATACTCTTCCCCGAAAAAGATAATATAACTCAGGAAGTAATTGATCACAAGCACCGGAAGCATGATGTAAAGAGACGGGTCTGCAAAAAGAGAACCGAATTCCCTGATCTGCCCCTCCAGAAGATAACTGAGCAGCAGCCTTATCACGTAAAGCAGCAGAAACAGCAGCATGATCAGGAAGGAAGCCTTCACCTGATGTCCTCTAAAATTCAGCCCTGCCGCTTCTTTTATTTCCCTCTTTTCCAGAAGGAGAAGGACAAGCGCAGCTACACCTCCAACGATAAACACGTAGCTCTGGATCACGTACCAGCCCTCCCCTACGCCTATCACATTACCAAGCGGAATAATTATGCTGAGTACAGCGCAGATCACGGTAAGTGCCAGCACCACAAAATATGTCACAAAAAACTTCATCGGCAGCTTCTGCTCTTTTTCTCTTGCTGCAAGCAGCACTGCCATAACTCCCGCTGCTGGATACAGCATCTGTGCCGCCGGAAAGCTGCTGATATCCCTTCCAAGTAAAAAACCGATCCCCATCAGTACTCCCATTACCAGTGTCAGTCCAAAATTGACACCAAAGAACAGTTTCACCTGTTTATTCTCATTCATCCTCGTCATCTCCCAGCATTTCATTTTCTATTTTCTGCTCCCTGAGCTTTGTCACCTTTCCCACGATCAGAAAAGCCACAAAACAGAGCACAAAAATGATGCCTCCATCACACGCCCCTGCGATCAGTCCGACCATCACTTTGTCAGACAACTTTTCCACATAAGGGTTCTGCGCCGCCGTGCAGACACCAAACAGGATCCCCCCAAGGACAGCGCCTGTCAGACTGTACAGCAAATATGCCTTCACACCCGGCACTTTCCTGTGCTGGAAATTCCAGACACCCTTCCACATACAGCCAACCACCACGCAGATAGACGCTATCATAAATGTGATCCATTCCCCCTGGATCTGCTCAAAGGGCATCCCTTTGATATTTCTCTGATAAATAATACTGATCAACAAAAGCCAGTAGGTGATCCAGAAGCACGTATGCTCTACCTTATATATTTCCTGCTGCTGTCTTTCATCAGCCTGCTTCGCAAATAATTTCTTCCAAAGTTTCATTTCACTTACTCCTCTCTCTCCTCATCTTCCCAAAAAAGTCCATCCAGCGTCCTGTCAAGTGCCCTGCAGATCGCAATACAGAGCTGCAGAGATGGATTAAATTTCCCTGCCTCGATCATTCCGATCGTCTGCCTGGTCACTCCTACCTTCTCTGCAAGCTGCTCCTGGGACAGATCCTTTTCAATCCTTGCAATTTTCATCCGTTTATTCTTCATATCATTATCTCTCTCCTCTTCCGGATGTTGTGATCTGACGGTGTACGTCGGTCAGGCATTTCTTTTTTCTGTATCCGTCATAGGTATAGTAATATTTCTTTTTCTTTTTGTCAACTATATTTTACATTTTGTAAACTACCATCCTGTTCCCATTGACCACCAGCCTGTTTTTGTGCATAATTTCATTATCATGCTGCGAGGTGACATTATTATGAAATTTATTTCCTGGAATGTAAATGGTCTTCGTGCCTGTGTGCAGAAAGGCTTTCTTGATTATTTTCACTCTGTGGATGCGGATTTTTTCTGCATTCAGGAATCAAAGCTGCAGGAAGGGCAGATTGCTCTTGACCTCCCCGGCTACCATCAGTACTGGAATTATGCAGAGAAAAAAGGCTACTCCGGTACAGCCATCTTTGCAAAGAAGGAGCCCTTTTCTGTCTCTTATGGGATCGGCATCGATGAGCATGACAGGGAAGGCCGTGTGATCACACTGGAATATGACAACTTCTATCTGGTGACCTGCTATACACCAAATTCCCAGAATGAGCTGGCAAGACTTCCCTACCGTATGACATGGGAGGATGATTTCCTCGCCTATTTAAAATCTCTGGATGTGAAAAAGCCTGTGATCCTCTGCGGTGACCTGAATGTGGCCCATGAAGAGATTGACTTAAAGAACCCCAAAAGCAACCGCCAGAATGCTGGCTTTTCAGATGAGGAACGGGCGAAAATGACAGCCCTTTTGCAGGCCGGCTTCACTGATACCTTCCGTTATTTTTATCCTGCTGCCGAGGGGATCTACTCCTGGTGGTCTTATCGTTTCAAAGCACGTGAAAAGAATGCCGGATGGCGTATTGACTACTTTATTACCTCAGAGCGCCTTGCTCCGCAATTAAAAAAGGCAGCTATCCATACCGAGGTTTTCGGTTCGGATCACTGCCCTGTTGAACTGGATATTGATTTATAAACTCATTCTTCTGCCCGGACCGCCCAGCGCATCTTGGTGGATTTCGCCCTTGGGTTCTTTACGCATTCCTCGCTGGAAGGCCGGATCACATCTTCAGCAACCTCGCTGTAGATCCCTGCTTTCTTCCCTTCCTTGAAGGCACGTTTCACCAGCCTGTCTTCCCCGGAATGGAAGGTCAGGATAGCGATCCTTCCACCAGGTGCCATACAGGAAGGGAGCTTTGTCAGAAAGGCTTCCAGTACTTCAAACTCACTGTTTACATCTATACGGAGTGCCTGAAACACACGGGCACAGGATTTCTTCACTGCTTCCTTCCGTTCCTTTTCAGGCAAAAAAGCAAGTGTTTCCCCGATCAGCTCTGCCAGCTTCGTGGTCGTATCTATCTTCTGCCCCTTACGCAGTTTTCCGGCGATAGCCCTTGCGATCTCTGCCGCATAGGGTTCATCAGAATTGTCGATCAGCATTCCCTCGATCTCTTCCCGGTTCATTTTCTGTAAGCGTTCTGATGCAGGCTCACCGTTCTGTGGGTTCAGCCGGAGATCTAAGGGTCCTTCCTGTTTATAGGAAAATCCTCTTTCCGGATTATCAATCTGCATGGAGGATACACCAAGATCTGCCAGCAGGAAATCAAAGGAACCGTACTGCTCTGCCACCCTGTCAACATTAGCAAAGTTCTCGGAAATGGGAGTAAAGATCTCTTCTGAAAATCCTGCCTCCCTAAGCCTTTTTGTGGTCTTCACGATCTCGATCGGATCCACGTCCAGGGCATACAGATGTCCCCTTCCCTGCAGTGCCTCCAGCATCTTCCGGCTGTGTCCGCCATATCCAAGGGTAGCATCAAGTCCTTTCATACCCGGTTTTATCTGCAGGAAGGTAAGGATCTCCTGTACACAGATGGAAATATGCATTCCCGCCGGTGTACTGCCCTTGCTGATCACCCTTTCTATCGTATCCTGATATTTCTCCGGATTGAGTTCCTTATATTTTTCACTGAATTTTCTGGGATGTGTCCCACTGTAACGCACTCTTCTCTTATGAGGCTTCTCATCCTTCTGCTCTTCTGTCCCCAATCCGTCACCTGCTTTCTATTTCTGATTGATCTTCATGGTCAGGGAGATCCTCTTCTTCGGTACATCCACGGAAAGTACCTGTACCTCTACAATATCCCCGACACTCACTGCTTCCAGCGGATGTTTGATATATTTGTCCGTGATCTGGGAAATGTGCACCAAACCATCCTGATGGACACCGATATCCACAAACACACCAAAGTCAATGACATTCCGCACAGTCCCCTTCAGGATCATGCCAGGCTTTAAATCCTTCATATCAAGGACATCACTGCGAAGGATCGGCAGCGGCATATTTTCTCTGGGATCTCTTGCCGGCTTTTCCAGCTCCTTTAAGATATCTGTCAGAGTGATCTCACCAATGCCAAGCTCTTCTGCCAGCTTCTTCTTATCCGTGATCTTCTTTTCCAGTGTTCCAACATTGCTTCCCACTGCATTTCCGGAAGCTGCTGCACTGCTTCCGTTATTTCTGTTCTTTCCGTTATCTCTGTGAGATCTGCTTCCCTGATCTTCAGCTTCCAATGTCATACCGCCCATGGCTGCAGCAAGTGCCATTCCCATGGCCGTTCCTGTATTACGGATCACAACCTTCTGCTTCTTCTGTCTGCTGCCAGCTCCGGCTCCTGCATTTCCACTGCTGTTTCCTGCCCTGCTGCCTGTGCTCTTCTGTGCAGCGGCTTCCTTCTGAAGTTTCCGTACATCATCCATGGTCAGATGCAGTCTGTCGAGAAGCTGCATGGCTGCCCCATAGCTTTCCGGATGGACACTGGTCGCATCAAGCGGATTGTCCCCGTCTGTGATCCTCATAAATCCGGCGCACTGCTCATAGGCCTTGGGACCGAGCTTTGCCACCTTTAAAAGCTGCTTTCTATCTGTAAAGCGGCCATTCTGTTCCCTGTACTCCACGATATTTTTTGCAATAGCTTTGGAAATACCGGAAATATATTCAAGCAGCGAAGCAGAAGCAGTATTTAAATCTACGCCTACCTTATTTACGCAGTCTTCTACTACACCACTCAATGCTTCTCCAAGCTTCTTCTGGTTCATGTCATGCTGATACTGTCCGACACCGATAGATTTAGGATCTATCTTGACAAGCTCTGCCAGCGGATCCTGCAATCTCCTTGCGATAGAAGCTGCGCTTCTCTGTCCCACATCAAAGTTCGGGAATTCTTCAGTAGCCAGCTTACTTGCAGAATAAACAGATGCGCCCGCTTCATTCACGATCACATACTGAACAGGAGTATCCAGTTCCCTTATCAGTTCCACGATCACCTGCTCTGATTCTCTGGAGGCAGTTCCATTTCCCACACTGATCAGGGATACATGATATTTGCTGATCAGACGCTTTAACTCCTTCTTGGCCTCCTCTACCTTATTCTGTGGTGCTGTAGGATAAATGACCTTCGTATCCAGTACCTTTCCGGTAGGATCTACAACAGCCAGCTTACAGCCGGTACGGAATGCAGGATCCCAGCCAAGTACCACCTTTCCTGCGATCGGAGGCTGCATCAGCAGCTGCTCCAGATTTTTGCCAAATACAGAAATGGCACCGTCCTCTGCCTTTTCTGTAAGATCATTTCGGATCTCTCTTTCAATTGCCGGTGCGATCAGTCTGTCATAAGCATCCTCGATCACTTCCTGCAGTACAGGTGTGGTATAGGGATTCTCTGCTGTCACGATCTTCTTATTCAGATACTGAAGGATCCGTTCTGTCGGCGCATTGACCTTTACAGTCAGAATCTTCTCATTTTCTCCACGGTTCAGTGCCAGGATACGGTGACCTGCTGCCTTCTTCAGTGGTTCCTCATAGTCATAGTACATTTCATAGACGCTTTCTGCCTTCTCATCCTTGGCACTGCTGCTGATAGAGCCTTCCTCCATAGTGATATTTCGGATATAAATACGGTAATCTGCCTCATCGGAAATACTCTCTGCAATAATATCCCTGGCACCCTGCAGTGCTTCCCTGACATCTGTAACACCCTTATCAGCATCCACATATTTTTCTGCTTCTGTTTCCAGCGGCTTATCTGTATTCTGCTCAAGGATAAACTCTGCAAGCGGCTGCAGCCCCTTTTCCTTTGCCACACTGGCTCTTGTTTTTCTCTTTGGTCTGTAGGGTCTGTACAGATCTTCCACCACCACGAGAGTCTCCGCCGCCAGGATCTTGGCCTTCAACTCCTCAGTAAGCTGTCCCTGCTCCTCAATACTGCCAAGCACCTGCTCCTTCTTCTCCTCCAGATTACGGAGATAGTTCAGTCTTTCATATAAGTCACGAAGCTGCTCATCATTCAGTGAACCGGTAGCTTCCTTCCGGTATCTGGAGATAAAGGGAATCGTGTTCCCCTCATCGATCAGCTTGACTGCCGCTTCTACCTGCCACTTTTCTACCTTGAGTTCTTCTTTGATCTTTTTGATGATATCCATATGTTTTTCCTTTTCCTGACTGCAAATTTGTTCTTTCAATCCGGAGCTCTTTCTCCCCGCATGCGAAAGTCCTCACTTCTATCATCATACAAAAAGCCGGTTCTTTTTTCAAGAACCTGTTCTCCTTGTTTTCTTTTCCAACTGGCGCTATAATAGAATCACTAAAATATTAAGAGATAAAAGTGAGATTTTCTATGGATTTCAATTTTCAGAGCAATGATCCAAACAGATATAACGGAGTCGATTATTCCTGCCGCAATCCAGGCATGGCCATGGCGACTGCCTCCCTGCTCCTTGGGCTGGCATCCTTTTTCACGATCATGACAGTGATCCTGCCTTTTATCTGCGGTGGTCTTGCGATCCTTTTTGCCCTGCTTTCCAAAGGCTATGGCAAAAAGCTGCTAACCCAGGCGAAGATTGGCATCATCTGCGGTATCGGCAGTCTCGTTATGACCGTTGGCATTCTGATCTCCTCTATAGCCCTTCTGCTGCAGAATCCAGATCTTCTGATCGGTATCGGCCAGCAGTATGACGAACTGATCGAAGATACCTACGGGGAATCCACAGAAGATATTTATGGTACCTCCTTCGAGGATATGATGAAGGAATATACCGTTCTGTTCCAGCAGTAAATACAGCTTTTCCATTGCTCCTGCCCCTTCCGGCAGGTACATGGAGCATAACAGATTTTTAACAGGAATATGACAGAAAGGAAACATTTCCCATGATGGGTATTGGTGCAGTCGGCAGTTACGAATATGGATATGGATACGGATATGGTGTGGATATTTCACCATTTGGCTCTGCGGCGGCAGGCGGCACAGCCAGCGCAGACGATGAAAAATCTGGCGGTATTATCGTCAACCCCGGTGAATCCACGAAAGTAAGTCCTGGACGCAGATCTTCTCCGGCAGAATGTGAAACCTGCAAGAACCGGAAGTATCAGGATGGCTCTGATGAGATGGTTTCCTTTAAATCCGCTTCCCATATTTCACCGCAGGCTTCGGCTTCCCGTGTCCGTGCCCACGAGCAGGAGCATGTCAGCAATGCCTATAAGAAAGCTGCACAGGGAAACGGCAAGGTTCTCTCCGCTACTGTATCCCTCCGGACTGCCATCTGCCCCGAATGCGGCAGAAGCTACACAGCAGGCGGCACAACCTCAACTAAAATAAGCTACAGCGATGAATCCAATCCCTATCAGCAGAATAAGAAGTCTGCAGATGCAGCAGCACTGATCGGGCAGAATCTGGATGTAGCGGTATAAACAGGAGTTTTATTTTTATGAAAAATTATCTATCCTCTACCAGCCTGAAATCACAGGCTAAAGGACAGTTACTTGGCAAATACGGCACCCTTGCCGGAACCTATGCTATCCATGCACTCTGCGTTTCTGCACTGAGCGGCATCACTTCCCTTTTTCTGAATCCGGGATCTGTCATCGAATATATCATTTATTTTGCTGTTTCTTTCCTGATCAGCATTTTCAGTGGCCTGTTCTCTTATGGGGAAACTTATATTTACCTGAAAACATCCTGCGGACAGCAGCCTGTCCTCAGTGATCTCTTCTATGGTTTTAAACAGACTCCCGACAGGATCATCCGGGTAGCGGTTGTTTTTTCCCTGATCAGCTATCTCCTGAATTTACCTGTTTTCCTGCTCTCTCTGCTTCCGCAGGAAACACTGTTAAATGGATATGGCATGCTTCTGTTTTCCCTGCTGACAGTAGTCTGTGCTGTCATCGGTATGTTTCTGATGCTTACCTATTCCCAGAGCTACTATCTGCTCCTTGATTTTCCGGACTGCAGCGCCAGGGAAGCGCTCAGGAAAAGCCGTGATATGATGAAAGGCAGTAAGGGACGCCTGTTCTATATTGATCTGACCTTTGTCCCGCTGATGCTGCTGTGTGTACTGACCTGTGGGATCGGTCTCTTATGGCTGATGCCTTATATGCAGGCTACCAAAGCCAATTTTTATCTTGATCTTGTAAAGCAGAACTGATTTTGATCACTTTAAGCAGAAATCTGCTGGCAGAAATTCTCTTTCTGCCAGCAGATTTTTTATCCTTCGGTATTTGGTTTTACATTGATCCACTTCAGATAGGCGTTGATAAACAGATCGATTCCCCCATCCAGAACAGCATCCACATTTCCGGTCTCTGCCTCTGTCCGGTGATCCTTTACCATAGTATAAGGCTGCAATACATAGGAACGGATCTGGTTTCCCCAGCCAATCTCCTTCACTTCGCCTCTGATATCAGAAAGCTTCTCTGCATTGGCTTCCTTCTGCAGCATATACAGCTTGGCCTTCAGCATCTGCATCGCCTTGTCCTTATTCTGGAACTGGGAACGCTCATTCTGACACTGTACTACGATTCCGGTAGGAATGTGGGTAATACGGATAGCCGATGATGTCTTGTTAATATGCTGTCCACCGGCTCCGCTGCTTCGATAGGTATCAATCCGGAGGTCATCCTCGTTGATCTCCACATCCAGATTCTCCTCAATATCCGGCATAACATCCAGTGATACAAAGGAGGTCTGTCGTTTTCCCTGTGCATTGAACGGGGAAATACGCACCAGTCTGTGTACTCCCTTCTCTGACTTCAGATAGCCATAGGCATTAATTCCATTTACCTGAAAGGTAACGGACTTGATCCCGGCCTCCTCACCGTCAAGGTAATCCAGTACTTCTACACTAAAGCCCTTCTTTTCCGCCCATCTGGTATACATACGATAAAGCATGCCGCACCAGTCACAGCTTTCTGTACCACCGGCACCGGCATTCAGCTTAAGAATCGCATTGTAGCTGTCATATTCATCAGAAAGCAGGGTACTGATCCGGATATCCTCAAAGGTCTTTATAAACTCATCCAGCTCATTTCGGATATCGGCTGCCAACTCCTGATCTTCCTCTTCATTACCCATTTCAATCAGGGTCATGATGTCGTCATACTGATCTCTTAAATGATCCATGGTTTCCACAAGATCCTTTAAGTTTTTCAGCTCTTTCATCTTGGTATTGGATACTTCCGGGTTGTCCCAGAAGCCGGGCGCTTCCATCTCACGCTCCAGTTCTTCGATCTTCTTTGACTTATTAGCCAAGTCAAAGTGAATCCCTCACTTCCGCTAAAGGGGTCTCATATGCCTGAAGTTCTGTCTTCATCTGGTCTAATTCTACCACTTAACGTTCACCTCTTTCTTATTTTAAATTCTTTATCACAAGCCTGATCAGGCTTTGCGTCCACAGCACTGCTTGTATTTCTTACCACTTCCGCAGGGGCAGGGGTCGTTAGGATAAATCTTAGCGTTTTCTCTCTTTACAGGTGCCTTTCCAAGAGAATCATCCTTATTGGTACCGGTCACCTTAGCTACCTCTTCCCTCTCTACCTTCTGCTCTACACGTACATGGAACAGGACACGGACAGTCTCTTCCTTAATATTCTGGGTCATCTCATCAAACATGTCATAACCGCTTCTCTTGTACTCTACAAGCGGGTCTCTCTGTCCATATGCCTGCAGACCGATTCCCTGGCGGAGCTGTTCCATATCATCAATATGATCCATCCATTTCCGGTCAATCACCTTAAGCAGGATCACACGCTCCAGCTCTCTGATGGCCTCCGGCTCCGGGAACTCTGCTTCCTTTGCCTCATAAAGCCTGACAGCCTCTTCCTTCAGCTGCTGCTTCAGCGCATTCTTCTTCGGTGTGTGGATTCTTCCACGGTTCACCGGCTTTAACGGGATAGTCGGAAGAAGCAGGGTGTTGAGTTCTTCCAGATTCCACTCATCGAAGTCTGTATCATCTCCGATGGAAATATCTACCGCATTTTCTGCAATATCAGTGATCATCTTGTAGATTGCATCACGCATGCTCTCTCCATCCAGTACACGGCGTCTTTCTTCATAGATGATCTCTCTCTGCTCATTCATAACCTGGTCATATTCAAGCAGATTCTTTCTGATGCCAAAGTTATTGCTCTCGATCTTTTTCTGGGCAGATTCAATGGCATTGGTCAGTGCCTTATGCTCAATTTCCTGCCCTTCCGGAATACCCAGTGTATTAAACATATTGATCAGACGTTCAGATCCGAACAGTCTCATCAGGTCATCTTCCAGTGAAATATAAAATTTGGATTCTCCGGGATCGCCCTGACGACCGGAACGTCCACGGAGCTGATTATCAATACGTCTGGATTCATGACGCTCTGTACCGATGATCTTCAGACCACCAGCGGCTCTTGCTGCATCATCCAGCTTGATATCCGTACCACGTCCTGCCATGTTGGTAGCAATCGTAACTGCTCCGTGTACACCGGCATCTGCTACGATCTCTGCTTCCAGTTCATGGAACTTTGCGTTCAGCACCTTATGCTGGATACCCTGCTTGGAAAGCAGACGGCTCAGTTCTTCAGATGCATCGATATTGATGGTACCAACCAGTACAGGCTGACCCTTTTCATGAGCCTCCTTGACAGCCTCCACAATGGCATGGAGTTTTTCTTTCTTTGTCTTATAAACAGCATCCTGCTGATCGATTCTGGCGATTGGCCTGTTAGTCGGGATCTCTACAACGTCCATGCCATAAATATCACGGAACTCCTTCTCTTCTGTCAGGGCAGTACCGGTCATACCTGCCTTCTTATGGAACTTGTTAAAGAAGTTCTGGAAGGTAATGGTCGCCAGTGTCTTGCTTTCTCTCTTGACCTTTACATGCTCCTTGGCTTCAATCGCCTGATGGAGACCGTCAGAATAACGACGCCCCGGCATGATACGACCGGTAAATTCATCAACGATCAGTACCTGATCATCCTTGACCACGTAGTCCTGGTCACGGAACATCAGGTTGTTGGCACGCAGTGCCAGATTGATATTATGCTGGATCTCTATATTTTCCGGATCAGCCAGGTTCTCGATCTGGAAGAAACGCTCTACCTTGGCAACACCCTGGGCTGTCAGGTTCACGATCTTGTCCTTTTCATTGACAATAAAGTCGCCCGTCTCTTCTCTTTCAATGCCCATGATGGCATCCATCTTGGACAGGTCTTCCATATCTTCACCACGCTGCATCTGCCTGGCGAGGATATCACAGACCTCATAAAGCTTGGTTGACTTGCCGCTCTGTCCGGAAATGATAAGGGGTGTTCTTGCTTCATCGATCAGGACGGAGTCAACCTCATCAATGATCGCATAATTCAGTTCACGAAGAACAAGCTGTTCCTTATAAATGACCATATTATCACGCAGATAGTCAAAGCCAAGCTCATTGTTTGTCACATAAGTAATATCACAGGCATAAGCTGCTTTTCTTTCATCCTGCTTCATGCTGTTCAATACAACACCTACGCTGAGTCCAAGGAATTTATGTACCTCTCCCATCCATTCCGCATCACGCTTTGCCAGGTAGTCGTTCACAGTAACAACATGAACACCTTTTCCTTCCAGCGCGTTCAGGTAAGCAGGAAGCGTAGATACCAGTGTCTTACCTTCACCGGTCTTCATCTCGGCAATACGTCCCTGATGCAGGATAATACCACCGATCAGCTGAACACGGAAATGCTCCATATTAAGGACACGCTTCGCAGCTTCCCTGACCGTTGCATATGCCTCTGGAAGAATATCATCCAATGTTTCTCCTGCAGCAAGTCTCTTTTTAAATTCTTCTGTTTTTCCTTTTAATTCTTCATCAGAAAGAGCCTGCATGGAAGGGCGGAGATCTTCAATCGCCTGTACAATCGGCTCTATCCTCTTCAGTTCTCTTTCACTATGGGTGCCAAAAATCTTCTGCACAAAATTCATATCTGTACCATTGCCTTTCTCTCCGATCCTGTGAAAACGGTAAATCCTGCCCTCTCTCATCCTGACCGGAGAAGTTTTCCTCTCACTGAGGCAAAAAACTGCAATTTTTATTGTAACAGATTCCTTTCGTTTATTCAACTGCCACTCTGTGAAGAACTCATAAGGATTCCTGAAATTTTTATAAAATTTATACTCATAACAGGAAATTTGCCATCTTTCCACTTGCTCCCTGCCATCACCTGTGTTATACTTGCTTCATTCCCACCCGTTTCCGGGATTTCAGGAAGATCATGTTGATTCTATTATTTTTATCTTATGGCACTTCGCCGAATGTTTTCAGAACAGGTCTGCATGATGTAACTATTCACTTTTGTTTTTGGGTATAATAGCAACAGTTTTCAGATCACCATGGTCTCGTCTATTCTGCATGCAAAAACACACGTCTATTTCACATAAGGAGGGCTGTCTATGGCCACAAATCTACTAAAATCTTATTTTCCAATGATCCAGAGCAGAGAAGAAATTCTCCAGCGAATCTACACAAATCCAAGAATGCAGCAGCTTTTTGAAAGCTGGACTGTCCTGCAGCAGAAGGAATTCCTCGATTTCTGCTCCGGTGCCAGAGGCATCAAGGTTCTGTATGACTCCTTCTTCAAGGAGGTCATGAACCCGGAGTATGACCCTACCAGACTGGAATCCTTCCTGACCGCCCTGCTAAACCGCAAGGTCAGGATCAAAGAGGTGCTTCCCAATGATTCCACCAGACTTTCTGACGAAAGCTCCCTGCTGATCACAGACATTATCGTTGAACTTGAGGACGGCTCTCTTGCAAATATCGAAGTCCAGAAAATCGGTTACGCTTTTCCTGGAGCAAGGTGTGCCTGCTATTCCTCAGATATGCTCCTGCGCCAGTATAAACGGGTAAGACAACGCTCCGTAGATCCCGTTACCGGCAGGGACACTTTCTCCTACCGCAACATCAGCAAGGTTTATCTGATTGTTCTGTACGAAAAAAGCCCGGATGAATTAAAGAAATGTCCTGACCATTGGATCCACCGTTCCAAAGTATCCTTCGATTCCGGACTTTCCATGGATCTTCTGCAGGATTATATTTTTATAAGTCTTGACATTTTCCGTTCAAAAATGCACAATAAAAAGGTAACTACATTGTTGGAAGCCTGGATGATATTTCTATCTATAGATGACCCGGATGAAATTATCCGGCTTATCACCAGCTTCCCACAGTTCAAGCCAATGTATGAGACACTCTATCAGATGTGCCGGAATGTGGAGAATATTATGGGTTTCTTTTCTGAGGAATTACGGGAAATGGACAGGAATACTGTCAGATATATGATCGATGAACTGCAGAAGGAAGTGGATGTACAGAATGCCACAATTGCAGAGAATGCGGCTGTCATTGCTGAAAATAACGCTGTCATTGCTGAAATGAACGCTGCTATTGCTGAAAAAGAGTCTTTGCTCGCTGAAAGGGACTCTGCTCTCGCTGAAAAAGAGTCTCTGATCGCCGAAAAGGACTCCGCCCTCGCTGAAAAGGACTCTCTTCTCTCCAAAAGCGCTGCCACTATTGCTGCTCTGCAGGCAGAATTATCCAGACTTAAAAATTTATGATCCTGTAAGAAAAATCCTGCTTGCAGGATTCTCCGCCTGCGTTGGGTCGCTTTAAGTGACATCTACCCTTTTGCCGCAGTGCGATCCAGTCCGGCAGATAATCTGCCGGACTGCTCTTTATCATTCTGATCTAAAACTCATTCCCAGGGAACTTCGGAATCCCGGCAAATCCCTTTGCCAGATCCTCATCTGTCGGAATATAATCCACCATCTCTCCATTATTGAAGCGTTCATAAGCCATCATATCAAAGTAACCTGTTCCGGTAAGTCCAAAGAGGATTGTTTTCTCTTCTCCGGTCTCCTTGCATTTCAGTGCTTCATCGATCGCCACTTTGATCGCATGGGAGCTTTCCGGTGCAGGAAGGATGCCTTCTACTCTTGCGAACTGCTCTGCTGCCTTAAATACCGCTGTCTGCTCCACACTCATGGCTCTCATGTATCCATCATGATAAAGCTGTGACAGGATAGAGCTCATGCCATGATAGCGGAGTCCGCCTGCATGATTCGGTGCCGGGATAAAGCCGCTTCCCAGTGTGTACATTTTCGCCAGAGGACATACCTTTCCTGTATCACAGAAATCATATACAAATTTTCCTCTCGTAAGGCTTGGGCAGGAGGCCGGTTCCACTGCGACAATATCATAATCTGCCTCACCTCTTAGCATTTCACCTGCAAAAGGAGAGATCAGCCCACCAAGGTTTGATCCTCCACCAGCACATCCAATGATCATATCCGGTTTGATTCCATATTTATCCATAGCCGCCTTGGCCTCCAGACCGATCACTGTCTGGTGAAGCAGTACCTGGTTCAGTACAGATCCCAGTACATAACGATAACCCTCTTTGGAGATTGCTGCTTCTACTGCCTCAGAGATTGCACATCCAAGACTGCCTGTTGTTCCGGGGAATTCCCTCAGGATCTTTCTTCCTACCTCTGTTGTTTCTGAAGGAGAAGGTGTCACCTTCGCCCCGTAGGTTCTCATAACCTCTCTTCGGAAGGGCTTCTGTTCATAAGAGCACTTTACCATATATACATTACAGTCAAGATCCAGATAGGCACAGGCCATGGAAAGTGCTGTTCCCCACTGACCGGCTCCGGTCTCTGTAGTCACACCCTTAAGTCCCTGCTTCTTGGCATAATAAGCCTGCGCAATGGCTGAATTCAGCTTATGGCTTCCACTGGTATTATTTCCTTCGAACTTATAATAAATCTTTGCCGGTGTCTGCAGCTTTTCCTCCAGACAGTAGGCTCTGACAAGCGGTGAAGGACGGTACATTCTGTAAAACTTACGGATTTCATCCGGAATTTTAAAATAGGGAGTGGTGTCATCCAGCTCCTGTCTGCAAAGCTCATCGCAGAAGATTCCTCTCATCTCTTCAAATGTCAGGGGCTTTTGCGTGCCTGGATTTAATAATGGCGCCGGCTTATTCTTCATATCCGCCCGCACGTTATACCAGCTGTCTGGCATTTCATTTTCTTCCAAATAAATTTTGTAAGGAATGTTATTCTTATCACTCATCTTATCAGATTCTCCTTTTCCCCTCTGTTGTTTAACTCATTTTATACCAGTATACAATTTTCTGTCAATCTGTGTCAAAGGCTGATCCACTTCGATTTTTCTTTTTCAGCTTATGGAAGCCAGCCTGCATTCCTTCAGGATCTGCAATAGCTCCCTCATATCCTCTTCTCTGGTTGCCCAGCTTGTACAGAAGCGGCAGACCACATGGTTTTCATCTACTCTGGCAAAGAGATCATAGCCTGCCCCCTTCGCTGTCAGTGTATCTGCCTCCTGATCAGTCAGCACGAGGAACTGCTGATTGGTCGGGGAATCCAGATAAAAGGTATAGCCCATATCCTTCAGTTCCCTTTTCAGCATCTCTGCCATACCGATGGCATGTGCACTGATCTTAAAATAAAGTCCGTCCGTAAATAAGGTATCAAACTGTACGCCAAGCAGTCTTCCCTTGGCCAGCATGGCACCACGCTGTTTGATCTTTGTAATAAAGTACTTCGGCTCATTCCCCTTTGGAAATACGACTGCCTCTCCGCAAAGCGCCCCAACCTTGGTACCCCCTATATAAAAGACATCGCAGAGTCTGGCAAGCTCCGGCAAGGTCAGATCGGCTGCCGCGCTCATCAGTCCGTAGCCGAGCCTTGCCCCATCTACATAAAGAGGAATCTGATATTCCCTGCACACCTCATAAATATCCGTCAGTTCCTTTTTCGTATACAAGGTTCCATATTCTGTGGGATAAGACAGATATACCATTCCCGGGATCACCATATGCTCATGGGAGGGATCCTTATAAAAATTCACCAGGTAATCCTTCAGGTCAGGTGCTTTCATCTTCCCCTCATATGCAGGAAGTGACAGCACCTTATGCCCTGTGTATTCAATAGCACCCGCTTCATGCACATTCACATGACCGGTATCCGCTGCCAGCACTCCCTCACAGCTTTGCAGCATCGTAGAGATCACTACTGCATTGGTCTGTGTCCCTCCTACAGTAAAGAATACGCTTCCTTCCGGACATTCACAGGCTGCCCTGATCTTCTCTGCAGCGCTGATACAGTAAGGATCGTTCTCATATCCCGGCATCTTTTCCAGATTGGTTTCTGCAAGCCTTTGCAGGATCTTCTCATGGGCTCCCTCCAGATAATCACATGTAAATAAAAGCATTTATTCTCTTTCCTCCTGTTCTTCCGTTTATTCGTAAAAAAGAAGACACAGCTTAGACCACTGTGTCCTCTGTATTTTCCTGTTTTCCTGCTCCGGAACGGATTAATATTCCATTGCCTTTTCTTCGCCGTTTAATACACGGAGCGCACCCTGTGCCAGGGCAAGCAGCTCATCTTCTCCGGGATATACGGTGAATGGAGCAATAAATCCGGCTCTCTCTTCCATCTTGTCAACCACTGCCTTATTGTAAGCAATGCCACCGGTAACGATGATCGCATCTACCTTGCCCTTTAATACGCAGGACATGGAACCAATATTCTTGCAGACCTGAAGGATAAATGCCTCTCTTACCTCATCAGCATGTGTATCACCTTCATCGATCATCTTGGCAACATCACGCATATCATTGGTTCCAAGATATGCATTGAATCCGCCGCCGCCAACGATCTTCTTGTAAACTTCCTTCTCGGTATATTCACCTGAGAAGCACATCCTGATCAGTGCGCCTGAAGGAACTGCTCCGGCTCTCTCAGGTGAGAAAGCACCGTCTCCATCAAGGGCATTGAATACATCAATGACACGTCCCTTTTCATGGGCGCCTACAGAAACACCACCGCCCATATGTACTACGATCAGATTCAGGGATTCATAGGAAACGCCCTTCTCCTTCGCATATCTCTTGGCTACAGCCTTCTGGTTCAGGGCATGGAACACGCTCGTTCTTGGAAGCTCCGGTACACCTGAATATCTTGCGATAGGCATCAGTTCATCTACTACGACAGGGTCAACAATATAGGAAGGAACACCGATTTCGTCCCCGATCTCTCTTGCCAGAATGCCGCCAAGATTGGATGCATGCTGTCCCTGCTTACCGATCTTCAGGTCATGAAGCAGATCATCACTGACTGCATAGGTGCCACCCGGGATCGGCTTTAACATACCACCACGGCCTACAATTACCTGCAGGGATCTGATATCAAAGTCCTTCTCCTTCAGCAGGTCAAGAATGATCTGCTTACGGAAATCCTTCTGGTCTACGATAGACGCATACTGTGCGATCTCTTCGGTAGAATGACGAAGGGTTTCTTCAAATAACAGGGTTTCATCTTCGAATACACCGATCTTGGTGGAAGTAGAACCCGGATTGATAATTAAGCTCTTAACTGACATGATTACCTCCTACTGATTCTTTTTCATTTCTTCTGCTACCACTGCAGCAAGTGCAATGGAATTTACCTTGGTTTCAAATGTGTCAGAACGGGATGTCAGGATAACAGGAGCCTTGGTTCCTGTCAGGATACAGCCATTCTTTACTTTTACAAGATGAACGATTGCCTTGTATACCAGATTTCCTGCATGGATATCGGGGAAAAGAAGGATATCGGCATCGCCTGTGATCTTACGATCCATGGCTCCCTTTTCTTCTGCTGCTGCCCTGTCAATGGCAATATCAAGAGAAAGCGGTCCGTCTACGATACAGTCCTTGATCTCGCCTTCCTCGTTCATTCTTGTCAGCTCTGCCGCCTCTACGGTAACAGGCATCTTGGGATTTACTACTTCTACCGCTGCAAGGGGAGCTACCTTCGGACACTCTACGCCGCAGGCCTTTGCTACCTCTACAGTATACTTAATGATAAACTTCTTATCCTCTAATGTGGGGTAAGGCATAAATGCAACATCTGTAAAGAAAAGCAGACGGTCGATCCCGGGAATCTCAAATACACACACATGGGAAAGAGGCTGTCCGGTACGAAGCCCGACTTCCTTGTTCAGCACGCTCTTTAAGAAAGTCTTGGAATCCAGAAGACCCTTCATATACATATCTGCCCTGCCATCGTGTACAAGAGAAACTGCCTTTAAGGAAGCCTCTACTACATCAGGCTCATTGATGATTTCATATTCATCCATATTCATGGAAAGGGAGGCTCCGATCTCACGGATCTCTGCTTCATTACCAACCAGAATCGCATCTGCAATACCACGCTCCTTTGCAGCCTTAACTGCCTCCAGCACAGCCTTATCCTGTGCCACTGCAACGGACAGAATCTTCTTACTGCACTCTGACACCTTGGACAATAAATCATCAAAATTCTTGCTCATTTGTTCACACCTCTTATTTTTATTTGTTAAATTTATAACATAATCACAACAAAAAAATCATAGCACATTTGCGGGGAAATAGCAATCCCATGGGCTTTTTTTCTGCCTTTTCTATCTGGTATGCATGGATCTTCCAAACAGAAGCAGCATAGGGAATATCTCCAGTCTTCCTGTCAGCATACAAAGGGATAGCAGTACCTGTGCCCAGTCAGAGTAAATCCCGAAGTTATTCATGGGACCTACACCGCCAAGTCCCGGTCCTATATTGTTAAAGCAGGACAGCACTGCTGTCACATTGGTCGTCAGATCCTTGCCATCCAGGGAAAGGATCCAGGTAAACAGACAGATCAGGATCAGATAAGCTGCTGCGTAGATCCTGATGGAATTCAGTGTTTCCTTATCAATAGGCTTACCATCAATCCTCACGGGATTGATCGCCTTCGGCGTAATGATATGCCTTACCTCTGCCATCATGGCCTTTAACAGGATGATCAGTCTTGATACCTTGAAGCCACCTCCGGTAGATCCGGCACAGGCACCGATAATCATTAGAAGTACAAGCGTATGCTTGGAAAATTCAGGCCAGAAATTAAAGTCCACCGTGGCAAAACCGGATGTGGTCATAATACTAGCCACCTGAAAAAATGCATTCCTGACTGTTGTTCCAAGTCCTGTCACCCGGCTGAAGGTATTGATAGAAATCAATACAGTGGCTGTAATTACAATTCCAAGATAAGCTTTTACCTCTTCCGATTTCAGTGCATCCTTTACCTTGCCGAGAAGCAGAAGATGGTATACATTAAAGTTTACGCCAAATAACAGCATAAAAATTCCAAGCAGGATCTCAATATAAGCACTGTGATAACCGGCCACGCCCGCTGACGACACTGCAAATCCACCGGTTCCTGCTGTTCCAAAGGCTATACAGAAGCTATCAAATAACGGCATTCCCCCAAGCAGGAGCAAAACAAGCAGTATCATCGTCATGGCTGCATATATACCATACAGGATCATAGATGTAGTCCGCATTCTCGGCACCAGCTTGCCTGCAGTAGGTCCCGGCACCTCTGCACGTACAAGATGCATGGAATTGTCATTTTCCATAGGCATGACCATCATTACAAATACCAGGACACCCATACCACCGATCCAATGGGTAAAGCTTCTCCAGAACAGAACGCCATGTCCAAGGAGCTCCGGCTGCGCCAGCACAGAAGCGCCTGTGGTGCTGAAACCGGATGCGATCTCAAACAGGGCACTCCAGTAGGAACGGAATCCCCCTGCCATATACAGCGGCATGGCACCGATCAGGGAAATGATGATCCAGGTCGCCGCCACGATAAAGTATCCATCCCTGCTGCTGAGTCTTCTGTCCGACTGCCTGACTCTTGCCATAAGTACCCCTGGGATCAGTGCCGCCAGGATCGTAACAGCAAAAACCCATGCATCTCCATCTCCATAATACAAGGCAACAAGAAGCGGCAGTACCATGAGAGCCGCTTCAATCAATATGATTCTTCCAATAAAACTGACTATTTTTCTTTTATTCATTTCTCTGCTCCTAGGAAGCAAATATGTCTTCCAGTCTTGCGATCTGTCTGTCAATGACAGCTACCAGTACCGTATCTCCTGGAAGGATCACATCATCACCCCTGGGAATGATGATCCGGAAATCACGGATAATACAGCCGATCAGCATATTCTGTTTCATTCTCAGATCCTTCAGTGGGGTATTCAGGTTCAGATCCCTGTCATCCACCTTAAACTCGATGATCTCCAGTCTGCCATCCATCAGACGGTACAGAGATTCCACCGCATCATTATCCTCTGCATTCAGAAGAGATCTGCTGTAGCCAAGAATTCTGTCCGCTGCAACATCCTCTCTTGAGATCGTACAGATCTTGCTCCCCTCCGGCAGCACCTTAAGCCTTGATTTGGCTGCGATCCTGGAAATCACCTTGCTGATACCCTGGGACTCTCCATACATGGCTGCCACCAGATTATATTCATCGTTATCTGTGATCGTAATAAATGCGTCTGTATTCTCGATATCCGACTGGGACATGGAATCAAAATAGGCAAGCGCATCATCGCATACCACGTTGATCCCTTCCACGGCTTCAGAAAGCTCTGTTGCCATCACCTTATTTTTCTCGATCAGGGTTACCTTCGCCCCCTGCTCCAGCACTGCCTCTGCCAGATAATAAGCTATCCGTCCGCCTCCTGCGATCATAACGGACTGCAGCGGCTTTACCGGAAGCTTGATCTTTTTGAAGGATTTACGGAATTCATCTGCAGCACCTGTCATATACAGGATATCCCCTCTGCTGATCACCGTATTTCCTTTTGGCACAAAGGCCTCCCCGTCCCGGACGATCGCACAGATCAGCAGGTTGATCCCCATATCCTGGTTCATCTCGATCAGGGAATGGCCGATCAGCGGGCTTTCAGCCCGGACATTGATCTGGACAAGCTCCGCCCTGCCTCTCGCAAAGGTTTCCACACGGGTTGCCAGTGGGAAACGCAGCAGCCGGAAGATCTCCAGAGCCGTTGCCAGCTCCGGGTTAATGATCATGGAAAGCCCCAGCTTATCCTTGTAAAAATGATTCTGCCTTGCATAATCCACGTCCCTGATACGGGCAATGGTATGCTTGGCTCCCATCATATGGGCTGTCATACAGCTCAGTATATTCAGTTCATCGGACTCTGTCACGGCAATCCAGATATCTGCCTTGCCTGCGGAAAGCTCCTGCAGTGTGGTATAGGAAGCGCCATTACCTTCAAAGCAGATAATATCAAAGCTGTTGCTCAGGCTCTTTACCACATCCTGGTTTCTGTCGATCAGGGTCAGTTCATATCCATCCCTGGAAAGCTGTCCGGCAAGCGAACGGCCAATCTCGCCTCCTCCTACAATAAATATTTTTATATCACTGCGTGATTTCATTATGATTCCTCACTTTTGAGTCCTATGCTCTTACCTTAATATGAACCTCGCGAAGCTGCTGCTCCGTTACCTCATTCGGTGCCCCACACATCAGATCCTGTGCTGTACCACTCATCGGGAAGGCAATGATCTCCCGGATATTCTCCTCATTGCGGAGAAGCATGATCATCCGGTCTACCCCGGGTGCCATGCCTGCATGCGGCGGTGCACCAAACTGGAATGCCTGATAGAGTGCTCCAAACTTCTGCTTCAGTACTTCTTCATCATAGCCTGCGATCTCAAAGGCCTTGACCATGATGTCAATGCTGTGGTTACGGACTGCTCCGGAAGAAAGCTCTACTCCATTGCAGACAATATCGTACTGATATGCCAGTATTTCCAGCGGATCCTTATTTAAAAGTGCATCCAGCCCTCCCTGCGGCATGGAGAAGGGATTATGGGTAAATCCGATCTTCTTCGTCTCCTCATCCAGCTCAAACATCGGGAAGTCATTGACAAAGCAGAAACGGTATGCGTTCTTCTCATAAAGATCCAGTCTGGCACCAAGCTCATTACGGATCTGTCCGGCATAGCTTGCTGCCCGCTCTTCCTTATCTGCGATAAAGAAGATAGTATCTTCTGCCTCAAGCCCTGCTTTTTCACGGAGCTCTGCCTTCATATCATCCGGGATAAACTTGTCGATCGGCCCTTTATAGGACAGATCCTCCTGTACCTCCAGATAGCCAAGTCCGCCCATGCCGATTCCGGTAGCAAACTTCAGCATCTTTTCATGGAAGCCCTTGGACTGATGTCCGTGGATCTTAATAGCTCTTACTGTCTTGTTCTGGAAAGGCTTGAAGGTACAGCGGTCAAAGAATTCGGACAAATCAATAATTCTCAGCGGATTCCGAAGATCAGGCTTATCGGAGCCAAACTCCAGCATGGCCTGTTTATAACTGATGACCGGATAAGGTGCCTGTGTAACCTGGAAGCCCTCCGGTGCGAATTTTTCAAAGGTAGCTGTCAGGACTTCCTCGCCTACCTGAAATACATCCTCCTGGGTAGCAAAGCTCATCTCGAAATCAAGCTGGTAAAATTCTCCGGGAGAACGGTCTGCTCTTGCATCCTCGTCGCGGAAGCAGGGGGCGATCTGGAAGTACTTATCAATTCCGGATACCATCAGGAGCTGCTTATACTGCTGGGGTGCCTGAGGCAGTGCATAGAACTTACCCTTGTAATGTCTTGACGGAACGATGTAGTCTCTTGCGCCTTCCGGAGAAGAAGCACACAGAATGGGGGTCTGCATTTCCATAAATCCCATCTCCGTCATCTTCTGGCGCAGGAATGCGATCACCTCGGAACGGAAGATCATGTTATCCAGAACCTTTCTGTTTCTCAAGTCAAGGTAACGGTATTTCAGACGTAAGTCCTCTCTGATCTCCTTGGAGGCTGCGATCTCAAACGGCAGCGGCTTGTAAACCTTACCAAGGATTTCGATAGAGTGTGCCTCCAGTTCAATCGTTCCTGTAGGGATCTTTGGATTGTAGGTTTCCTCGTCTCTCTTCTCTACCTCTCCCGTGATCGTCACACAGTCTTCCTTACTGATTCCCTTCAGCAGGTCGGTATTCCTCATAACGATCTGCAGTACGCCGTACATGTCTCTTAAATCAATGAAGGATACACCACCATGGTCACGGATATTCTCTACCCATCCGGCTACCTTCAGAACCTTACCGATATCATCTTCGGAAAGCCTGTCCAGTGTTCTTTCACGATACAGTGTTGATAATTCCATTTCTTTCTCCTCTTTCTTTTCTTTTTCATGACCCTGCTTAACAGGATAAGCACTTCACCGGGCTGCCTTTCTGCCATAAAATAAAAACACCCCGAATTGAAGTTCATCAATTCAGGACGAATCATGATCCGCGGTACCACCTGATTTACTGCATCTGCAGTCACTTAAACTGAATTACGGCCAGCTGCCGGCGTTCCTACTCTCCAACCCTTCTGAATACTTTCTGTGAGTTCCTGTAAAATATCATATCAGCCTTCTGGAAATCACCCTCAGCAAAACAGGTACGGCTTTCAGTCTGCAGCTCGGAAGTGTTATTCATATGAGCTCTGCTGCCGGGCTCCCACCTGTGCCGGCTCTCTGGAAGTGAATTCTCATACTACTTCTCTTCGTCATCGCTTTTCTCATTGTTTCCTTTTATGCTTCCTATATCATAAGGTAGAATAGCCATTTTGTCAATTTCTAATCCCCCGGAAAATGCACTCTCAAAAACTGTTGACACAGGCAGCGGAAACCGTTATGATATCATCATACAAAAGGGAGTAGCCGGCACTTCGGTGGATTTCCAGGCGTCATCACGGTTTGACAACCCGCCTGAAATTGAAATGGTAAGACTTTTATTACAGGGAACACTCTGTAATAAGGGTCTTTTTTTATACCCTGGTAACCCCTTAATATCACGATCAAGAGAAAGGATACTATTATGGATTTTCTGATTTCCGGCTTATTAGCCATCACCTGGAAGCAGCTTGTCATGTACCTGATCGGCCTGCTTCTGATTTATCTCGCCATCAAAAAAGAATATGAGCCATCTCTCCTGCTTCCCATGGGATTTGGTGCCATTCTGGTCAACCTTCCCTTCAGCAGCGCACTGAATCAGGTCGTCAGCGGTGTTGGTGAAACACAGGGCATTGTAGAATGGCTGTTCCACATCGGGATTGAAGCTTCGGAAGCACTGCCGATCCTTCTTTTTATCGGTATTGGTGCCATGATCGACTTTGGACCTCTTCTTTCAAAGCCAGCCCTGTTCCTGTATGGTGCTGCTGCCCAGTTCGGTATTTTTGCTGCACTGATCCTGGCTACGCTCCTTGGCTTTGACTTAAAGGATGCCGCCTCCATCTCTATTATCGGTGCTGCTGACGGTCCTACCTCCATACTGGTTTCGCAGATCCTGCACTCCAACTATATCGGTGCCATTGCTGTGGCTGCCTATTCCTATATGGCGTTGGTTCCTATCATCCAGCCCTTTGCCATCCGGCTTGTCACTACAAAAAAAGAACGGACCATGACCATGAACTACCAGGCCTCATCCGTTTCCAAAAGAGTGCGTATTGCGTTTCCTATCGTTGTTACGTTTATTGTCGGGCTCATCGCCCCGACCAGT
The DNA here is from genome assembly GCF_037359455.1 of Suilimivivens sp. NCBI lineage: Bacteria > Bacillati > Bacillota > Clostridia > Lachnospirales > Lachnospiraceae > Suilimivivens > Suilimivivens sp. The sequence continues at coordinate 34,463 of NZ_JAXXXI010000042.1, forward strand.
GTTTCCCTTGTCGGCTTCCTCATGTTCGGCAATCTGATCCGGGAATGCGGCGTCCTTGGCACCATGTCCGAGACTGCACAGAATACCCTTGCCAATCTGATCACCCTGTTTCTTGGCATCACTATTTCCTTCAGTATGCAGGCGGAAAGCTTCGTCAGAACCGATACCCTGCTGATCATGGCGATCGGACTCTTTGCCTTTATTTTCGATACCATTGGCGGTGTCCTGTTTGCCAAATTCCTGAACCTGTTCCTGAAGGAAAAGATCAATCCCATGGTTGGTGCGGCTGGCATTTCTGCCTTTCCCATGTCCTCAAGAGTAGTACAGAAGCTGGCTCTTTCTGAGAATCCTCAGAATATCCTGATCATGCATGCTGCCGGTGCCAATGTTTCCGGTCAGATCGCATCTGCCATCGCAGGTGGTCTGATGATCACCCTGGTTTCTGCTTACCTGTAAGCATCATATATATTATAGAAGAAAAGGAGATTTATGATGACGGCAAATCTTATTATCGCACTGAAAATCGCAGGTCTTGGCCTGCTTGGCATCTTCGTTTCCATCCTTCTGATCATGGGCGTCACCGCACTTGTCGCAAGGATCCCGGAGAAAAAGAAAGAATAACCTCAGTTCTCGAAGGCTGCCCTGATACTGTCATAGTGAAGGAAGATCCCCTCCGCTGCAAGAGCCCTGATTTCATCTGGTGTTGCCAGCTTGAAGCCAAGGGTCTCTTCCGGCTGTGGGGTCACATCTTCCTCTGTAAAATCACCGGTAAAGCGGTACACATCCACAAAATAATTATCTCCCTTACCCGGGTTTTCCCTGTGGTAGGTAAACAGATACTCTCTGTCAAGCTTTTCCACATCAAGTCCGGTTTCCTCCTGTACTTCTCTTTTCACTGCTTCCTCTGAGCTTTCTCCGGCCATTACACCACCACCAGATACCTCCCACCAGCCAGGCGCCCATGCCTTTGTCATGACTCTTCTTGTGATCAGGAATTTCCCGTCCTTTCTTCTGACAACACCAAGTACGGTCAGATGATATTCCCCATCCTGAAGGATCCAGTCATTCCGCTTCATAGTACGTCCTGTCAGCTTTTTATTGCTGTCATAAATATCCCAGAATTCTATTTTTTCACTCATAGCTTCTCTCCATCCTTATCCTGTACTCTATCCGATGATCTGCTTTTTTCCACTGTTCTTTGCCTGATACAGCTTTTCATCCACTGCAGTAAACAGCTTATCAAGCGGCATCTCTTCCCGGTAGCTCTCCACACCACCGCTGAAGGTGATCTCCTGCTCCTTTGACTCCTGCCCGAAAGCCTTAAGTCTTTCCTGTATACGGCACAGACTTTCAAACGCTCCTGATACATCTCCATCTTCAAAAACGAGCAGAAATTCCTCTCCGCCAAACCGTGAAGCAATACCCTTTCCCTCGATCTCCTCCTGCATAAAGCCTGCCAGTTCAGTCAGCACCTGATCTCCATAGGCATGCCCATAGGTATCATTCAGATGCTTGAAGTCATCAATATCGATCAGAGATATCAGGAACTCCTTCTCTGTATGCCGGATCAGCTCTGTCAGATACCTGACCAGATATCTTCTGTTGTATAACCCCGTCAGTCCATCATGGTTGGCAGCCTGCTCCAGTTTTTTCCCCATTTCCAGGATGTCTGTTTTCTGTGATTCATATCTTTCGATCAGTGTTTTCAGTACGCAGAAAACACTGAAGGATGCTATCACAAGAGAACAGAGTATGGCAAGTGCCATACTGTCTGCGCCTCTTGTCACAATACCGTACACCCTTTCCCTGCATACCAGAACCACAGTACTGTCTATCAGAAGTGTGGCAGCAAAATAAAACCATAGATGCCTTCTTGGCAGAAATACTGCCACTGCCACCATCGCCATCACAAAATAAGGAAGGATCGTACTTCCATATACAAAATATAAAAAAGGAAATTCAAACCAGGAAATGATCAAAACGATTCCAGCTCCTGCAAGATCAGCCCTTTCACCGGTACAGCCGATGATCCCAAGCAATACGATCGTCAGAAAGCAGAGACCACAGACAACAGACGGACCGGTCATGCCATACAGAAAAATATTGCAGATAAAGCCACACAGATTGGCAATGCCTCCGGTAATGACCAGAAGCCTGAACATTTTTTCCCTTACGTCAACAAAAAAACTCTCTCCGAAGTATTCCATATCATTTGTCCCATAATAATTTTACACACAATTTCTTCTATTATGGCACAAACATTTTTTGAGTACAACAAAAATTCATTTAATTCAGGATTTAATTCGCATATTTTTTCAGTGCCCTTGTGATATCACCACTTATGAGCACACTCAGCTTATCGATAATATCCTTCGGATCCTCCTTCATATCATTTTTGATCCAGTTCAGCATGATCCCTACAAATGCATATTTATAGAAGTCCGCAATAAATTTCTTTTCCTCTTCTCCTACGTTAAGTCCCTCAGCCCGCTCTTCCACCACACCGATCAGCAGTCCGTATGTCATATGATACAGATAATTTTCTACCTGCTCCCTGCTTACAGAGTGGTACACATTCATAATAAATGGCTTATTCTGTAATATCGCCTCAAAGATATTATAAAATCCCTGCTGCCAGGTATCATAGGTTTTATTCCCTTCCATGGCTCTTTCAGCATCCTCCACGCAGGTCCACTCCACAAGGTCATAAATATCCTTAAAATGATAATAAAAGGTCATGCGGTTGATCCCACATTCCTCTGTGATATCATTGATCGTGATCTTATGAAGGGGCTTTTTCAGAAGCTGATCCTTTAGTGCTGCTGCCAGTGCCTTTTTGGTTACCTGTGACATTTCCTGCCTCCTGCATCTGTTTCTTTTTGTTGATATTCACTCTTGTCCGTACAAAATCCCGGTGCTACAATAATCGCTGGTGTACCGGGAGCTCCTGGGCGCCATACCAATCTATCATGAAGAAAAAAGGAGTTTTATCCCGTGAAGTACTTAAAACAGTTCGTTATTATCCTGCTGGTATCCTTCCTTGGTGAGATCCTGCATTATCTGATCCCGCTGCCGGTTCCTGCAAGCATTTATGGAATCCTACTGATGCTGCTCTGTCTGCATTTCAGGGTGTTCGCCGCAGAAGAAGTAAGAGAAACTGGCATCTTCCTGATCGAGATCATGCCTGTCATGTTCATTCCTGCTGCCGTTGGTCTGATGGAGTCCTGGTCAGTCATAAAACCGTCACTCCTTCCGTACATAATCGTGATCATCGTGTCTACCATTATTGTAATGGCGGTTTCCGGCCTTGTCACGCAAAAGATCATTAATAATTCTAAAAAAAGCATAAAGAAAGGAGATTCCAACTCATGAGTACATTCATTGAAACCTCCGTCTTTTTTGGTGTTGTGGTAAGCCTTCTTGCTTACGGCATTGGTATGCTTTTAAAGCAGCGCTTTCATCTCGGTGTTTTCAACCCTCTGCTGATCTCCATCGTGATCACTATTGGTGTACTGCTGCTGTGTCATATTGATTATAACACCTACAATGAAGGTGCCAAATATCTGAGCTACCTGCTGACACCGGCTACTGTTGCTCTGGCAATTCCCCTGTATGATCAGCTTGCTGTGCTGAAAAAGAACTGGAAGGCTATCTTGGCCGGTATTGCCTCCGGTGTACTTACAAGCCTTCTCTGTGTCCTTGCACTGGTTCTGCTCTTTGGGCTTTCCCATGAGGAATATGTAACCCTGCTTCCCAAGTCCATCACTACCGCCATCGGTATCGGCATATCAGAAGAGCTGGGCGGTTACGTTTCTATCACTGCCGCTGTCATCATCATCACCGGTGTCCTTGGTAATGTGATCGGAGAAACCATCTTAAAAATCTTCCGTATCACAGAACCCGTGGCAAAGGGTGTGGCACTTGGCAGCGCCTCTCACGCCATCGGCACAGCCAAGGCAATGGAGCTTGGCGAGGTAGAGGGTGCCATCAGCAGTCTTTCAATCGTAGTCTCCGGTATCATGACTGTGATCGGTGCCTCCCTGTTTGCAGGCATCATTTAAAGCACCGGATACTGTCCTGAAGCTGTTCCACTACTCCTGACATATCTTCAATGGAAGAAGAGATATCCTTCATTTCTTCTTCCATTCCGTGATTATTTTCCCAAACCACAGAAAGCATTCCGTTACTGTCATTTACGGTCTTTTCTATACTGTCATTTGCTGTATTGACATGCTGCAGACTTTCCTGTATCCTGCCGATCTGCTCTTTTACATCTGACATCATTTCATCTACATGATCTGCCGCTTCATGATAATTTTTCCCTGTATCCTCCAGTGTATCATAATCAGCAAGCACCTTTGTATTGACAAAGTTAAGCAGCCTTGTCGCATTATCGGAAAGCTCCTGTACACTCTCTACTACCCTGTCGCTGATCTCCTTGATATGGTTTGCCGATTCTCTTGAACTGTCCGCCAGATTTCTGATCTCCTCTGCTACAACAGCAAATCCCTTTCCTGCCTCTCCAGCTCTTGCTGCCTCTATGGAGGCATTCAGTGCCAGCAGATTTGTTGTGCCGGCAATTCCGAGGATATCCCCTGTCAGCTTGGTTATCTTATGGATCTGCTGACTGCTTTCGATCGAGCTGTTCACCGCCGCATTGATCTCGGAAAGCATACTTGTGGCCTCCTTCTTGCTTGCCAGAGCCACCTCCTTCATTTCTCCTGCTTTTCCCTTAATACCAGCCGCATAGCTGCTGCCTTCTTCTGCAACCTGCTTCATTCCCTCCACAGTCTGTCCAAGAAGCAGCGTATCCTCCTTTACCTCCTGTACGGCTCCGGATACCTTTTCCATTCCTCCGGAAAGCCTTGTCAGATTCTGTGTCGTGTTCGCCGCACTTTCATTTACCTTTTCCACGCATGCGGAAATACCTGTCTGTGTCTCCTGCATCCTTCTGCATCCGTTTTGGAGTGCTTCGATAATTTCCTGCATCTGGGAAACCAGATCATTGATCGCCATGGAAAGTCTGCCAATTTCATCCCGTGACCTTACCCGGATCCGTCTGGTGATATCCCCTTCATTATTCCGGATCCCTTCCACCAGTTCATCTACCTGCTTTGTAGCGCCCTTTACAGGATTGATCACCCAGAGCTTGATCCCGATCATGATCAGCAGCATTGTCAGGGCAAGGATCAGTGACGCCACCGCAACAATTCCGGGTACACTTTCTGCCCTCTCTTCCATGCCCGCATGGGCAATATCCATCTGTGTCTCCGTGATCTCAAGCATTTCATCCATGCAGGCTTCTATACTCTCGTTAAACATCGGCAGATTGGAGGTAGCCGATACATATGCCTGCGTCTTGTTCGCTGCACTGGTTTCCAGCAGACTTTCTACTGTTCTCTTGTACTTCGCATACACATCGTACGCAGACTGGAACGCATCCCTTCTCTGGTCATTTTCAGAAAGACATTTTGAAAATGCATCCATCTGTGTATCCATCTGCTCCATTTCTGCCAGGATCTTTGTCTTCAGCTCCTCCATGGTCACATTATTGGTCGTCATGACGTGCGTCAGTACCTGCCCGTTAATATAGGTAAATTCTCTGGAAAGCTCAGATATCTGCTCCTGCTCTGTCACCTGCTTTGTTACGATCTCATTGCTGACATTAGTTATTGACTGCAGCTTATTTACCAGGATAAAAATACAGCCAAAGGCTGCAGCTGCAAACAGAAGAATCAGCAGCATGATCTTCATTTCCAGTCCGATCCCACGCTTTTTCCTCGTTTTTCGTATTTTCTTTTCCTTTTTTTCCCTTTTCCTCACAATTATTTCCTCCTGTAAATATGCGCAATATCGCTGCCGTATTCATATCCAAAAAGGGCCATAAAGTGCATATGCACCCGGCCCTCTTTGATTAGATATGCAGAAATTAATTTTTGGCAATTAATTTTCCACCACGTTTGGATACTACATCGAAGATAACTGCTGCCAGAAGTACAAGCCCCTTTACTACCTTCTGCATATTCTGGTCTACACCCATCAGGGACATACCAAGGTTGATCACACCCATCAGCACCGCACCAACAATAACACCGGGAACTGTTCCTGTTCCGCCATATGCAGAGGCACCGCCGATAAAGCAGGAGCCGATTGCATCCATTTCATAGTTCTGTCCATAAGTGGGCTGTGCGGATGTCATACGTGCGATTGTTACCATTCCGGCAAGAGCTGCTAAAAAGCCCATGTTCATGTATGCCAGGAAATAAACCTTATTTGTATTGATACCAGAAAGCTTTGTCGCCTTCTCATTTCCTCCTACTGCATAGAAGTAACGTCCCACTGTTGTATTGGAGGTAATATAACCATACACCATGATAACGATCAGTACCCAGATCAGGACGCTCGGAATACCCTTATGCTGTGCCAGTCTGTAGGTAAAGGCGAGAATGACAGCTGTGATAATCACCATTTTCACGATAGCAGAAGTAAGACTCTCTACCTCATAACCCTTCTTTACCTTATCCATTCTTCCCTTGATCTGGATAAAAATGTAGATCGCTGCTGCCAGAACACCGGCAAAGATACAGGTCATATTCAGGGAACCACTTCCGAAGAAATCCGGTATGTAGCAGTCAGCACCGCCGCCAAACAGATTTACAAAGGTTGTACAGTCCTTAATGGATACTGTCATACCATCCAGTACAACATTGCTTAGGCCACGGAAGGCAAGCATGCCGGCCAGTGTTACAATAAAGGGAGGGATCCTGACATAGGCGATCCAGAAGCCCTGGAATGCACCGATCAGTGTTCCTACAACAAACATGATCAGGATAGCCAGCCACATGTTCATCTTCATGTTTACCATCAGCATGGCACCGATCGCACCGACGAAGCAGACAACGGAACCAACAGAAAGATCAATGTTGCCGCCTGTCAGGATACAGAGCAGCATACCGGTTGCCAGGATAAATACATAGGCATTCTGGGAGATCAGACTGCTGACATTCATAGGCAGCAGAATTGCTCCTCCTGTTCTCCAGGCAAAGAATGCTGTTACTATGATCAGTACGATTATCATTGTATATTTTTTAACAAAATCCACAGATTTTATTTTACTCATGCTGTTTGCTCCTTTCCTGCTGTGCCAAGAATATGAGACATGATCAGTTCCTGTGTTGCCTCACTTCCTGCCAGCTCTCCAACCATTTTCCCTTCGTTCATAATATAGATCCTGTCGCACATGCCCAGAATCTCCGGAAGCTCTGAAGAAATCATAATGACGGATTTTCCTTCTGCCACCAGATGATTGATGATGCAATAGATCTCATATTTTGCACCAACGTCAATTCCTCTTGTCGGTTCATCCAGTATCAGAATATCAGGATCTGCAAACATCCATTTTGCAAGAAGTACTTTCTGCTGATTGCCACCGCTCAGGTTTCCAACATTCTGTTCTACCGTCGGACATTTTGTTTTCAGTTTTTCTTTGTAGTCAACTGCCACATTATATTCTTTATCCTTATCGATCACAGTATGGCTGCTGACTGCATCCAGATTGGAAAGTGTGGTATTGATCTTGATCGGGTTGCTCAGGATCAGACCATTTCCCTTTCTGTCCTCCGTAACATAGGCAAGCTTGTTCTTGATCGCTTCCTGTACGTTGTTCAGATGGACTTCCTTTCCATTGATATATAATTCTCCACTGATGTTATCTCCATAGCTCTTTCCAAACAGACTCATGGCAAGCTCTGTTCTTCCTGCGCCCATCAGTCCTGAGATTCCTACAACCTCTCCCCTTCTCACATTGAGGCTGACATCATCCACCACCTTCCGTTCTGAATACAGCGGATGATATACATTCCAGTGCTTTACCTCCATCCGGATATCACCAATATGTGGCTCTCTCTTCGGGAAACGGTCGGAGATCTCACGTCCTACCATTCCCTTAATGATCCGTCCCTCTGAGATCTCATCCACCTTCTTATCCAGTGTTTCTATCGTAGAACCGTCCCGGATCACTGTGATCTTGTCAGCCACATAAGAAACCTCATTCAGCTTATGGGAAATGATGATGGATGTCATTCCCTGCTCCTTCAGCTGAAGCATCAGATCCAGAAGTGCTTTGGAATCTGTCTCATTTAAAGATGCAGTAGGCTCATCCAGAATCAGCAGCTTTGCATTCTTGGCCAGTGCCTTTGCGATTTCTACCAGCTGCTGCTTTCCTACTCCGATATCCTTGATCAATGTCTGCGGACCTTCATGGAGTCCTACCGTCTTAAGCAGTTCTGCCGCCCGTGCATTGGTCTCGTTCCAGTTAATTTTATATTTATGTCCCCGTTCATTTCCGAGGAACATATTTTCCCCAATTGTCATATAAGGAATCAGGGCCAGCTCCTGATGGATAATAACGATCCCCTTTTCCTCACTGTCCTTAATGGTATTGAATTTACAGACCTCACCATCGTAAATAATATCCCCTTCATAGGTTCCATAAGGGTATATTCCACTCAGTACATTCATAAGTGTGGATTTTCCAGCACCATTTTCTCCTACAAGTGCGTGGATTTCACCTTCCTCCACTTGCAGATTTACATTGTCAAGCGCCTTTACGCCAGGGAATGTCTTGGTAATATTTTTCATTTCCAGTAATATTTTTGCCAACTGTATCCCTCCCAAGTCTTACTGTTTCCGCATGATCTAATCAATTTATAAAATTATTTATAGAATTAAAATACCTTCTCCGGGGAATCTGCCTCCGGCAGCTCCCTTCATTCTCCGATATAAAACTGGCAGGCGGGCAAGAACCCACCTGCCATAATCATCCTGCCAATTATTTTACTGTAAATCAGCTTCTGTATAGTATCCGGAATCAACAAGCAGCTCCTTGTAGTTGCTTGCATCTGCGAATACGGGCTCGCACAGGTAAGAAGGAATCACACCAGTACCGTTATCATAGGTCTCTGTATCGTTAACAGGTGCCTCTCCGCCCTTCATAACTGCATCTACCATTTCTACTACCTTGGATGCCAGTGTACGTGTATCCTTGAAGATAGACATAGACTGTTTGCCGGCGATCATATTCTTTACATTTGCGATATCACAGTCCTGACCGGTAATGATCGGCCACTCACCTGTGTAGTTTGCTTCCAGTGAGTTGGTAACACCAAGTGCTGTAGAGTCATTGGAGCAGAGAACTGCATCAAGCTTGGTTCCATCTGCATAGTTTGCAGAAATGATAGCATCCATTCTGGACTGTGCTGTTTCTGTTGACCAGTTTGCTGTTGCAACTGTTTCGAAATCTGTCTGACCAGACTTAACAACAAGCTTGCCTGCATCGATGTAGGGCTGAAGCACATCCATAGCACCACCGAAGAAGAATCTTGCATTGTTATCACCAGGATCACCTGTTACAAGCTCAATATTGAAGGGTCCGTCTGCATTGTCAAGATCAAGCTTTTCCTTGATGTATTCACCCTGCTTGGTTCCTACCATGTAGTTATCAAATGTAGCATAATATGTAACAGCATCAGAGTTCATGATCAGACGGTCATAAGCGATAACCGGAATATTCTTTTCCTTTGCCTGCTCAAGAACGGTTCCAAGGGAATCACCATCGATAGAAGCGATTACCAGAAGCTCACAGCCTGAGTTGATCATGTTCTCGATCTGAGATACCTGGGTCGGAATATCATTTGATGCATACTGGAGATCTACCTCATATCCGGCTTCCTTCAGCTGGGCTTCCATATTGGAGCCATCCTGATTCCATCTCTGAAGATCCTTGGTAGGCATTGCCACACCAACTTTTCCGCCGCCGGCTGCTGTGTCTGCTGCTGTGTCTGCTGCCGCATCAGTGGTCTCAGATGATGCATCCTCTGCCGGTGCTGTCTCCTGCGTATCTGTGCTTGTACTCGTACTTTCTGCTGCCCCCTGTGATGATCCGCATCCTACCAGCATGGAAGCTACCATTGCTGTGGTAAGAAGTACGCTCAGTAATTTTTTCTTCATAGAAATTTTACCTCCCTATTACTTTGTAGATTTTGTTTACAGTAGGATCATACCATAGAAGAAGCAGGACAAAATTATGACTTTCTGTATTTTTTTGATTCCCTCATGGTGTCAAAAAGGACTGTGCTAGCATTTTTTTGTGCTCGTCACAGTCCTTTTCCAAATTTAATCCTGTTCTGTTTTTATCGTCGCAGCATATCATCCCGCTTATTCCGGCATTTTCCCCGGTACATTTAAATAAACATCCTCCTTCAGATGAAAGCCGCTCCCTATGATCACCTCATTCATATTGTCCTCATTCACACTGATCGGCTCCAGTCCGATATAGGGGATCTCATAGGTTCCGTCATTCATTGACACGGTTCCCTCCAGTTCTTCTCCTTTTGCCAGCTTCACTGCACATTCTGCAGCCTTCTGGGCAAGCTTTTCTACCGGCTTGTATACTGTCATGACCTGGGTTCCCTCCACTATACGCTGACAGGCCTCCAGATCCGCATCCTGTCCTACCACAAGAATGTCTCCTGCCATCCGTTTTTCCTTAAGATTATGTACTACCTTGCTTGCCAGGTCATCATTACCGCACATAATGGCATCTGTTTCCGTCACAAGCCCCATATGATCATCCAGGTATGCTGATGCAAGCTCTGCCTTCCACCCTTCTGCGTGCATGGAGTCCAGAATCGTCACATTGTGTGCCCCCATGACCTTCCGGAAGCCATCTTCTACAAGGGGTACATTACTATCCGTTGCTGATCCGCCAAGCATCAGTACCTTGCCGCCATCGATTCCCTTTTCCACAAGAGCTTCTCCCATCATGTTACCGACCATCTCATTATCAAATGAAATATACAGATCCACATCTGCATTCCGGATCAGTCTGTCATAGGCGATCACCTTGATGCCGGCATCCTTCGCCTTCTTTACGCAGTCGCTCTGCGTATTGGAATCAATACAGATGATCGCGATCACATCCATTCCCTTATCAATAAAGTAATCGATCTGTTTTCTCTGCTGTTCAATATCTCCATTGGCATTCTGGACATTTACCTCCGCTCCAAGCTCCTTGGCCATAGATACGAAAATATCCCTGTCTCTCTGCCATCTTTCAATCACGAAGGAATCAAAGCACAATCCTATCTGTATCTTGTCCTCCTTATCCTTTTCTCCCTCCGTCATTTCCTTTTCCATACTGCCACAGCCTGCCATAGTGATCAGCAGTATGAGCATCAAAAGAAAGCTGCCGATATGCTTTTTCATCCTACGGTATCCCCCTTATTTTCCTTATATTCTGTTGGTGTTACCCCTATATTTTTCTTAAAAATCCTGCTGAAATAATTAGGATCAGCATAGCCCACCATAGAACAGATCTCCTTCATGGAGCTATCTGTCGTGAGTAAAAGCTCCTTAGCCTTATCCATTCTCAGATTAGTCAGATATTCAATAAAATTCTGCTCTGTACTGTCCTTAAAAAGCTTGCTGAAATAATAAGGACTGATATTTACCTCCCTTGATACCTCATCAAGGGAGATATCCCTGTTGTAGTTCTCCCTGATATAACGCATAGCCTCTTCGATCACACTTCCGGATTTCTCTGACCGTTTACTCTGGATATTTCTGCAGGCCTCTGCTATCTTATCCGTAAACCAGAGCCGCAGTCTCTCCGGATCCTCTATGCTCATGATTCCCGGCAGATAATCACTTCTGATATTCAGCTGATAGGTCATACCTCCCTTTTCATAGGCAATGTGTTCTGACCACAATACAAATTCCAGTACCTTCAACCGGATATCCATAAGCCCTGACCCACTTTCCATCATCCAGTCAAAGAAGCTCTTGGCAGAAGCTGTTGCATTATTTATTTCACCATTCTCAATTTCTTCAAATAATCTCTTCTCCAGCTTAATAGGATAATCCCCGGCATACTCACAGCGTATGGGGAGATCATCCACATGGGCAACACTCCCTGTTGATTCCACCAGCACCCGTAGTGCCTGCGTATAGGAATCTGCCATATCCCGCATTTCACCTACACTTCCAAACCCGATCCTGAAGCTGATATCTGTCCGTTTTCTCAGATACCGCACTGCTTCCCTTGCCTTTTCGATCAGCTCGATACGCTCATTATAATCCATGGCTTCCTTTTCATAGGGCACCAGGACTGCCAGCTTATTGGCCATTACCGATCCTACATAGCAGTTAAAGTATTCCTTCAGGATCGTGCGTACCTCCTGATAATGATTCTGCATCCTGACACTGCTTCCTACCGCATTGGTCATATGATTCCCCTGCTGCTCATCCCCGCATACAACTGCCACCATGTAGGCATATCCGCTGTCTATCCCAAGCAGCGTCTTATAATTCTCTATATCCTCTTCAAAATGCTCCTGCAGAAGGATATTGGATATCAGCCCGCTCTCAATGATAGGAACTACCGTTTCCAGCTTTTCCTTGACCAGCAGCTCCCTTTTCCGCTTTTCCTTTTCCCTGTCAATGATCCCCATAGCTTTTTTCAGGATAGCCAGGATCCGCTTTCTCTCCATGGGCTTCGTAATATATTCAAGAACACCAAGTGAAATGGCCTCCTGTGCATAGTCGAACTTATCGTAGGCCGACATCACGATAAACACTGTACTGCTGTTTGACTTCTTGATTTCCTTTATTGCGTCAATTCCATTGATACCAGGCATCTGGATATCCATGACCGCAATATCCGGCCGGAAGCTTTCCGCCAGCTCAATTACACTTCTTCCTGTTTTGGCATACTGGATCTCACAGAGATCCCCAAATTCTTTTTCAATAATAAATTTCAGTGAATCGATCACAATCCCTTCATCATCAGCCAGCATGATCCTGTACATGATAAGGCTCCCCCTCTTCCTTTTTCTTCAGGTATATAACAAACTCCGTCCCATGATTTTCTCCGTCACTGTATATACTCATCACATCATCCATTTCTGAATATAGCTTAAGTCTTGCGATAACGTTATCCATACCGATTCCATTGGAACCTCCCACATGTTTTTCCTCCCGGTAAGTACCATTCAGAATCTTCTCTATCTTTTCCGGACTGATCCCCTTTCCATTATCCCGCACACTAATACAGACAACATCCTCTTCCTGATAAACCTTCAGCCAGATCTTCCCTTTGCCTTCCATCTCCCGTATTCCATGGTTGACGCAGTTTTCTACGACAGGCTGCAGGATCATTCCCGGCATCTGTATGGAAAGCAGGCTTTCCTCTATCTTCTTTTCATAATGGATCTCTCCCGAAAATCTAACGTTCAATATATAAATATAGTTGTCTACAAGTTCAATTTCCTCTCTTACAGTAACCGTTTCATTTCCCTTTTTTACATTATATCTGAAAAACTCTGCTACATTCTGGACATAATCGTAGGTGCGGTCTGCTCCTTCCATCATGGCAAGCTGGGCACCCGCATTCAGGGTATTGAACAGAAAATGCGGATTGATCTGTGCCTGCAGATATTTCAGCTGCGCATCCTTCAGATGTGCTTCCATCATCAGCTCCTTTTCCTTCAGTGACTGCTGGATCTCCATACTCTGCCTCAGTCTCTCAATATACTGTCTGATGCTGACCACCATCTGGTTAAAGGCCTTGGTCACGATACCGATCTCGTCTTCAGCCGCAACCGGTATCAGTTCCACGTCAAAATTTCCCCTGGCAACCTCGTCGGCCGATGTTGCCAAGCCTTTGAGCGGCCTGATCATGCCACCGGTAAACCGGATGATCAATACCACATTTCCCACGATCACAACAGTCAGCACCAGGATGCTGATCGTTTCAAAACGTCTGAACGCGTCAGACAGCCTGCTGTAATTCTCTGAGTTATTCCGAAACCGCTCATTGTTCAGACTGTTGATATAGGTATCAATATAGCCATACATCTGCGTGGCATTCTCATAACGCACCCTGTACTTCTCCACATTCCGTCCACGTTTAGCCTCGATCGTCTGCCCTACCACATCCAGATATTCCTGGGACATATACCGGATACTCCGTTCCATCCTCAGAAAAGCAGTACCAGCGATCTCATCATTCAGCTCTTCCACCATTTCAGTATAGGTCTGTTCATTCCGGTAAAACTCCTCCAGGGAATCACTGGTCTTGGCATTCAGATAATCGGTCATACTATCCTGCACTGACGTCAGTGCATCCGACAGCTCGTTCAAGTGCATATTGTCTTCATAAACCATATCTATTTCCCGGGACATACTGTTGATTCCGGTAAATAAAAGCAGGGTAACCAGAAATACCAGCATATTGGCCAGAATAAAAACACAGCTCATCTTCTCCTGAAGTGACAGCTTTTTCGGATTAATTTTCATCTTCATCACCGCCCTCCAGATACTGTTCCACATTACTTTTATCGATCAAAGTGACATCTGCCGTAAAATACTGACTGGTGTTTCCCAGCAAATAATATTCAGTCAGTGCATCTACACAAAATCCACCCATCTGCTCCGTATCTATGGAAATCGTTGCATTGACGACATTCCTGTCAATGGCATTGATAATAGTATCCGAATCATAATACCCCAAAATGGAAATCTGTCCAACCCGATTATAATCAACCACCGCCTGATAAACACAGGTAGTATTCAGCTCATTCAGACAGATGATGATATCCGGCAGCCTCTCTTCCATAAAAATATCCCGGATAGACTCCTCTACAGAAAAGGTATTGGTATCATCTACTGTGATATAGGAAACTGAGAACTTTGTTTCTCCCGTCTTTTCCTGTTCTATGGCATCCTGGATGCCAGAATAGATAATATTTTGTCCAGAATTCATCGTAAAGGCATTCGTAAGGACAGCTACCTGTATTTCTCCCTTTTCTTCGGATTTCTCCTTCTTCTGTTCCTCTGCAATCTTCAGCACCTGTCTGCCATATTCCCTGCCAAGATTATAGCTTCCTACACCAACAAAGCTGCACCGTTTACTGTGGGTATTGTCACCATACAGCGTTACAACAGGAATATCCCTGTCTACAGCTTCATCGATCAGCTCTGTCAGCTCCCCACTTTCATCCGATTCCACAAAAATACCATCCACGCCTGAAGAAATCGCGATCCGCATCAGATCCTCTCTGGAATAATCCTCTGACAGATTTTCTCCAAGAAGATCTACATAGGCATTTTCTTCCAGTCCCCTCTGATAAGCACCCTGATAAACAGACTGCCAGAAAGAGGATTTCCTGTCCTTGGTGATCATCACGTAATACTTATCATAGCTGTCTGCATCTGCCACCTCACGAAAACCCCTGATATATGATAAAAACAAAAACATACATATACAAACTGCTATCACACATAAAAGAATCAGGATCCCACTGATCCAGACAGTCCGTTTTACATTTTTCTCCTTCATTCCCCGTTCCTCATTTATCTTCTATTCCCTGTAAATATATTCTCATATTGGCATTTTAACTTCATTGTTCCAGCAGCACAATCAGTTCGTTTTTATAATTATAACAGATTATCTGGTTTTCTGTTAGTTCTTCACTCTTAATTTATAAAGTACCCTCGTATACCACCAATTTCTTAAATTTAAACACGTATGTTTTTACGAAAATTTAATATTTATATATTGTTTCTCTTTATTGACTGTACACATGTTTTCCATTTATACTTTTATTATGAGATGCTACCATAACGGTAGGCGGTTAGTCCTTCTTCAGGGGGACTGTGACCCTCTGTTGCTTATAGAAATCCACGGTATTTATGCTTTGGAAATTTGTACGAAAGAGGGATGATTGCCATGATAACAACAGAAGGTTTTATTGCAGTAATAAGTCTCGTGCTTACTGCTTTTGGACTTGGCTATGCCATCGGAAGTAATAATTCACAAAAATAATCGCCTCGGTCTGGACAACTAGGCGATTATTTTTCATCAAATATTGTCTGGGCTAACCGTCTATCGGTAGCACCTCTTTATGTCTTCATTATAGCAAAACTTTTATTTTTGTCAAATTGGATTTTCCCCGTCTTACCGCTTTTCCATTAATATTATGATCAGGATATTCCATCATTTTCCAGTCTAAAGACCAGTCACCTGTAACCATAGTAAATAAAGCGGGAATTTATTGCCTGGCTGATCCCCTATCCCCTAATTTTTAATCTGTCTCCCCTCATGGTTCATATGATACTGATCCCGATAGATCAGTTCTGACAGCGGCACAAAGGTATACCCCTTTTCCTGCAGCGTCGTGATCAGGGTATCCAGTGCATCTGCTGTGTATTTTGCTCCATTATGTGCCTGTAAGTTAGTATATTATCCTACCTAGTTAGCAACCACCACTTCAAGTGGTGGTTTATTTTTGCCCCTCCTAAGGGGCACTGTTACTGCTCGCCCCGAAGGGCGGTATCGCAAGCACTATTACTGGTCCGCTATAAAGCGGTACTTCTCGAATCTTCTTTTCGAGATTCTTCTGCTTGCTCTTTTATATACTTTTGAACTGCTTCATCTGTTATATTACCAATTGTTTCGACATAATATCCTCTTGCCCAAAAGGCTTTATCCCATTTACTCTGCAGTTCTGGATGTCTATCATAAACCATAAGTGTACTTTTCCCTTTTAAATATCCCATAAAATCTGAAATACTTATTTTCGGTGGTATTGCTACACTTAAATGCACATGGTCTATGCAAACTGCTCCAGCTATTATTTCCACATCCTTGTACTTACATAATGTATTGATGATTTCTCGCACATCCTCTCTTACTTTTCCGTACAATACTTTCTTTCTATACTTTGGAATGAATACAATGTGGTATTGGCATTTCCATCTCGTGTGTGATATGCTTCTATTGTCCATTTGGACCACCTCCTGTGATTGAGTTTGGCTTGCGACACCATTCTCAATATATCACAGGAGGTTTTGTATTGATATCCTCACCGTTTCCAACTATTCCATTCTCCCCAGCATAGCTGGGGGATTAGGATTTTCATTAATTCAGCCCAAGTTCTCACGCCAACGACTCCATCTACTACCAGACCACGGTCTGCCTGGAAAGTCCTGACAGTTTCATCAGTCTTGGATCCGAAGATTCCATCCGTGGCAAGATGATATCCTTTGTCCTTAAGCTTCTGCTGCAGGATCCTTACATCAGCGCTACGGCTTCCTTTTCTCAAAACGGGATATGTTGTGGTAACCTCGCCATAATACAGGTCCATATCCACATTCCCGGTGATTCCCGGAACCACCCCGGTGCTGCTGTACTGCCATCCCCACAGGGCATGACGGATAGCCGGCTTCTTACTTGCAGGCGGATCATAGGATACCGCCACGCTGGCATTGGAAGGATATCTTGCAATCCAGAATTTGCATTTCAGCTCCGAAGCATACGGCTTCAGATAGGTATTGTAGAAATACAACCCTGTGTATACTCCGAACTCATAGCCAGCATCCTCAATGATCTTCTGATATGCCTTGATGATATCAATCAGCTTATGCCCTATCCCCTGCTGGCATTTATCCTCAACATCAAGCCACACACGGCAATGTAGCTTTTTCCCTGCCAGAACCTGCAATACCTTCCTTGCTGCATTCTGTGCCATATCCACCGTTGTAGCGTAAGAATAATTGTATACTCCTATGGAAAGCCCTTTGGCAGATGCTCCGGCATAATTTTGGCTGAATGAGTCTTCCTCCCGGCACTGCTTGTTAATTACCTTCAGAATGACAAATTCGATACCAGCGGTCTTTACCTTGCCCCAGTCGATCATGCCATTCCACTTGGCAACATCTATACCTTTTACCATTTTCCTACCTCCATGCTCCGGCCTGCATGGCATATTGCCACACAAGCCAGTAAGAATAACGTTATCATTCTTCTACCTCAGGGATTCCTGCCACGGAAGTAAGCATGGACAATACCCCAGAGAGGATTGCTGTGCTTCCAACCATCAACCAATTTACCTCTCCCATTGTAGCAGCTACCCCAATAGATGCTACTGCCGCCTGCGCCATTGTTTTAACTGCCCTGATTCCTGCCGCCTTGATCCATTCCTTCCAATTTTGTTTCTTCAACATACCTTTTTCCTCCTTATAGAATATTAATAATTGCTGCTGCAACAGCCGCTACTACGGCTGTAATCGCTGATGAAAGTATAGCTGTCTGTACGGTTCCCCACTTCTTCCCTGGAACCGCCTCCAGCCCCTCTACTTTTTCTGTCAGGTTATCTACCTTCTCTCCTGTGTTCTTGCTTTCCTGTGCAAGTAACTGTACAGATCCCGAAAGGGTTCGAATCTCTTCAATCAAATTCTCTGCTTTTAACATCCGATGCTCCAGTGATCCGATCCGGTGCTTATGATCTGACAGTGCTTCTGCCAACTCAACCTCATTCATAGTGTTTCTCCTTTCCCCCATAAAGAATATCTTGGCTTTTGTCTCTCCTGCATCCCTGGAAGGATACCCTTAAGCAGTGCATAGGCTATATATCTGATCCAATCGTCAAGGATTATGCCAACTGCTGACAGCAGGATCCAGAGAAAGAAAAATGGCAGGCATATCTGTCCGTACAGATTAAATGGCATATTGGAATAATCCCAGACATTCCATTTGAGTGCTATATTTAACAGGATCCCAGTAAAGAATTCCAACACAGTTATAATGACCGCACTCATGACGCATTGCTTCACCAATGACTCATTCCATTCAAAGTGATACTCATTGAGTAATCCCATGATTACAAAACAGATGCCACCTAAGATGAACATGGACCAGTGTGTCCTGCCTCTCCACAGGATCTCTATCCATGTGTAAAGTCTTCCTCCTATCAAAAAAAGGATAATTTCCATCATGCTGCTCCTTCCATCTATGCCAGATATTTTTTGTATACCTCATTCTGGTATTCTTCCGGGATTGTAGCCCCATATGAAATGCTATTCACCTCTTCTGTCGAGGAACACTCATCAATCCACTCACACAGATTATTCCTGTATGTGGTCTGAAAATTCACAAACAACAGTGCTTTACTTATGATCAACTGCATATCTTCCCTTGAATAGAGCTTGCATCGATTTTCTGAATCCTGATATGAGATTTCTTCTTCCGTACTTCCCTGGAGCTCCAGTTGCTTTCCAAAAAGGAACGTTACATCCTCATCTTTCAACGGGAAATGCTCTGTGCCTCCTGAAAGCTCGATATCAAATCCAGAAGTCTTGACAGCCTGATATGCACTCATAATCTCCTGCTTCTTATATTCCTTAACCTCTTCAAGGGTGGGAACATATGGCTCCGGATCCGGTTCAGGTTCAGGCTCCGGTGGTGCTACATACACTGATCCATCGTCTGAAAATTGTACGCCACCATCTATCTCCCTATAGATGGTGTTAAATCCGGAATAATCCCAGTTATCTTCCTTTCCTTCCCGGCTCAATATAAATCCCTTTGCTTTTGCTGGAAAATCTCCCAGAAGCTGTATTACATGATCTGATATTCTGCTGAAGGCTACAGTATATTCTGTCTTAAGGCCTTCATATTTCATTATGAGCATTTTGCTCTCCTTTCTCCGGGATCCCCCCGGTGCAAAATAGGAGCCCGCCGGTGCCGGCTGACTCCTATTAGTCCCTCATGCGACCCTCTTGCCGCATGGCAATTATTTATTTTTTTGTTTTTCCGTAAACAGTAGTTTAGTGGATGTTATACAAGAAGTAGAATTATGGTCTCAGAATTCCAGTTCGTTTGAGGCACAAACTATTACCATTAATAACTTATCTACATATAAACGAATAGGAATTTATTGGGCTGTTTATAGTACAAATTTCGCCACAATGTATACAGAAATTCCTATTTATTCATTTAATAGCGTCGGTTCGGTTCTTAGTTTCTATGGCGAAAACCATCATTGGAGGCATCTAAGAATAAATGAAAATGATATTGTTTTTAGTGATGGTAAAATTAATACTAGCACAGAAACAAGATCTGCTGTTCCTATGAAAATCATAGGTATTAAATAGTTAGTCAAATTATGATTGAACGAAATTTTATATAACACCTTCTGTATATATTAAATAGCCTTTTGTTTGACCTTTAGAAGTAAAAAAAGCTGGCAGAAATAATTTCAGTACATCACCACTTTTAACTTCAGCAATATCGCTACAACACATATTAGAATCGGTCAATATATTTTCTTGAATTACTTGATTAACATATAAACAAGCATAATAATCACTATAAATAAGCGAACTACCTCCTGTAATTGGAACGCAACACAATTGTACATAACCATCTTTTAGTACATCAACTGTTACATTACGAGCATTGTCAGAAGAGGTAATGTAAATGTTATATTTTGCTCCTGTTAGTTTTATCCTGTTGTTAAAAGGGAACACTGTATCAGCACCGCCGATCTTAGTTTTATATCCAGTAATCTTACCGGACTCGTCATACTCAAAGGTGGGTTGGTCAGTCAAACTACTGTATACTTCCTTAACTGCTTCTGCTCCGGCGATCATGTTCTCACTGGTATTTGCTTCGATTTCCTCCTTGGAATTCAGCACTTTCCCAAACAGTCTTCTCCATGCCCTTGATAAATTTTTTTTACTAACAAATCTTTTTTCACTAACAAATCCTTTTTCATTCATTATACTCCGCTCCCTTCTCTATTATGGGGTTGCCTCATCGACCTCTTCATCAGTCAGCTCTACTATATCATTGATCTGCTGCTGCAGGTTTGCAGCAACATCACCTGACAGCTGATTTTTCAGAGTATTAAGCCACTCATCAAATTCCACTTTTTTTTGTTCCATCCAAGATGCTGAATCTGACTGAAACTCTATATAGTAAGAATTCAGCTGCGCCATAAGCGTACTTGTGTCAAGCTTTGTAATAGCGGTCACATATCCACATCGGCTGCTGTCCTGTCTCGTATCGGTTATATTACTACCGCTTATACTAGTGCTATTTGCCGTTCTATATATATTGGCCAGACCTATTTCATAAATGGAATCCGTCTGAGTAAGAGCCGGTGCTACAGGAGCACTCGCTGCGGTACCTTCTATAACATCCAAATACATATTCCTATAATCAGTGTTATCATTCAGTCGGATAACCACCGTGTCGATTCTCGGTAGAGAATCATCAGCATCAGGCATAACTATGGCTGTGTCTACCTCTGTATACCCAGTAGCTCCTCGTACCAAAGCCACGCCAGGCTTCACAATAACACTTGCCGTCCCATCATCTGCGGCTGTTACCTGAAAACACGATGACCAATTTGTGGCAAACACCCCATCATTATAATAATTACTCAAACACTTTCTTAATACCGCTGCATCAACTGCCCGATCCAGTTGGGGCCACCCTTTTGCATCATATGTCAATTCTGATGTGAAAGGAAATGCTGTCAGTGCCTGCATATCGATTACCTCCTTGCCTTGTTGTATACAGTCGGAACCTTGTTACCAAACTGTAATGATATAGTGTGTTTATTTTCCTTAAAAACTTCTGTTACTTCTATGATCCGAACTGTGTATGACTCACCTATAGAATCGAGAACTACATCGCATTTATCTCCAAGGTCATAATCTTTCATATAAGTAAGCCCACGATCGATCGTATCAAAAGAAACGCTTGTTATGTCTGTATATTTGGCGAGCTCCTCTATTCCAGCCTGACAGAGTTGTTCTTTAAATTCATCTAAGGTTTGTTTTGTTTCGTCATAAGTCTGCCCTGTCTGATCAACATACAGTTTCTGAGCGTATACGTTCTTATTACTCCGAAGATCTACAATAACCTCAATCTGATTTCCTTCCTCATACCTGCCATTTCCAATCACCACCGCATAATTCTTAAAATTGGAATTGTCAATTATGATTTCTTCATTCTGCATATTTCTAAAGCCTTCTGAGAAAACAACAAAGCTGTTTACATCCTGGTCCTGTGTTCGATCTTTTCCTTGCCATACGACAGCACTCATGGAATTATTCACATAATCATAAAGGCACCGGATACTCAGTTCCTGGGTCTGCAGCAGTTCATAAATTACTGCGGCAAGTCCATCCCCCGTAGATTCTTTCGTTATACTGCTCCCAAGCAAAGGGTCATTGGCCTTCCCAAGCTGTAAAATTGGGATGTCTTCCTTATAGGTAGAGATGATCGTTCTGGCTACAGCTTCTATGTTTCCGGAGGCATTAAAACGGGGATATGTAATTTTGTCATTCAGCTTATATTCGTAAAAGTAACCGGACAGCTGCATAACCTTACCATCATAACCATCCGCATACTGCCTCTTTTGTATCAGTCCCACTTCTGGTCTGTCTTTCGTGAATAGATAGACTGCACTGCTGTCATATTCACTGGCCGGCAGCTGAACATTAAATTCTCCCGGTTCATAATATCTCCGGATCCATTGCAGATTAATAAAGCTTATGTACTTCACGATATTAAAATCTTTATCCATCAAAGCCAGATTCATGATTATACCCTCCCTTTATAGTCCGGTATACAATTTATTGAAATAAATAAATACGCTCATATTTGTGTCGCCGTCATCTGCTACAAACCCTATTTTAGAATCTCCAACAGGTAATGCCATATCTGTAAACGTACTGCTACGATCTATATGCTGAATCCAGTTCACACCGTTTTTATAAATTGTACATTTTTCACAATCTATGGAAAGAACGTCTCCTTTCACAAAATCTCCAAGTATACGGACATAGCTGCTATCTTTATATACCTTTGGATTGGACACATTCCCTTTAATATTTATAGTAATTCTAGGATATGTATCTGTTGCCCCATCGTTGGTAAGCACAACCTCCTGATTATAGTTAAAAATACTGGCATAAACAGGAATCAAAGGGTTTTTCACATCAATGAAAGGAAAACCAAATCCGGGACTCACACTGGCAATATCCTTTCCAAAATTATCAACCGATTTCAGCACCCCATCCCTGCAGTAAAATTTTACAATCATAGTCATGCACCGGTGGATATTCTCAGACGGACAGGAGAACCCCTGCAGCTCTCCCTCTGTCCATCTTGTCTGTCCCATATAGGTAATGTAAATGCTATAGCTATACTTAGGGTTAAAAAAATTAATAGCCGCAGCTCTTACCTGTTCATTACTCTTCGGATCTGTATTTTTACACTTAATCTGTATGTCCCGATCATCTATTCTTTTTCCGGAAAGCAAAGCGCCATCTCCCGCGCCATTCTTATCCGAATATACTGATATATTGGGAAAATCGATCCCCTCAAGCCCATTTGAAAGAATCTTCCATGTTCCCGTTCCAAGAATAAAAGACTGATCATCACTTCTTACGATTCGTATAAGTACCAATTTACTCATTTAATTCCCCCTGCAAGTCCAAAGGTCATCGTATTCTGAAATTTTCTTCTAATGGCATCCGGGCTTGTCTGCGTATCATAGAAATTAAATATCGGCTGATAGCTATTTCCTGCATAAAATCCGGTGCCAGTATTCATGCCAACGGTCGACAGTGACGCATTAACAGCATTTCCAAAAGACACACCATTTGTAAGACTATCTATCCCATCGTCAAAACCCTCTACGCACATTTCAGCCAACCACCGGAACTTCTTAGAGGGCGAATTGATACCAAGAGCGGCTTTTGCACTCTTAAACAGTCCATCTGCTAGCTCTCCCACTTTATCCGTCAGCCATGTCCACCCAGCGCTGATCCCATTCCAGATACCATCGACAATATTTTTTCCTATGTTGGAAGCCTCGCTGATTAAATTGGAAAGCATACCTGTCAATCCGTCTTTCAGTTTAACCATCAGATTCCGACCGGTAGTACTAAATTCTGTGGACATATCCATAAACCCACGTATTAATGAATTTATAATCTGCGGAACCGCCTTTACGAGTTCCACTATAATAGTAGGCAAATTTGCTATCAGAGCAAGGAACAGCTGTACACCTGCATCAATAAGAAATGGAAGCGAATCTATCAGAGCTGTCACTATACTATCGATCAGCATCGGTATGGCGGCAATGATCTCTGGTAATGCCTGTATGAGTCCTTCTACAATACCAAGGAAAATCTGGATTGCCGCCTGAATCAGCAACGGAAGATTTTCAATCAGTGTTGCGCAAATCTGCAATACTACATCAATAATCTGAGGTATTAAGGAAGGCAAGCTCTCGCCAATTCCATTGGCCAATGCAAGAATAATCTGCAATGCAGCGTCTAAAAGCTGGGGAAGGGCGGTCATAATTGTGCTTATGATCATAGGAATCACTTTAACCAGCGCTGTTAATACAGAAGGGAGCTGTGCTACAAGTGAAGTCAGCAGAGTTGTAACTCCTGTTAATAATGCGGGCAACAAGGTATTGAGTAATCCTGGCAGTGCCTTAACCATTCCATCAATCAACGCAACCGCGCCATCTATTAAAGCCGGCATTATTTGCTCCATCAGCGGAGGCAGCATATCACCTATATCCTGCATTAATTGCGGAAGTGCTTCTGCCAGTCTTGGTATTATCTCATTGAGATTTTTTACCACAACATTCAGATAAGTCTCTACCGATGATACCAGTTCATCGGTGCCTCCAGCACCACTCAGGAAATTGTTCCAAGCAGCTCTCATGGAATTTGCTGATCCTTCTATGGTAGTAGCTGCTTCTTTAGCTGTTGTCCCCGTAATTCCCAGTTCATCCTGAATAACATGGATTGCACTGTAAACATCCTTCAGACTGTCAATATTGTATTCAATACCGGATAATTCACTTGCATCCGCAAGAAGTCTTTCCATCTCTGACTTGGTACCACCATAACCAAGCTTCAGATTATCCAGCATGGTATAATTCTGCTTTGCGAATCCCTGATAAGCATTTTGGATGGCTTCCATAGAGGTTCCCATCTTGTTTGCATTATCAGACATGTCTATAACTGCCTGATTGCCGGCTTCTGCAGCTTCCTTTTCACTAGAAGTACTCTGCTTTAATGCAGCAGCGAAACCAGTAATGGTTTCCATATACTCGTTTGCTGACATACCAGCAGTAGCATAGGCATTGTTTGCGTTCTCAAGAGCAAGACTCTGCGCCTGCATCAAGGAATCAAACTCATCTGATACCTCTGACACACTTTTCCCCATGCTCTTGGCATACTCTTCTACGCTTTGTGCTCCACCGGCGCCAAATAAAGTTTCTATACCCCCAATGTTCTGTTCCAAAGAGGCAACAGAATCAAGAGAAGCCTTTGTAAGAGTTCCAAAGGCAGTAACCCCGGCTCCAACTGCAGTTGCTACTCCGGCTAAAGATGCCGATGCAATACTGCCTATTTTCCCAAGCCCTGTAGTCAGACCATTTGTATCCAGTTTTGTATTAAATAAAAGAGAACCGTCGCTCCTTATCAGCCTCCAAATTTCGCATTGAATTCATCGAGTTCTGCCTGTTCCTCTTCTGAAAGGGGAACTTCGATTTCCCAGGCCTCCCGGAGTTGCTCATATTGGTCTGTCCGATTGTCTACCTGTTTCTCGTAGAACCGGTACCCCATAACCTCATCCATTTTTGTACCCTTTAATCCGTCCAGCAGGGCAAGAAATTTATGCCAATGCAGCTCTGGTATGTCTATTAGGTCTATGCCGTACTGTTGCAGAAATGCCGCATAAATCAGATTGGCATCTAATTCGAAATCGATTGCTATAATTCCAGATCCCGCACTTCCCACTTGCCTTGGCAGTTTTTTCTCCGGTCTTGAAAAAGCGAGCAGGTCGTTTAAATCGGTGAGAACAGGATAATCGTTTTTAAATAAATATCGGTATGGCAGAAATTCTCCCCGGCGGTGCCCCGTAAGAGATTTTTCAAACCTCATCCACACCCGAAAATCAGTATAGATTGAGAAAAGCCTGCCATTTACATATACTGTGTTTGGCAGGCTTCTTGCAGTCAGATCTATCATCCCTTGTTCGGAATTGCTTTTACAAGAGTAGCCAACTGATTAAGCTTTTCCACAGGAATTCTGTTAAATGCTTCTGTACTGGCTGCTCTGTCATACTCCTGCACCGGTTTATTATAGGCATCTACAATTTTCCGAAATGTGATGACTACCTCTGATAAGTCCACGTCATCCAGACTCGTAGCACCCAGAATCTCTTCGAGATTATTTTTACCAAGAAGCTCTTCCTCCAAATTCAGGATAGACTGGTATTTATCCCTGGTGTTCATTCTCGGGTTTTTGTCAAGAGCCACCACTCCGTCCAGCTTTTCGACAATCGCTAACGTTTTTTTAGGCAGATCATAACTTTTTGTACCTACGATCAATGTATATGTCATTTTTATCTCCCCCTTCTTTTATGATACAGACGACTCAGTGAACGTTGGTACTCCGTCTGCAAGAGTTACCGTTCCGGATGTAATCTTGTTAAAATTCAGATCAAACAGGATTTTTTCATCTACTGTGTTAAAATCCTTCAAAATAACAGAACAATTTGCCAGCCAGGCATCATAAGTGTCCCCTGCTCCCGCAAACACGATCAGAACTTCTTTTTTGATGTCCTCTCCCGTTGGCAGGGTCTTGAACATATTGTAAATAAAATCAAATGCCGGATCCCCTTTGTTTGTCTGGAGTTCCTGCGGCAATGTCGGCTTGTAATAGGTCACATCATCCGTAGGCATATCATCCTCGATAAAATCACTTGTCACAATATTTGCATTCAGTGTGAGATCAAAGATTGTGGATTTTCCTATTCTTGCCCAACTCTTTGCCCCAGTATCAGCAGTATTAATAAAGGGAATCGTTTTCGCCTTCTTTAATCTTGTTAATTTGTCCATATTCAGACCTCTCTTTCTCTCTCATATGTCACAGATATTGACATATGGTATAATACTTCATTACTTCCAGACTCCATAACATACGGAGCACCGGTGAGCGTAATCGAAATCACTCTTCTATTCCCGTCAAGATCCGGAAGCTCATATATAGTTCCGGCATCATCAGCCATATAAGACAGGTTCTCCAACCACTCATCGGAGTCCTGCCTGTCAGATTGACTCACGGATGCTTGCCTTGCGAAAAAATCATAATATTCTGTAATTTCATAGCTTCCGTCAATGTGATTCTTAATGTCTCGATTCGGAGCCTTAAATAATCCATATTTATCTGAGCCATCAGTAATATGATTTGTATCGATTGAAAGGCTCTCTATCTTAGAAAGCCACTCTGCCAATGCCGATGCAACCGTCATTTTGCATTTCCCCCTGCTATATTTGCCGCACCTTCAAGGATAGATTTCCTGTATTCCTGTTTCATACGTTCAAACCACATATTGCCTCGTAAAGGGGCTCCTTGAAAAGCTGCCGGCCTATAGTACCATCTTCTTGCATATGGTGTCCGGTATACCAGTTCTCCGCTACCGATAGTAGTATTCATAATGCCGCTCTGAATCAGGATCCCGGTATCTTTAGGTGTAAACTTTTCACAGTGTCTCAGACATTCGCTGTCAATAAACTGCTGTGCTTTGTTAAAACGACTACTCAACTCATCCCCAAGATTCTGATCCCAGTGAACCTCCATTTTTACTTCGCCACTCGGCAACCGCACTTTAACCACTTCGCCTTTGGGAGTCTGGAGCTTAAACAGTTCTGTGGTCATCAGTATGCCACCACCTTTATATTTTTCAGAAAATCACGATTACTGTTATCACTTACTGAACGGATAATACCACTCCGTGGATATTCCATCATGAGATCAGATAACCGCTTTCCCTTCTCTCCTGTAATCTCACCAGTAACACTCCCAAAAAATACTGCATCTTCTTCTGAATACGTGGAAAGGTCTATTAAATCCAGCGTCTCTTCCGGAAATGTTACCGAAATTGCCTTAGCCATTACCAATTTCCCTGTAGAGAGGCTTTTTTCCACCGTATCAGTCCACATGACTCCATCTACAATTGTTCGAACATAAGAGCCATCATTTTTCTTTTGAAATAGAGTTACTACATCAGTAAATAATGCCATCAGTATGCACCTGCCAGTCCTGTTCCGGACAGCCACGTCCGGATATTATTCTGTAGCTCTGCTTTTGCCTGTGACTCCGTTTGGATAGCATAGCTCTCAGTATACCTATCATTACTAACAGATGCTATGTTTCTCCCGCTTCCAGACTTTCTCCTGTCATACATATAGTCCATTACACTGCAGATACACTCTTTCAGCTGGTCAAAATAAAAAGCATCTTTATCCAGCATTAACCAGCGATATCTGCCTACTACAAGCCTGACCTCGTTTTCCGCGAGCGCTTCTGCCCTTTCAAATTCCGATTCAGATATTTTATTGCGAAGGGAGCTGTAATACCCCCAGTCTACTATTTCTGGTATCATATATTACCGCTCCCTCCTCTTCTACTTTTTGATCTCTGTTGCTGCTACAGTATGATATCCTACCTTAACGACCTTTCCATTGGAATCAAGATCTGCAACTTCAACCACCTGCCCTGCAGTAACGCTGATCTGTGTGGTGCCGGAAGTAAGCTCTGTACCTTCATATACATCCCCTACTTTGGCTGCAACCGCCGGTGCTACCTTATACTTAAACGATCCTGTGGCAGCTTCAGCTACGGTAAGCACTGTCTTTCCTGCTGTTGATCCGGCTGCTGCGCTTACTGTCAGTGAACCCGGCGCAAACACAGATCTGATAGCAACACTTCTAAGAACCTTATGTGCATATACATCCCTGCCCTGCACAGCAGAGGCGCCAATGTATTTTCCTGATCCGGAAAGATCTTGAATATGCACGGGTACAGAAAATTCCTGCGCTCTGGTAGCAAATCTGGGATGACCTGCAATCATGGCAAGATTTGCTGTATTATCATTCCATTCAATCACAAGAAAACCTGCGATCTTTCCAACTGCACCGGTCTGTACAACAGCATCCCCGAGATCAGAGGCCTTTACAAAATGATCCTTGTCCTTGAGGATGAGTGCCATTGTATCAGGCAGTACCAGCAGATATCTCTTACCATCATTAGGAATATTCTCTTTATCCATATCTGTCTTCAGATCTACGATCTTGTCATAGATATTTTCTGATGTGAGGCTTGTTTCATTCTTCACAGTGGATCCTGCGATCAGTACGATACCCCCATCTGTATCCATCTGCTTTGCCAGAGAATAGCCTGCAGAATCCAGTCTGTCTGCTACCAGATTATCCGGAACGGACTGAGAATCATATCCATCGATGATTTCATTCACGGCCTTATCTTTATCGATAGGCATAGTTTCATATGTGGTATTGCCTGTTCCAGCTGTAATGCCGTTTGCCTTATCGTAATCTGATACGGCCACTTCTGTATCTCTCACGGGGATCTTTACAGCTCCCGCTTTGGGAGACCCTTCATAGTCATTATTAAAAACAACCCCATCTTTTAACACAAGTGACTTTCTCACTTTCGCTAATACTAAATTAGAATATCTTTCCTGCGCTTCGTGTGCCATTATTCTTTCCTCCTC
Organism: Suilimivivens sp.; assembly: GCF_037359455.1. Taxonomy (NCBI): domain Bacteria; kingdom Bacillati; phylum Bacillota; class Clostridia; order Lachnospirales; family Lachnospiraceae; genus Suilimivivens; species Suilimivivens sp. The sequence goes on from NZ_JAXXXI010000042.1 coordinate 63,918, forward strand.
TTATTCTGGCTTGAGTTCCGGGTTTTTCCTGTAGAATTCTGCTTCTACCCCCGATAATCCGGCTCCCGGCTTTCTGAGTGCTCCAATAGGATTACTCTTGTCCTCTGGACTATCTTCTGCTTCTCCGAAGAGCATCTTGCTATCTTCTTTTTCTGTCAGTGCTTTCAGTGCTGCAGCAATGTCCTCTTTCTGGTTCTTGGACGCTTTCAGCGTATCCACATCCAACAAAGCTGTAATTGCCTTGGCATTTCTGCCATTGACAGCAGCGATGCTTTCTTTCACAAGGTCATTAAAATCACGATCTGCAATCCTGGCATCACAGTCCTTTTGGATATTCGCCTTTTCTATTTCCAGATCCTTGATTCTCTGATTCAGACCAGACACATCTACATCCTTAAATCCGTCTAACTTACCCTGTAAGTCTTTCATGGCGGTATCATTGGCCTTGATTGTATCATTGGCTGCGTCCAGCTTCTTTGCCTGATTGTCATAGTCAGTCACGGTCTTGTAATTCTCCAGCACGGCTTTTTCAAAGTCCTTTTTCTTATCCTCCGGTATTTCAAGTCCATACTCTTTCATGATTTCAAAAATGTTCTTCATATCGTCCTCCTAAAATATTTTTTGAATCGCACTTTCTGCGATATGGGAAATTCCGGGAGGTGGAATCGAACCACCGACTCCTGGCTAAGGAAACCAGTGAGCTACCACTGCTCTATCCCGGGATAACAAAAAAGAGCCGGCCTACAGATAAATTCTGTAGATCAGCTCCGATTAGCTCTATCAGCATACCTCTTTATGCTGAGACAATATTCTTTTTTACTTCATAAACAACCAGCCTGCCATCCTTAGACTGCTTTACTTCTGCGTTTCCACCCCTTGCAGTAATTTTCCGGATGGCTTCCATAACCTTTTTATCTTCCATGAAATCACCCTCTTTTTCACTATAACAAACGGGTGTTATTTACGCAAGTATTTTTCGCTCCTTTTCTTTATAAATTCATTTAACTCATCTTGTTTTTCCTTTGGCATACGATGCCAATAAGACTCACGAACGAATGAGCATGATCCTGTATCTTTCGGAATAAATGCCTTTTTTATAGGTGGTTCTACACAATGGCATAACGTTGGATCTTTGTCTTTGAAATGGCACTGCCCACAAATCAACTGCAAATCCGGATTATTCCAAGAGTAATCACTCATCCAATATCACCTCACACCATACTTTTAAATCTTTGTCTTCCGGGAAGAGCGGGTTACTTCTGTACTCTGCCTTAATTATCCTATAGGAGTAGCCTCTTTGCAATAAAAATTCTTTTTCGAGCTCATTATGCGCCAACTGCGCAATATACGCTCCGTGTGTACCTTTTGGGACTTTTATAAATAATTCTGCCTGGCTTGCTCCGACTCCACTAAATCCACCTTTTTCCAATGGCGATGTAGCAACAAAACCATCATCTTTAAACTCCTGTCCCATTAAAATACTGGGATCATTTTTCCAATCACTCGTTATTTTTTCAAAAATATGCTTTGTCCCGGTTCCACGGTGAACAATAATATCTTCCGTTGTACTTATCCTGTTCAATACGTTTTCAATACTCTTTGCAGCATTCTTTGAAATATCATCCACATTTATTCCATACCGCATATAACGATTGATATTAGCATAGGTCTCGCCGCTCCAAAGTTTCAAAGCACTTAGCTCATCATCGGTTGCAATACCCAGTAACTGATCAATGAAAGGCTTCATGGTATTATCAGATTGCATACCCAGTATTGATTCCCAGTTATTGGCATTTTTAGACAATTCAGATAATAATTCTTTTTCCGTTTTCCCTGTTATCTTCTGATATCTGTCCCACTCTGCCATATCATCTACTGTACCACTTAGCATGATATTGGTCAGACTTCCGTACTTTTTCAGGAGCTCCATTTGCCCTTTTTGAGCAGAAATCTTCTGCTTATCTGCTTTTTTCTGTGAATTTGGAACCACTAAAGTTTTATTTTTCTTTACACCGCTGCTTCCTCCAACAACCCGTAATCTGTTATCCTTCGCCCTGATTCCAACAGCTGTGCTAAAAGCATGATAATCTGCTGTCTGTTTTTTCAGAGACCCGTACAGCTCAGTTATATCGCCGCCTATTGCTTTCTGGGCTTCGATTTCCCTTTTGGTTGCCCTGATCTGACGCTCCATCAGTCTCTGCTTTTGTGTTGCCTGGTAATACGTGTAAGACTTCCCTTTTACCACTACAGGATCGGGTTCTTTAATATCCGGATCCTTCACTGATATTCCTTCCCAGAAAGGGAAAAAGTCATGAGAACAATTTGCTCCTTTAAGTCCTGTTACTGTTCCATACCCTGTTTCTTTAAAAAAATCCGGATACTTCTTACTTTTTCCACTATAGGAAAAGACTTTATTCTGCCATACGGCATGCTCCGGCCTGCTCCCCATATGCTGTGATGTTATAACAAGATCTACTCCTGTACTACGAATATTTTCTTCCGTAATTCGTCCGGAAAGCTGTGACATACTCGTTCTTACGGACATTCTTGCCGCTGTATCCAACTGATATGACCTGCCGCTTGCATAATCCACACTTCGCAGTCCGCTTTGCGCAAGACGATGTACGCAATCATTTACCGCCTGATCATATGAAAATGCACCGGTTGCCACTTTTACCAGCGCCTGATCCACTTCTCTCTGATAAGCGGATGCCACAGAATACAGAACCGTGTCTTTAAACCCTGTAGTTCCCGTGATATTTCTCAGGCTGCCGGCTGTTTGGGCTTTAAAGGAATTAATAAGCTGGCTAAGACTGTTTGGCTTTTTCAGATCCTGCCCCGCCTTTTCCCATAAGGACAGATCCTCGTTAAAAGCCATCATTCCTCCCTCTGCGGTCATCTTATCCCCGGCTTTTTTCGCTTCCTTTATGGTATCCCTGATAGCCTCTTTCACAAATTTCTTGTACTCAAGCGTATTCTTTGCTATTTCATCCTGAAGATCTTTATCTGCACGGATGCTTTTCATAACCTCCGCACGTATCTTAGCCGGAGAATATCCCTTTTCCATCATGGACTTTGCCATAATTTCTGCAGTTTCTGTAAAGCGCCCTGTCTTCTTTATACGCCGTGCAATATCCCCGATAATTTCGCTTTCCAGCCCCTGAAAAAGACCTATCACGTATTTATCTGCCAAGATGTCCATCTGCTCAGATGTTAATGCCCTTTATACCACCACCTTATCAGTCTTCCAGATCATCTACCGGCTCTTCTGTATTTTGTATGTACTTCAAAGCCTCTTCCCTCTCGCAATTCAAACGCATCATAACATACTGCACAAGAAATTCCTGTACCTGTGGAAAGCTGATGGCATCTGCCCTCATAGTTTCAAGCTCGGTCTGTTTATCTGTAATATAGGAATCATCAAACTGTATACAGATATCTGATTCGAGATCCCACGCTGTCCCGTGAAACGTATTTGAGAACCACATAATTGCCCTGCAGATTGCAGTAATGTACTGCGTTGCTTCATACCTCTGCTTATTCAGCTCCTGCATTGCATCCTGACGCTCTCCAATATACTCTGTTGCTGTCTTAATCTGTCCATTTTCAAAGCTGTACTTCTTTGTTCCATATCCAAATGACATGGACAGCAATGAAAAACAGGTTTCAAGCGTTTTGGTAATGGCATCTATACGTATTTCAGGGTTATACTCATGAACAAGAGACTTGTCATCTGAATGCTTTTCTTCCCCATACTGGATAAAATACTTTTTCTGCTCAGGTGTAAATGTTGGCTCCCCTGTTGTTCTATCAAATTTGCAGAGCAGCTCATTTACCAAAATAATTTTTTCTCCCTTATCAAGGTCGCTGAAAAGAATATTATATGCAAGATCCGTCATTTCCAGAACAGGGATGGTGTTGTAAAGCTTTGGATATCCGTACCCAGCCATATCATCCAGATTATTCACTTCTGCTGTTCTCATAATAAAGAATGGCTTTACCTCACCGAGCTGCAATGACATATCCCTTTCAGGTACATTTTTGTTATCCTCAAAGTAATATGTATTTGCTACATATTTCCCCTTTTCCAGCACAAAGATAACAAGCACATCTACCTCTTTACCAGCTGCCAGATCTGTTCCTGTAAACGCACATTCCACGACTTCGTTGTTAATTACGGTCAAAGGCACTATTCCCTCTGCATCAACATAATTTATGCGGATCTTGCCGCCTCTTATGAGCCCACTTTTCAGTATATCGGCTTGTTCCAGCCGGATATAGCCTCCCACCGTGCCAGAAGCTGCCATAGACTCAAGCTGCCTGCGGTACTGGGTATCAAAGTTGTTCGCCTTCAGAATATCAAGAACCCCCTCAAATTGTGCGTTCTTCTCCCCCGCATTAATCTCTACCACCTCGCAAAGATTAGCGTCATCAGCACAGCACCGCTTTGCAAAATTAAGGGACTGCAAGATATAGCTTACACTATTGATTGTCTTTCTTTTGTGAAATTCCGTCACTCTGTTTGTGTACCAGTCATCACACTTTTTAATTACCCCCTGGGCTATCGAATTGTAATCGTACCCAAGCTTCCGTAAAAATTCTGTTACTGCGTCTTTCCTTGCTTCCTCCTATCTGCCATATCTGGCGCGCATATAAAAATAATCCATGTGCCGACTCCAGCTATAAAAATCGGCATCATATGTGTCCACATCTGTACTATAATCATCGAGCAGACTATCCTCATCTTCATCTGCATACACCATTGTTGATAAAGACTCTATTACATCCGGACAGTACTCAGATACAATCATAAACTTGTCTGTATTGAATATAAAATTATATGCCAGTGTTCTCTCATTGAACTCCACTTTCTTACAATCATCTATGCTGGTGTAGTACCCCTTTTGCCGGCTAAAAGAACGTAACCCGTTCTCGATCATTTGTGCTTCATTATCGACATATGCCTTAGTGATCGGAAAAGCCGGATATAATGCTTTAAATTCCTTTTGAAAATCATCATACGTTTCATACAATCTATCCGGATCTACCGTTCCCTTACTATGCTTTAAAATTTTTGCATAAAGCCTTATCTGCTTCTGATAATTTCCAACTATACCTGTAGCAACAAAAGTACTGTGAGACTTCGTTCCACCAATATCTATGCCGAGAAATACCTGGCTTACCGGAAGTCTCTTGGCATCCTCATAACTGATATTCCATCTCTGAGGATCCGCTGCAAATTGCGGAAATAATAACCCTTCTGCCCTTGTCCAATTTCCCTTAATGTACCTGTCATAATATACTGTCCCTGCATATTCCTTTTTTAATTCTGTTACAAACTCCTCCGGAAGGAACGGGTTATCGTCAATCGTATACTTCTGCTGAAATATATCAGCATCTGAGTCCAGAAACTGCTTAAAAAAATGTTTGGGACCATCTGGGTTACAGGTTCCATCAAAAAGGCTGTTTTTACAACGCAGACGGCTTTTAAGCATTTCAAACACTTCCCGGTTCCACGTTGTCACCTCATCTCCATAAGCATATTCAATCGTTGCTCCCTGTATCTTACTCACCTGATTTACCTTATCTGCACCAAGGCAATATGCCTTTCTGCCAAACAGATGCACCGTATTATCGTTACTGATCTCTGATACGAGTCCTGATCCGTAGATATCTCTCATAGGATCAAGTATATTACGCTGCAATGTACTCTTGGTATTCCCAAGCAGTACGATCAGTCCCGCTCCCGTACAAGACCTAATTCTCCTTGGTACCATATAAAAATCCAGATATGTCTTTCCGGAACCTGTGGCACCTGTTTTCACATTCCACCTATGATCCGCATGGTTCCAATATTCTTTTTGCATTTCTGAAAGTTGAAAATCACCCATCTTTTGCTGCTACCTCACCTATTGACTTAATCAGCTCATCTACCTTTGCAAGGCTTGCTTTATCATCAATCTGCACACGGTCTCGCCATAAATCTGGCCGCCGGTTTTTAAGCCAGAAGATCTGCGCTGTAGTATCCGGAACCACTTGTTTCTTGGTCACTTTTGTCTTTACCAGCGTTTCACATTCATACTCTTTAGACACCTCTTCATACTCATATCCAAGAGCTCTTTTCAGCAGGGCATTTTCTACATATCTGTCAACTACTTCTTTTCCCTTTTTTAGGGCCTCCAAAATATCAGGGTACTTCTTTTTCCATTCATATAATGTTGCTGTACTTATCCCCATGTTATGAGCTATCTGCTGATCTGTAAGTCCATCTCTTGCCCAGCCTTCCAACAGTATTAAGTTTTCTCCCTCGAGCCATTTCTCATATTTTCCTTTTGCCATATCTCAACACCCAACAAAAAGGGATCCGGTATTCTTCAACACCCGATCCCAACTGACCCTTCATACGATCCTCTTACCGTATGGCATATTATTTATTAAATTATACACGTTATTTTATACTATCGCAACGTACTTTTTAAAAATCTCCTCTGTATGGTCTTTCCCCACAAAGGTATAGAACCTCGCAGCCGTACTGTTGTCCTTATGGCCAATATACTCCCCTGCATCATGCACAGAGCCGCCTCTCTTTGTGATATTGGTTGCGGTAGTCTTCCGGAACAGGTGCGGATACACCCGCCGCTCCATATGTGCCCTGTCCCGGATCCCATAGACTGCCGCCCGGATGCTTGCCCTTTCCAGTCCTTTATGCCGGTTACCCCGATCCTGTGTAAAAATTGCTTCTTTGCTGTTGAACGGGATCCCACGCTCCATGACGTAATCAGTCATGAATTTAAGTGCTACACTGTCAAGAAAGGCTGTCCTGTATCTCCGGGATTTCTCACCGTATACGGATACCTCCCCTGTTCTCCAGTCAATATCACATATCCTGATCTGTGCAGCTTCTCCTACCCTGACAGCAGTGGATCTGAGAAATTCAATCATTGCCCTGTCCCTCTTGGTTCTGCAACCGGTCTTAAGCTGCTCAACCTCTTCCGGCTGCATATGGTCTATAGGCTTCTCAACGATCTTGTATGGCTCGATCTCATCACAAGGATTCTCTGTGATAAGATGTGACTTTCTCATCCAGGTAAAGAATGCTGACAGGCACCTGCGCTGGCCATCCAGGGATGTCTCACTGTTATCCCTGCTGATTGCAGACAGATATACCTCTACGTCCATGCTGGTCACTTTCATGAATGGCTTGTTACAATACTCTGTGAAATGCTTTAAAACGTCACCATACCGCTGAACAGTCCTTTCTGACAGCTTTGGCGCTTTCCGCAGCATGAACAGCTTCCAGACATAAGCATTGCTGTCATCTATTGTAGCCGGCAGTGTCTCGCTCTCCGAGACATCTACTCCTGAAAGGATCCGGTTCAACACTCTCTCCAAGTGGTCAAGCGTCTGCCTGTCCACATGGCTTTCCATGCTCAGTAATACATCATTCTTTACCTTCTCTTTTGCTGTCATAGGGCATTCCTCCACATTCTCTTGCCTAAGGACAGCGGTTCTGCTATAATATCCTTAGACGTGATGCGGTACAGGTTGCTTTGGTCGGTAGCTGTACCGCAATTTTTATGCAACAGACCATTGACATATATTTCCTGTCATGGTATTATTTGTTTATCCCAAACAAACGTTCTGTTGTGGATTCGTCCCGGCAGGACGTTTTGTTATTATATCCTTTTGTTCAAATACTCTAGGCCAGCACCGCAGATCATATTGCATAATTCCGCTACAGTTTTCTCTGACTTTTCTATCTTCTTGGGATCATTGCCACATCTCATTGAAATATCTATTTTCTGTTGCACTGACATATGTTCCACCAAAAAATTATGAATATCCTTTTGTGTCAACATCTATTCCACCGTCCTTTCACAATTTCTATCAAATCCTCTGTAATATCAATCAGTATCTTCATTTCTTACACTCCAATCTATTGCCTGTCCGCAATTCGGGCAGTAATTATATTCTTCATAATCAATCTCATAGCGTTTTCCACAGCATGGGCAAATCCAAGTATCGTAAATAAGAACCACATCATCTCCGTATCCGTCACCCTCAAGATCTGGCTTCTTTGGTGTTTGCTTTTCTCTCGATTCAAGCAAGCTCTTAAAAGTAAAATTCTTTCTTACGCATTCGTCCTCAAACTTCATGTACTCTTCCACGTCTTCAAGTGTAAATTTTCGCTTGTGCATTTCCTTATAGAGTTCCATTGCTGTCTGACATTCTTCATGTGTACCGATTGCCTGGTACTGCTGTACCTCTTCCAGAGCCTTAATTGCCATTGCATAAGCATTTTCAAATGATTTTCCCCATGATGTATCACACGGAATTGCTTTTCCAAGTTCGTTGCAATCATATTTTAATTCTTCTATCGCTTCATTCTCTGTCATCTTTGCCATTTTTATCCTCACTTTCCCCGGTACGGCTCCGGCAATGGCATCCATGCGATAACGCATCCATCTTCATCCCATTTACCATTTTCGATTCCGCACATCCCTGTGAAAGGTTCCTCCTGTCCGACAAGCTCGCCGTCAAGCGTTGTTAAATATGTTCCATCTTCTGGCAGCCTTTCAGCTACCGGTATCCATCTCTGTTCCATGTTCTACCTCCTAAATTTCAGTTTTGTGAAATCTTGTGTACCGTTACACATCCATATAACAGTCCAGTGCTTTCCGGATCACCCAGGATATACTCCGCTCTTCCCTCTGGCAGAACAGCAGAAGTCTCTCGTACTGCTCCGGATCCATGCTGATATCCTTCCGTATGAATTTCTTACCCTCTTCTACCTTCGCTCTCGCCATATAGACCGCCTTTCTGTGTATCAATACACAAGATTTTTGTTTTTTCAGTTTAGTTCCGCTTTTTATTCTGGTGCTATCGGCCTTGGCATCCAATATCTGATGTAATCTGCACAATTTCCACCGAAATGACCATTCGGATAATATTCGCTTGGTGCATACCATCTTGTAACAACGGCACCGCCTGTCTTTCCTACAACCAAATAGCTTCCTTCTTTATCAGGGAGCCTTTCGCTACATGGAATCCAATTTCCAATGTAGCTTTGTTGTTCCTGTTTGACAATTTCAATAGCACTTTCAATCGCACTCTGTCCTTGCCAATCACTCATTTCTAAACAGTGTACTTCTATTCCCTCAAGCTTTGACAGAATTCTTTTAAACGCTTCCTGCATGTTTGTCCTCCTAAACTTTAATCGGACTTCTTTGAAGTTTGCTTTTCCAACCTAGATGCTGCTTCGTTCATAAGGTTTGAAAAATTGGAAACTGGCACACCCATAACCATATTCCTAATATGATAACCATATGCCTTATCACTTAACTGTCGCAATTCTTCAGCAATTTTCTTATTGTCTACGCTGTCATATCTACAAATATGTGTATTTTCATGATTTGCACACTCATCGTAATCTGCAAATTCTTTACCACAGTATTTACATTCATACATAACCTTTTTACTTGGCATAACTTCTTCCTCCTAAACTTTAATTTATGCAAACCGGAGCTGTCCGGTCTGCTAAAATAAACTCATCTGATGCTCGTCATAACTGTAATGTTTCAGTACAGGCACATCTCCCATTGATAAAAGCCTTTTTACTCGGTCTTTTTGCCTTAGGTGTGCCATGTAATTGATATCTACTTCCGGTGGAACTGCCAGATAATATTCTTCTGGTAAACCACACCTTGAGCTCCTGCATATGTCCTCCAACTGCCGCTTGTAATAAATGATGTGATTCCTCACAAGATTCATATTGACACCATCTGTCCAAAAAGGATCATTACATCCGCTCCGGTTAATATCTTTCCATCGTTCAACTGACTTCCGTATTTCCTTACAAGTATCTTCTATTGTCACGGCAGCATCTCCGGCATGAAATCAAATAACGTAGGCTCATCAATCTCATTCTCTGCTGCCTGCAGATAACCGACTCCATCCCGGAAGTAATCCGGATTCAGTTCACAGCCTTTCCCATATCGGTGCATCTTAACCGCTGTCATAGGTACCGTCATCAAGCCACCAAAAGGATCATAGACCGTATCGCCCTCATTACTGTATCTGTTGATGATCCGCTCTACAATATCAAGCTGCAACGGACACACGTGCATCTGTGCCCTTCTACGGCTCTGTGTGGTATTGAGGGTACGCATTCGGTTAATATCGTCCCAGACTTCCATCTGATTCCATGACCCAGGCGCCACAACAATAAAAGTCGCTGGCAGTTTTCCTTCCTTGTCCAGATCTTTGGCCAATTTTACATGATCCGCATAATTGTATACATTTTCTCTGCTGTACTTCCGATATACCGCCTGCAGATTGTCCACGGATATATTCTCCAGTTCTTCTTTGCTGACCAACCTGTCCCCTGACGATCTCCAGTAGCCATGCGCATCTATCTGCCATTGTGCCCGAGTATATTCTTCCTTGGTCTTTTTAACAGGATCATCAGCATACGCCGTAGATCTGTCTGACGGCAGCTTTCGAAAAAGCAGAATGTATTCCGGGCACCCTACTCCCATCTTTGATCCATCCTTACACTGCTCTGACCACCCGAGCCTGTATGTCTGATTGTTTTCCCTGACCACATCTGTTACAACAGTAATCATCCCAAAATACTGAAATCCATGCTTCATATAATGGCTGATGCACTGCGCATGGAACGGTTCTATAGTAGGCATCCCTGTACCAGTAGTATTTCCAAAAAGCACCCGGTCTTTTACATGGATTGCTGCCACTCTTCCGGGTTTCAGGATCCGGAGCAGTTCCGGTGTTAAAAAGTCCATCTGGTCAAAGAACCTGTCTGTATTCTGGTTATGCCCGAAATCATTGTAATTGGCACTGTACTCATAATGATTTCCGAACGGAATTGAGGTATGGATCAGGTCAACACTGTTGCTTTCCATTTCCCTTGTTTCTTCCACACAGTCACCATAGACCGCTGTATAATGGTTTCCTCTTACTGTTCTTTCTTCTCTGCTTCCTTCCACACCCATCTTCCTTTCCAGCCGCTCTGCCTTATTTTTAGAGTTCAAGCCATACTTTTTTACAATCTCGATCATCTTTGCGACCATGTGATTGTGATTCTTCCATTTCTCAATCAATGCTTTCTTAATCTGCCGCTCATTCTCCATGTAGATGATATAGATCACAACCGGTTCTTTCTGCAAAAATCGGTAACACCGGTGTACTGCCTGTATAAAATCATTAAATTCATAATCAATGCCTAAAAAGATCTCCTTATGGCAATACCTTTGAAAATTACAGCCGGATCCTGACAGTGATTTCTTGGTAGCAAATAACCGACACATACCATTGGAAAAATCAATTACACGCTTCTCCCGTTCGTCATAATCCATAGATCCGTAAATATCTACTACCTCAGGCAGGGCTTTCTTGATTGCATTCCGTTCATTTTCCAAATCATGCCATAACAGGAAATGGTCTTCCGGCGATTCTTCTACGAGTCGTTTCATTTCAGCCACACGCTGGTCAATACTATCACGCTTAACGGCTGCCGCTTCTTTTAACCCTTCTGCCGCTTCCTGGAACAGCTGTATCTGCCCGTACCGATCTGCGGTATCTCCATAACGTACCGGAATTTCAATCCACCTCACATCCAATGGCGGCAGATCATACCCCTCATCAGAATACTCAGGGTTAAGATCAGATGGTCTTGTTACAAACAATGCCCAACTGCTCACCCACATCCAGAATTCATCTTCCATGTTTGGGTACAGGGTCAAGTTGTTTGCCTTGGTGCTGTCACGCTGAAAAAACCTTGTAAGGGCCTGCCCGGTATCCATTATCTCCAGATATCCGGCATAATGGATCAGTTCTTTATACCGGTTTGGTGACGGTGTCGCTGTTGCTACCAGCTTATATGGAACATTTTTAAATTTATCAAGGAACGTCTGATATGTCTTACTTCCAAAGCTCCGCAGGACACTTGCTTCATCCAGAGAGGTTGCCGTGAAATACTCTGGTCGGATATCCCCGTCACGAACACGTTCATAATTGGTCAATACAATCTGGCTTTTGCTCTTCTCAACTTCTTCCATTGTTCGGCAATACTCCGGCTTCTTATAGCCAAGGATCTCCACGGCATCCCGGGTAAACTCCTGTTTTACTCCCAGCGGCAACACAATCAGTGCCCTACCACCATAGTAATCTGCAGCCTGATGACAAAACTCAATCTCCTGTATGGTCTTTCCAAGACCAAAAGATTCAAAAAGTGCCCTCCTGCCGCCTTTCAGTGCCCATATCACCGCATCCCTCTGATGTGGTTTTAGTGCTTTGTTAATCTTCGCAGGATCCACAACAAATCCACTGTCCTGCGCAAGCTCTATTTTTGACTCTAAAAAATCTTTATATGTCATTTTTCAAAAGGAACCCGATATATCGTTACCCCGGCCGGAGGTTCGGCTCCTTTCTGTTATTTTATAAAATCTTCCAAGTTCATCTGCCCTTTGCAGTTTCCACCGATCGTGTCCGGATCCCAACCAACACCGATATAATCAAGTACCTTCGCCCAGCCATAATCATTTCCATCTGCATCCTTGCACATATGGAACATCAGATAATCCCATTCTTTCGGATTTTCTTTATACAACAGATCAAACCTGTGTGGACGTTTCTCCATATGGATTCCAAACCCACACATACTGCATCCAGTCCGTTGTGCCTTAGTTGTATATAATGTTCCATCCGGCTGTTTTTCTATGGTTCCATAGATTTCCGGTATGATACTTTCCGGCATCACGAATTGCTCTGTTATCTTCCCTTCTTTCAAGAGCCTGGCACGGTATTGTTCTCTTAATCCACGCTTCCAAAGCTCGTCCATCTCTAGTGCCAATGTCAATATATCCTGCCTGCCATATATAGCAAACGGTGCTGATCTGATCGTAGACGCTCCAAAGTAATTACATCCGTTCATCCGTAAGCTCTTGGCTCGCCTGCCGCCCTCAGATGCCATCAAGCCCAAATATGGCACACTGTTGTGCTCCTTTCCCCAATCATCACAGTTCTTTTCCTTGAGGTAATAACAGCACTTGGAAGATACCAAGAAGTCCGGCTTCTGATAATCGCATCCCTCATTTTCATTTTCATACCCACCGAACAATTTCAGCCACCGATGTTTAAGCTTCATCCGAGAATCCTTCTGCCACCCACCATATTCTCCTGTTTCGCCTGTAATGATAGCATGGCGCACTGTTTTATTCTTCTCTGATGGATTCTGTAACAGTTCTATCTTTGCTGCCACTTCTTTGGATATAACCGGGAAACCAAACTCCTGTATTACCTTCGCTTTGCTCCAGTAGGTTCCATCCTCACGCTTTAACGGTGGCACATTGATAATTCCAAGTGCCTTATGTACCCTCTGAATAGATTTATCCTCTAAATACGAAGCGCTTACTCCCGGTACATCTATATGACATACCTCATTCAAAAAAAGATATAATACTATGCTGTCAAGCCCACCAACTGACACATGATAATTCAGTTCTCGCTTATCACATTCTGCGGCAAACTCTTCTGCTCTGATCTGTGCATATTTCCTTTTATACTCGTACGGCTGCTTTTCTTTCTGCATAAAAGCTGCAATCTTCTGCTTCGTTCCCAGCCGTTCCATTCTTTCTTGTACTGATTCCATTGTTCTCAGGAGTAAAGAGCTCTTTCACGCTGGCCAGCAAACCTCTCACTCCTTTCGCTTAATATTCAAGTTCGATTTTCTCTGACGGATACAGGACATATGGCGTAAGATCATCCACATATTCCTTGCCGCCGATCCTGTACCTGCTTACCTTGTATCTGACAGGCTGCGGCTCCAATGGTCCTCTATAATTTGCATATTCATCCATCATGTCTTCCACCGTCCTGCTGCAGCCGACATTCTTATACCGGTACAACCCCATATCTCTGAGATTGTCACCGACACAGGAACGTGACAGGCCTGTAACCTTTGCAATCTCCCTCGTGGTCTTTCCTTCTTTGAACAGCCTTATAACTTCGCTTCTATACTGGTCAAAGTCCTTTTTCTTCCTGGTTGCGCCGGCATCCATCAGGTAATTTTGTACGGTTTTCGCTGAGTACCCTGTTTTTCTAGCAGTTTGCTCCACTGTATAGCCCTGTTCCCGGAGTTTCACAAACTGCTCCATTGCCGCCTGCTTGTTCTTTGTTATCATTTCCGTCAAATCCTTTCTGCCGTTTTTTGCACCATTGTGGGCTGTTTGAGACTTTCTGCTCGATCAGTCTCATTTCTTCAACACACAACCTACGACAGCCATCCTGCTTTTCTTTTTGCACCAATACACACAGATCACATTCATCACAACGCGGGAGATTGTCTTTGATCCGCTTCCGGTAGTCCCTCTGCTTCTGCCTGTACAGTTCCGGATTCCTTCCCCACCTTCTGCGCTTAAGCAATGCTGCTATGTCTTTTTCCTCCATCTCGCAATCTGATAAGGTGCACTCTGTGCATTTGGGATAATTACAGTCCATTACCTTCCACCTCTCCAAGAAGCTCCTTTTCCAGTGCTTCAAAATCATAATCAGTCTGCATGAACTGATTGAACTGCCCTGAGGGTTTGTCCCTCTGCGTCCTCTGTGGCTTTTTATACGTCCCCGGCAGATAATCTGCATACACCCCTTTCAACAGGAAATTCTCAGGGTTCAGAATGTATCTGTCCTCTGTTTCCATGATCCTTACAGCTTCAGCGTAATTACAGGCCGCTACCTCAACATCCTTTTCTTCAAGGCTGCTGTCCTCAAACAAAATCTGCCTGTAAGCCTCTTCCGCTTTCAGGATCCTTACCTTCTTCGGGTAGGCTTCCCAGAAGCTGTTGAAGCCTGTGGGGGATATAGGGGGTATATTTGTTTCGTTTAGTTTAGTTTTATTAATAGGTACACTTTGTGGTACAGTTTGCGGCACACATTGTAGACCACTTTGTGGTGCAATTTGCGGTTCACTGTGAACCACAAGACTATTAATATGATATACGGCTGACTGATTTCCCTTTCTGGATCTGTATGTAATATAGCCGCATTGCATCAGCTTATTTCGTGACCGTTTGACAGATGATTCATTGGAGCCGGAATAGAAAGCTAACACCGATAACGCTACAGTAAACTCGGTTTTCCAACCCGACCGATTAGCTATGGACAGCAATGCGTACCATAAGGCTATATCAGGTGAAGAAAGTGAATTTATGGCGAGCGTATCATAGAATGCTTTTAATTCAGCCAAATAATTCATTCTGTCAATCTGCCTTTCCTATAATCTTCCAAAAGGGCTTCTGCCTTTTTATCTTCAGGACCTTTTTTCTTTCTGTTCTTCTCTTGCCGGATATATCTGTTCAGGTCCGTCATTTCCTTGTATGTTGGCCTGTAATACCCTATGCCGTCAGAAAGGTTTATGATCACATACTCTTTTCTCGCATCTTTAAGCAGATTCCTCATGGCTCTGTCTTTATCTTTGATACTGTCTGATACCAGTCCCTTTTCTACACACAAGGCAACC
Source organism: Suilimivivens sp. (assembly GCF_037359455.1). NCBI lineage: Bacteria > Bacillati > Bacillota > Clostridia > Lachnospirales > Lachnospiraceae > Suilimivivens > Suilimivivens sp. The sequence continues at coordinate 79,453 of NZ_JAXXXI010000042.1, forward strand.
AACATCTGCCGTGAAATGGCATTCTCCCGTCCAACCGGGACCAGATCAGCTATGGTTATTCCGGCAGGCTTGCCTCTTGCTGCCGGCACATACATTTCAAATTTCTCCATCAGTCTCCTTTCCCCTCCCACCGGGGATCCCGGCAGGAGGCTTTCTATTATGGCACTGTGGTATGCTTTCATTCATGAGCGGTTTCTTTTGACCATTCCGGTGGCTTCACCGTTATGGTGCAGGTGTTGCAACCATTTATTGACTATCCCCATACAGCTTCATGAAGTCCTCAAGCCGCATAGTAACAAGCCAGTTATAATTATTCCTGCGGTGAAATACTGTAGGCATTTCTCCTTCCCTGGCATCCCTGACGGACTGTTCCATTGCATCATGGATATCCAGCCGTTCCCTGCGTTTTACTTCTATATGGGTTCCCGGAAGTCCAACAACATCCGCATCACCATTTGCACCGGAATACTGCTGTCCTCGCCTGCAGGGATATCCATACTCCCTCAGGATCCCTGCCACTTCTCTTTCTCCACGTGCCCCTTTACTTCTGCTGTTCATAAATAGCTCCTCCCAAATATGTTTACAAAATCCTCTCTGGTCCCATGTTTTTCCTCAAAGTCCTTCTGGCAGGTTTGCTTCAAATACAGATCAACCTCAGTACGGGCATATTTTGTGGCCTGCACCCCGTTTGGATGTAGATCCGGACGAAGAGGAATTACATAGCCATATTCTTCACAGTGCTTCTTTTTATCCCCTCCCATCCCATAGAACACATGATGCCGTTCCACTACATTGGCTCCTGTGAAGTAACAGTGATCCATATCCTCTGTGAAGATACTCCACAGCCTTTTCACACACCCCACCTCTCTTTCATGGCCTGCAGTTCAGCCGGTGGAAGGGTTTCTATGCCAAGTTCCTTGGCATCTGCTACAGTACCATCGATAAGTACTGACATTTCCTTGGTATCGTATGTATGACTTCCACGATATATCTTGTAGAAGGTTGCTACACCGTCATATCGTACAGGAATCGCATGTAGTGTCTCCTGCTCCCACATAAATTCTTCCGGGGCATTTGTCTTATAAAACATAGGGCTTCCATCTTCCAACAGATAAGGCTGTCCATATTTGCATATCATGACATTCTTTGCTTTTGCCTTTGAAATAGTCAGTGCATCAGCTATCTTTCCTACAAGGACATGAAAATAAGCATTTGCATCCTGGGATCGTTTCTTACGGTACTTCTTCATTTCCACGCTCAGATCATCTAAAGCACTCACCATCTGCAGAGCCTGTTCCGATACTTCTGTAAGGGACATCGTTATCAGGATCCCTCTAGTCTTTATATCCCTGGATATCTGTGTGATCTTTCCTCTACACTGCATATCACTCACCATATTTTTCATTCAATGTCCGCAGCATCTGTCCTACATCATTTGCAGTAATGGTATTCATCGTCTTTCCGGCACTCAGAACCCAACCTTCCAAATTAACATTGTGCTTCTTACATACATCCTGTAATATCTTGAGCTGTGATGCTGCAGGTTTTGCCTCTTCCTGTGGAATACCCGTTGCAAACGGCTTCATTTCTTCCTTAAGCCACAGGTCAAAGCCAAGACCGGTATGAATAGCAACACACTTCACAAATGATCTGCACATACTATTCCATACCCTCTGCTGACTCATAGAATTATCCTTAACCGGATTGCTCCCGTTCATCACTGGTGACTGCATCTCATATTCATTATCATCAATAACAACCCTGATTCTTGTCTCATAGCACCGATTAATAACCTTGTTTTTATCCTCAAAGGTCACCTCCGTCATTCTTAACGAAGTGCCGGTTCTTTCATCCGGTATAGGTATCCAGTACACCTTTTCAGCGCCATTTTCATGCAATAAATCAATGCACTTCGCCCAGTTAAGATAAAGTAATCCATCTCTTTCTTCACAGTATGGCTTAACATCGATTTTTCTCATTTCAGCATAACTTTTCAGCATCCTCTTCCTCCTTTATCCAGTTTCCGGAATAGAACCACTCCACCAGATCAGTCCTGAACTCTGCCAGCTCTTCAGGCGTTGCCTTTCCATATTGAACTCCAGTAAAATAATCGCAAAACTCTTGCATATCTACCGGATCAGTAGTGCACCGCTCCATAGCATACATAAATGCATCTTCCTTCTTTACCTTCTTTCCACTTTCTGGTCCTATTCCTTTATAGATAACCTTGCTCACTTCATAGCCTCCAACTGCATCTCCATCTGATAACATGGACTGCTCATGATCTGCGCTACGCTTCTCTTTCTGATGATCTGCTGCCGTTCCTCTTCCCGGCATTCCAGGCAGACACCACCGATCATTTCACCCGGATCACACCGTCCATGACAGGACGGACACTCAATTCCTTTCATAATTTGTTGACTTTTCCTTTCCCCTGCCTTAATATAAAGACAGGAATAGCATACCAAGTGTTATTTTTTAATAGCTCCGAGGCTCGCCAAAGTAACGGGGCTATTATTCTGTTTATTGGTAGCCATCTTTCATCCCTCCGCATCGATCAGCTGCACATACACCTTGCCGTCTGTCAGTTTCATCCAGTCCCTGCACTCTTCCAAGGTCGGAAAGTACATATCGATCACTTTCCCTGCTTCAATGCTTCCAACACCATCTTCATCAGCGTCACCGCCAAATCCTGTATCAAGGCATTCCCAGTAACCAAGGAAATCACCAATGCTGCCATCCGGCTCGCATTTATAAACAATGGCACATTTTCCAATCCATTCCTTCTTTACAGCACAGATCCCGGCTCTGACCGGTACACCCGAATAGGTAGTGGTTCCCTGGCAGTAAGCCGTAGTGTACATCTTAAACGGCTCTTCTAGGTTTGCTGCTTTTACGTTGAGTGCGGATCCTGCGATTAGCACTACTGTCAGAATCAAGGGAAATATCCGTTTCACAAAGTTCCCTCCTTTCTCTTAATCTGCTGCTCAGCATCCCTGCTCCTATCCCAATGGAGATTGCGATCATACAGGGTACCGGGCTTGTCCCAAATTCGATTACGCCGGCAATACCGGCAACTCCGAGGATCACTCCAACAGTGGCGATCCCGTCAAGCACATGTCTCAACATTCTGTTTCTCCTCCTTTCATGCTTGTCCTCCTGCGCCAGCTTATGCCGGCTCTTCTGTTCCTTTTTTCTTATCCTTCTTGTCGATGAGATGATATTCAATCTCAACTCCCTCCTGCTGTGCAAACAGCGTTATCAACAGGTCGTATACTTTGTTGGTAAAGGCTTCCTTATCTATATCCATAAGCACTCCTTTCTTCTATAACCTATGTAAGATCGCTTGTACTACTTTCCTACTCCATCCTTTCCCAGTAGTTTCTTTACTGTCTCATTGTAATTTTCATCCGTTTCTCCTATAATTTAATTACAGGCACCGTCATGCCGAGTAATAAAGAAAGGAGGTATGCCGATATGAACTCTCTAAAAAAAGAGTTAATCACCTGTTTTGGTGTTTCTACCACAATGGACTCATTAAAAAATAATCGTCTTGTGTTACTTACATCCGTTGGCTTAATTATTGGTACCTTTGTAAGTCATGATGATGAAACAAATTCTGAGCCCGTGAAGTTTTTAGATCAGATTTCAACTGATATAGCTTGCAATTACAAGCAGCAGAATAATATTGATTCTAAAACTCCTCTCGATGGAAACGACGGTTTCTTGTCACTAAAAGATGTACAAATAAAATCTGGCAACAATACATTAAATTTCAGCTTTATTAACATCTTTTTTGACCAAATTATCGGCGTTACGATTGCCGGATCTGTAACTGACTGAAATTGACCGGCCATTATGAAGAAAATCTTCTATGCGCTTCAAGGTATCATCTATACTTTGAAGCGTTTCTTCTATCGTCAGACTTCTATCTTCCAATGTTTCCTCCTTTCTACTCCAGTAGCTTGTCAGCCTTATCTCCATACATTGGCATTTTCAAAGTTTAACCAAGTTTAACTTTCTAGGCAAAAAAATATGATCCATATTCTTCCGGCTTAATATCTAAGAGCTTTGACCACAAACAAATGTCTGATTGTGAAATACCTGTTTTACACTGCATCTTTTTTGATAAAGCAGTTTCAGAGATACCTATTGCTTTGGCAAATCTACTCAGGGTTCCAAACTTTTCTATTATCCTCCCTCTTAGTCTTTTATACTTATACAACTCGCTCACCTCCTTACCCTTCAAAGTTTAACACTGTTTAACTATGCTGTCAATATAAAAAGTTAAATTTTGTTAAACTTTTTGTTTGACTGTTAAACAGTGTTGTGTTACCATAATCCTAGAAGCGGAGGTGCATTATGAAACATGAATTAACAGCAAAAAGACTACAACTCGCTATAAATAATGCCAATATGCCTGCACAGGAACTAGCTAACCGAAGCGGAGTGGCTAAAGCATCTATAAGCCAATATGTTAATGGCTCCCATAAACCATCAAATATAAGTAGTGGAAAAATGGCTCCTATTTTAGATGTTAACCCTTTATGGCTTATGGGATTCGATGTCCCAATGAAAACCACTCCTGCCACCACTCCAACTATTCACAAAGGAGTATCTATTAATGTACTTGGCCGTGTTGCTGCCGGGATCCCGGTTGAAGCCATAACAGATATTATAGATACGGAAGAAATACCGGAGGAAATGGCAAAGACAGGTGAATTCTTCGGATTGCAAATACACGGTGACAGCATGGAGCCAAGAATGTATGAAGGAGACGTTGTCATTGTACGAAAGCAGGAAGATGCTGAAAGCGGTGATATCGTTATTGCTATGGTGAATGGTGATGATGCTACTTGCAAAAGGCTTATGAAATATGCCGGTGGCATCAGCCTGATCTCATTGAACTCGAAATACCCGCCAATGCCGTACTCTAATAAAGAAATCGAAGAAAAGCCGGTTAAAATAGTTGGGAAGGTTGTAGAGCTTAGAGGAAAGTTTTAGATACATAATCCTCCGGCGTTGGTAGCACCGGAGGATCATTGCAGATTTCGCATAGTAGTCAGAAATCTACGAAAGGGAGGGATGCCAAGGAAATATAAACCCTCTAAAGAAGATATTTTATTTCTTCTTGCTATAATGGATACCTTATGTAACATCACAGCGCTGTTCAAATAAAATGTATTAAATCCTATTTAATTTTAACATAATCTGACTACTATGCAAAGTCTACAATAAAAAAAATCTGCCCCAGTACGCCAATACCAGAACCTAAAAGCAGACAAAATCTATGCGCCGTGTTGTTGAAAAGAACAGATAAATAGTATTTTGTATACGAAAGGAATGCCAATGACCGAAAAAGAATTTAAGGAACAGTTAGATGCACTCAAAAAAAGGGTTAAAAACAAGGAAAAAGATATCAGCACTACTATAAAGCTATTTGAAGATAAGCGTGTCCGAACAGCTTGGAATGAAGATGAAGAAGAATGGTTCTTTTCTATTGTTGATGTCATTGCAATATTAACCGATAGCTCAAATCCAAGAAATTATTGGAATATGCTTAAATCAAGGTTAAATCAAGAGGGAAATGAAACGTACACAAATTGTGTACAGTTGAAAATGCAGGCTGCCGATGGAAAAATGAGATTAACAGATGTTGCCAATACAGAGCAACTGCTTCGTATTATTCAGTCTATTCCATCGCCCAAAGCTGAACCGTTCAAATTGTGGCTGGCTAGTATTGGCAATGATCGCATGAATGAAATGATGGACCCCGAACAAGCAATAGATCGTGCCCTTCTATTTTACAAGAAACAGGGATATTCGGATTCTTGGATCAATCAGCGCTTAAAATCTATAGAAATAAGAAAAGATCTTACAGACGAATGGAACAGATCCGGAATTGAAGGCAAGGAATATGGCATCCTTACAAATGACCTTACAGAAGCATGGGCAAATATGACCGTTGCACAATATAAAAAGCATAAAGATTTAAAAAAGGAAAATCTCCGTGATAATATGTCTAACATGGAATTAGTTCTTAATATGCTTGCCGAGGCTTCAGCTACCGAAATTTCAAAAGCCCAAAATCCAAAAGGGTTAAAACAAAGCAGAGAAATTGCCAAAAAGGGCGGTGCTGTTGCAAGAGCTGCTCGAGAAGATCTTGAAAAGCAAACTGGAATATCCGTTGTGACATCTAAAAATGCGAAAGATCTGCGTGGACTAGAATAATATATTTTGTAAACATCCGTACTATATAAAAAATCTGCCCCGGTATTGGCGTACCGGAGCAGATCAGGAACCATATCGGGGAAACCGATACAATCACCCCGCAAGTGAAATTGTATCATTTTCCCGGTGAAAATACAAGCACCGGGCATTTTTATGCCCTTCTATCCGTATGATTTAATGGAGGGAATAACGATGGAGAACAAAGTACTGCGCTGTGCCATTTATATCAGAGTATCATCTGCAGAACAGGTCATGCATGGAAAGAGTCTGGAAGCGCAGCTGGCATTCCTTACCGACTATGCCGTAAAGCATGGCTGGAAGGTGGTCGGCCACTTTGCTGATGAGGGTAAAACTGCAAGAAAGGAATTAAAACGCCGGAAAGCCATCAAGGCATTACTGGAGGAGGTACGCTGTGACAATGTGGACATTATTCTGTTTTGGAAAATGGACAGATGGTTCCGTAATGTAGCAGACTTTTATAAAGTACAGGACATACTGGATGCACATAACTGCAAATGGGTAGCCGCTGCAGAACCCAGTATGAACCTTGAGACACGGGAAGGCCGGCTGAATGTCAATATCATGCTTTCTATTAACCAGAATGAAACGGATACCACCAGTGAACGTATTAAATTCGTAAATGAAGCCTCCGTCCGCCAGGGGAAGGCGATCTTTGGCAATGCTTCTGTTCCTCTGGGATATAAGGTTGAGCTTGTCAATGAAATTAAATCCATTATTAAGGATCCTGAAACTGAGCAGCTTATATCTGAAATATTCGACTATTATCTACTGCATCAGAGTAAGTGTGGCACTGTGAAATATATCAATGAAAAGTACGGTCCTACCATAACCATGAATGTCATACACACGATCTGCAGCAACACATGGTATTATGGCTCTTACCGTGGCAATGACCATTACTGCCCTGCTTATATTACTAAGGAGCAGTATAGAAAGATTCAGGAGATTAATCAGCGAAATATAAAAGTACACCAGTCTCATTCAAAGCGTGATGCATTCCTGTTTACCGGCTTAATGAAATGCCCCCTGTGTGGCCGTCGTCTTGCATCAGCAAGGCGCACAAGACCAAACGGAACCATTTATTCTTATTACCGCTGTGTAAACCATTATTCGAATAAGATCTGCAGTTACAGCAGGGTGATTAATGAACGAGTTGCAGAGGAATATCTGTTACAGAATATTTCAAGGCTACTGGAAGAAAAAGAGATCAGCCAGGAACGGATCAATGACAAAACACACAAAACTGTTCTTGTAGACCTGAATAAATACAGGAAGGAACTGGATAGATTGAATAATATGTACCAGAAGGGGCGTATTGACGAAGAAAGATATGACTCTGAATATATGCGCCTTTCAGATATCATCAGCAAGAACGAAAGCAAAGCAGAATCTCAGCCGGCTGTTCAGAAATCCTATGACAAGATCCACTCCGTTCTGTCCGGTGACTGGCGCTCTGTTTATCAGAACCTTGACAATGAAAATAAGAGAGCCTTTTGGCGGAGTATTATCCGCAGCATGGACTGTTCCCCGGAACGGGGCATGATTACGGATGTTCATTTCTTTGTCTGAAAGTATACTAACTCACGGGCTCCATTGTGACACAGAATGACCGATCCGTTTCCCAGGTGCTTATGCTCTGTTACTGTCTTCAGGATTGAATCCACGCCATAATCCTTCCAGTCAAGGGAATCCACATCCCATTGTATCGTATAATATCCACATTCCTTAGCCGTTTTCACCACGGCATTATCATAGTCCCCGTAGGGTGGCCGGAACAGGAACATCTCATAACCGGTCAGTGTCCGCACCTTCTCATGGACTGTCATCAGCTCCTGTTTCTTTTCCTCATCAGAAAGCTGGCTCATATTCTTATGATTTTCACTGTGGTTTCCAAGATCATGCCCGTCAGCCAGAATCGCCTTTACATCATCCGGATAGCTTTCCACCCATCCCCCTGTCATGAAAAACGTCACATGTACCTGATGCTTTTTTAAAATTTCCAGTATTCTGGCTGTATCCTCATTTCCCCAGGCAGCGTCAAAGGTCAGGGCAATCTCAGGCTCCTTCGTTTCCACACAGTAAATGGGAAGCTCCCTCCCGTCCACCGTACTGCTTGTGAAAAAGCTTTGTCTGGCATTTATCACAATTCCCCGGACTGTGGCAAGCACTGTCAGTACAAGAACCCCATACTTTGCCATCCGGATCAGCTTCTGCTTTTTCTCCTCCAGTTTTTTCTGATAATCCGTCATACCAAATCCCCATTATCCCTGCTACTCCTGTTATTCCAGTGTATGTCAGCATGGCTTTGTCCTATCACTTTACTTTACCGTAAAGCTTCTGTTAAGGAACGCCCCATTTTCTTGTAACCGCTGTCCTGACCTGTTATGGTAAGACCATGAGCAGGAGGTTTTATTATGAATATTGATGCATATTCCATTATTGCAATTATCATTATGGCTGTTGGTATGATCTGGGCTTTTTATGAAGAAAATATCCGGAAATAAGGGTTTGTTTGTCTATCTCTTTCTCAAAAATCTTCCGTGGCAGCGGAAGATTTTTTTGTTTCTTTTATCTATTTGTCATATACTGTAAGTAGACCATTTTAATCAGCAGATGCCTGCCCGCCTTTTGGGGTGCTGTGCAGGGAAAGGATGGATGACTTTATGAATATTTCCGATGCAATCCGCAGTATCATCAAGCCTCACACCGATGATGTTCTTGCACCGCTTTCCACAGTATTTTCTGAAACCATGGACAGAGAAAAGCCCTGGCAGGAATATCCCCGTCCCCAGCTTGTCCGTGATTCCTATTTCAGCCTGAACGGTCTCTGGGACTATGCTATTACCGGTGACAGGATGCTGCCCACCTCCTTTGACGGGCAGATCCTTGTTCCCTTTTCCCCGGAATGCTCCCTCTCCGGAGTCAGACGGAATCTGCAGCCCGGTGAATATCTCTACTATCACAGGCTTCTCCCGGAGGACTTCTGCCACCTTCCTTCCGGATACAGGCTTCTCCTCCATTTTGGTGCTGTTGACTACGAAGCTGATATTGTGCTGAACCATAAGCAGGTGCTCCACCATACCGGCGGATATCTCCCCTTTACCGCAGATATCACAGACTTTCTGCTTGATGGGGAAAATCATCTGTCCGTCCGTGTACGGGACGATACGAACAGAACACAGCAGTCCCGCGGAAAACAGAGTCTTGAAAGGGGCGGCATCTTCTACACAGCCCAGAGCGGTATCTGGCAAAGCGTATGGCTGGAGCAGGTTCCGGGCATCTATATTAAAGAGCTGTACTTCCTGCCCTCCTATGACAATAAGACCGTTACTGTAACTGCTGTGATTGCCGGTTCTGCTCCCTCGCAGGCACCATTTATCAGGGTCACTGCCGGTAACAGGGAGCTGCTGTCCACAGAATTATCCAGACAGAAGGCTGCCCTGTCCACATATACTGCCGTCTTCTCCATTTCCGAGGAAGACTTTCATCCCTGGACACCAGAGGATCCCTTCCTCTATGATGCCCGGCTTTCCTGCGGCAGGGATCAGGTTTCCAGCTATTTCGCCATGCGTCTTTATTCCATTGAATCAAAAGTGCCTGGAGATATCCCTGTTTTCTGCCTGAATCATACACCCTGCTTCCTGATGGGCGCCCTGGATCAGGGCTACTGGCCGGAGAGTCTGTATACAGCTCCCTCCGATGAAGCACTGATCTATGATATCAAAGTAATGAAGTCTCTGGGATACAACATGCTGCGTAAGCATATCAAGGTAGAAATGGCACGCTGGTATTACCACTGTGACCGTCTTGGCATGATCGTCTGTCAGGATATGGTTAATGGGGGCGGCTCTTATTCCATGCCCCTTGTAAGCTACCTTCCTACCGTTTCCCAGACCCTGTGCAATCAGATCCGTGATCACAATTATTCTCTGTTTTCCCGGAAGGATGAGACACACCGGAACCGTTTCGAGCAGGAATGCAGGGACACTGTTGCTTACCTGAAATTTTTCCCTTCCATTGCTATTTACTGCCCTTTTAACGAAGGCTGGGGACAATTTGATGCCGTCCGTATCACAGACATGATAAGGCAGCTGGATCCCACGAGGCTGATCGACTCTGCCAGTGGCTGGTTTGATCAGGGATGTGGGGATTTTGTCAGTGTCCATAATTATTTCCGCAAGCTGTCAATCCCGGCAGAGCACTTTTCCGGAAAGCACCTCAAAGCCTGCGCCTGCCCGGCTGGAAGAGCCAGATTCCTGTCTGAATATGGTGGTCTTGCCTGTCAGATCAAAGGGCACACCAGTGTTGACCGGATCTTTGGCTATAAACACTATGACACTCTGCCACAATTTCAGGAGGCTTACAGCAGGCTCATACAGGATTCTCTCCTTCCCCTGAAGAAAAAAGGACTTTCCGGCGCAGTATATACACAGGTATCGGACGTGGAAGAAGAGGTCAACGGTCTTATGACCTATGACAGAAAGGTGATCAAGGTTCCCGTTCCTGCAGCTTCTGAACAGGAATTATGATACCGGCATAATGGGCATCCGCATACATTTTGGCATTTTTCCTGACATTTTGGCACTTTTCCTGATTTTCTCCGGCATACTCTGTATAATATTTTCAGACAATGTAATAGGATTTTCACATCCGGAATGGAGAAGCTATGGGAATTGGAGAAATACTGGGGGTCAGGACGATCAAGATCAGCACCTCGTCCCCTTACTCACTGGAAGAATTTTTTGAAAAAATCAAGGATACACCCTTTGATGCCGGCAAGCCTGCTCTTGTCAAGGATGGTCTGACCTATGTGATCGCATTTCCTCAGATTGACAGGAATAATCAGGTGCAGATTATTGGAAATAAAGGCCTCTTTTACGTTCAGAGAAGTGTCCAGCCAGCCGGCATTGATAAGATGGTCGCCAATATGGCTCTTGAAAAGCTGACAGATGGTCTGACCGGTCTTTCCGGTGCTTTTGGCAGTGCCAAGAAGAAGTGCATGGAGCTTGCTCAGAATACTGCCGATATCATTCTTGCCATGAATTTGTAAAAACATATATAATTATTCATATTTTTTTATGCTATAATAACAGGGTTAACCATTTTAAGTTACCCTGTTATTTTCTTAATTATATACTTACAAGGATAAATTTATGATTATTTATATTTGCGATGATTCCCAGGCTGATCTGATGCGGCTTTCCCATTATCTGTCCAGGGCAATCTCCCACCTCAGCACAGAAGTAACCATCCAGTCTTTTACTTCCGGCAGGGATCTTCTTACAGCCTTTGCAGCTGCCGTAGAAAAGCCTGTCCTGCTCTTTCTGGATATTTATATGCCGGACAGTGATGGCATGCAGACTGCCGTCACGCTCCGTGAAAATGGTTTTACCGGCGGCATTATTTTTACCACCAGCTCCACCTGCCACGCCATGGACAGCTATAACGTAGACGCCCTGTACTATCTGCAGAAGCCCTATGACGGCACAGACTTTCTAAATGCCATGAAACGCTGCTCCGGTATTCTGAAGGATGCTTCCAAAACCTATACCTTTCTGTCCAAGGGCAGTAAAGTGCAGATTCCCCTGAAGGATATTCTTTTTTTTGAAACAGGCAGACATGTGACCCTTCTGCATACTCCCTCCGAGGTGCTTTCGTTCACCAGAGTACTTTCGGAGGTCTGTACGGATTTTGCAGATAATCCTGACTTTATCAGAGTCGGCCACAGCTATCTGGTCAACCGGCTTTATATTTCATCCTTTACAGAATCTGAGATCACCATGACCGATTCCACGGTGATCCTGATCCCGTCAAGGCTGCGCAAGGCAATCTGCCAAAATCTCCGGGAGCCCCTGGGCTGACCTGCGGATTGCTTATATTTTTTCAAAAAAGGAGAGAGCCACCTCACGGGCAGTTCTCTCCTTTTCTGATATAGATCACTTTGCTTTCACCGAAAGCAGACAGCTTCCTGATTTTTACATAGCATCTACAACGGCATCCAGTACATCAAGTAATGTAAGCATGGTGTCGTTTAATGTCTCAGCATCCAGCTCTGTAATCGCATCCTGGGAAATCTCTCCCATCTCATTCATTATGTCTGCAGTCTGAGCAAGTGCATTCTCGATCTCGTCATTCTGCTCGATCTCATCGGACATATAAGCATCGTAAACCGTATTGTAAACATCGGTCAGTGTTGCATAGTTGTCCTGAAGCGCTGCAAAGGTTTCATCAGAGCATGCCTCATCAGCTGTGCTCTCTCCATCTCCGTTTACTTCCATGGCATCAACGATACCTGAAAGTCCATCAAGGATGTCCATCATTGCACCATTTAAGGTTTCAGCATCTGCCTCTGTAATAGTATCCTGGGAAATCTCTCCCATTTCATTGATCACATCTGCAGCCTGGTTCATCAGATCTTCGATCTCAGCATCACCAGCGATCTCATCGCTTTCATACAGATCCTTCACCTGATTGTAAGCATCAACCATGACAGCATAATTATCCTGAAGTGTTGCAAAGGTTTCATCAGAGCATGCCTCATCGGATGCTGCGTCCTCTGTTGTTTCTACGTCTGCGGTTTCTGTGGTTTCTGCGGTTTCTGCAGAGCCTCCACATGCTGTAAGCATGGACATCGCCATTACACCTGCTAATACTACTGCTAAAATTTTCTTTTTCATTTTTTTCTCCTTTACATATGTTTATCTTTCACACAGATGAGATTATATGAAATTCCAGGCGATTTTACAACCCCTGACTGCCAATTTGTAGCGCAAACTGCCAAATTGTAAATAATCGGTTTTCTTTTTACGTAAATTCGTTTTATATCCTGTGGTCACGTATCTTCCATATCCTCCGGATAGAACCATATATTCCCTTCCTCATCTATTTCCTGCGTGATATAAGGTGTATAGTACACATTTCCATAAATATCATGAAGCTCAAAGCTGTAAAAATAATACCCTGCCGGCAGATAATCATACGTCAGCTCTACCTCCCCGTCTACTGTACAGGCATCTCCAAGATACCACTCTTCTGTATCATCATCCAGAGACGTCCAGTAATAAACCGGCTCGAACACATCGCCATCCTCCAGTTCGTAAACCTCACGTGAGGCTGCCCCGGTTTCCGGATCGATACCGTCCCATATCCCGATCACCGACCACTCTCCATACTCCCAGTCATATTCTATCCTGAGTGCTGTGTCGTATTCCCCGTTCAGCATGATCTCACAGGCATAAATGCTGCAGGTATCCGTACTCTCTGCCAGCTCAAGCGGCAGCATAACTCCATCTGCTGTCAGCCAGAGTCCATCGAAATCATCCCTGATCAGATTGTTTTCGTAATCATAATAAATCTCTTCTGTAGACCCCACATAAAAGATCCCATCCTCTCCATCATTCACAAAAACACTGCAGCAGGCATAGGCCAGCTCATCCATATCCTCAAATTCCACAACATAATTTCCATTGCAGTCAAAATAGATATCTGCGATCCCCAGTTCACTTTCGTCCACAGAAGCAAATTCCCCTATATTTGTCGTAGGATTGGAAATACCGGCTGCCGAAATTCCAAACAGCTCTGCCAGATCCGCAATATCCTGTAAAAGGGAGCTGTTGTCATAATCCTGTGCACTTCCCGTTCCGGCACCGTAAGCCACCTTATCCACCAGTGCATAATAATAATTGCACGGACACAGCTGCGCAAATGTCTGAAGCTCTTCCGATCCCTGGACAGAGATCGGATAATAAACAGAAAGTCCTCCAGCCTGCTTATGCAGCCGCCCATTCACATTATAGACCACACACTCTTCCAGCTTTTCCCTTGCTCTTTCTATTTCCTCTCCATAATCAGACAAATTATCCAGCATCATACCAAGATCAACCATATTGGTATAACCCTCTGCCCTCGTATTTCCTCCAAAATTATCTGCCCCAAGGATCTTTCTTGCCGCATCTCCCAGGTCATCCTGTTCATATACCACCTGAAAAGCCTGATTACATGCCTGCACCAGATCATCGATCCCAGACAGCTCCGTTACAGAAAAGGTTGCCATTTGCTGTGCATCTGCCTCCCGGCAGTGGACATAATAATCCTCACAGATCTGCTTTCCCAGTGCCTTTCCGTCCGCAGCCGGATTTTCAGCCAGATAATCCAGCATTCCTGTATAGTCCCATCCCGTTCCAGGCTCATACTCTTCAGATGCATAGAGATAACGTGCATACGGTACCAGCTGATTAGCCACTTCCAGCGTACTCATCAGGCAGGCGTCAAAGCCGATAAATTCAAAACGGTCTGTCATACTGTCATAGACCCGGTCAAAGGCAGCCGCCATTTCAGCAATGCTCAGACTATCATATTCATACTGTTCATCAAAGCACACACCATTAATGCTGCCGCTTCCATGATCCCACAGAATCACTCCCATCCTTTCAGCCGGGTAATGCTGTACACCCCATATCAGAAACTCTGACAGTGTCCCTGCATCTCCCATATTGGCATTCGGTCTTTCATCTACCTTTTGCAGCTCTCCATTTTCCAGCACAAACCGTTCCAGCCTATCATCCGAAATATCCTGGTACCAGTAACTGGAGCCTCCCGTCTGATAAACTACCCGGATCTGCTGTGACGGATATGCAGCCAGTGCTTCCTCAATATCATCACTGGCTGCTCCTCCGTCAGACTCAAGATCACTTCCGCAAAGATACACAAAGATCGTCCAGCCATCCTCTCCCATGGGAATTTCCTGATCTCTTGATCTTCTATCGATCACAAGCTTCCCGTTTTCCTGGGATATGACAGTTCCCCTCTCTGACAGACTGACAGTGCTCCCGCTGTCTTCTGTTCCATCTGCTCCTTCTGTTTCCTGTTCTCCCTCATAGAAGTCTTCCTCATCCTCCAGAAGCCACTCAATAAAACCACAGCCACTGAGCATTCCTGTCAAAAGGCACAGCAATGCCAAAAGCCCCGGAATACTTATTCTTCTTTTCCAAGCTCCTTTGTTTACCTTCATCCCTTTTCTGTAATCCCCTTCTTTTCCTGTCATTCTGCAAAGTTCAGTATAACTCCATATTACAGACTATACATGACATACGCTGTATGATACAAGAAAAAATGCCAGATTGTATCTGAAACTGCCAGATTGCCTGCTATGACGCAAAAAGACCTGACAGCTTTCACCATCAGGTCTTCTCTCTGTTCTTTATAAAATTCCGTTTCCGGCACTCCCGGAAATCTATTTGGCAGCCTTGTCATCCTCTGCTGCTTCCTCAGCTTCTGTCTCAGGTACTACATTGTGTACTGCTGTTACAGTAACAACTGGTGTGTCTGGATCTGTCATCAGAACGATATCTTTATCTTTGGCAATATCCAGATCTCTTACCTTAACGGTATCACCGATCTTCAGGGTGCTTAAGTCAACCTTAACGCTGTCTACCAGTGCAGAAGGCAGTGCCTTGTAGGAAACCTCCTTCAGAAGCTCCTGTGCAACACCAGCTGCCAGCTTATCATGGTTCACCAGAATAACCTCTGCAACAGAATGTACCTTCTCGCCCTGTACCAGTGCCTGAAAGTCGATCTCATCTACTCTTCTCGCCAGTGCATTGTAATCGATCTCCTTGATCAGTACATCATATGCCTTGCCATCTACCTCCAGCATAATCTGGCTGCCCTTATGATCTGTAGTAAGAATACGGTTTACTTCCTGCGCGTTCATCTTAACGGGAATAGATCCTTCGATCTCACGTCCGAAAACGTTGCCTGTTACATAGCCTTCTCTTCTCAGTCTCTTTGCTTTGATCTCCATGCTTCTTTTTTCAGCTTTTAAAGTATTCATTTGTCTTTTCCTCCAAAAATCTGAATTGCTTAGCATTCCTCGTGTTAAGTATTCTTTTTTCTTGTTACAGCTGTATTATAACACGCATATTCAAAACAGATTAACCAAAATTTTTTATTTTTTTGGAAAATAATTGTATAATTTTTCCGTTTTTATCTGTCTCTGCTTCTCTTTTTTGCTATAAATACTATCACTGCACCGCCAGCTATTCCGGCGCCAAGGACGGTCAGTAAGATGATCCAGAGGATCCGGCCACCACTGCTGTCAGCAGTTTTCCCTGTTTCCGTAGTGCCGGCGGTAGTTTCCGTAGTGCCGGTGGTATCAGGAGTACTCTCCGGCTCTCCGGAGCTGACCGTACTGTCTGCTCCGGGAACCGTTTCTGTCCCGCCAATATTTCCTGTGTCAGTCATATCCCGGTCATTCTTTGCCTCTTCGATATCAAGGAAGCTTCCCGTTGTCACAGCCTGGTCTTTCAAGCCTCCCTGCCAGATTCTGGCAATGCTTTGCTCTGCATCGCCGGTACCTTCCTTCCATTGCCTGAAAGCATCGGATCCCAAACGCTCTCCTGCTCCTGGATTTTGATCATGGCTGCCGTTCTCAGTAGCAGTATCCTTTACCGTCTGCCGCGCTATCAGTGCGAGCTGTGGTGCAGATTCATTTCCTGCACTGTCCTTTGCCGTCAGATACAGGGAATCACTATTTTCACTGTCATCCAGTACACCGGTGACAGTGAAGCTGCCATCGGCTGCGGCCCGGGTGCTCTCACTGCCATCTTTGCCGTAAAGGATCTCACTTCCCGCATCCGCCATTCCTGTGATCTGATATTTCCCCGTAGTCCTGTCGGCGTAGAACATCGGATCGGAAAGTGTAAGCATGGGCGCTGTATCGTCCCTGCTTACCAGCAGGAATTTACTGGTCACATCCTCAGCTGGACTGCCTGATATCCCGGTAATCCCATCGATCCTGAGCATCAGACTGCCTTCAAAACCGGGGATCGTATATTGGCCGTTCCCATCAGGTGTAATCACGTTTCCTGTATCCTTGTCCATTCTCGTTACCCTAAAGTATGCGCCCTGCACATTGCTGCTTACAGACAGCGTATTTGAAGCACCGCCAATATAAGCGTGGAACACACCGTTTTCATCTGGTGTACAATCTGTTCCATTGACTTTGAGCGTAAAATCAAGCGGCTGATATTCCGGCAGATATTTATCAGTAGAAAATGTCTCCTCACTGTAATACTTTCCCTTTTCAACAGTTCTGTATGCTCTCACACCCACTTTATATGTTTCATTTGCAGACAGGTTTTTGGATTCCCCTGTTTCTTCTCCACCCACAGTCAGCGCCATATTGATGGAGGTTGTTTCCTTATCAAGGTCATAGCCAAATCCGGTATCAACCCAGTCGCTTCCCTTCTGCTGATAAATCCGCACAGCGTAACCATCAGCACCTGTTACAGCATTCCAGCCGGCGCTCATAACCTCGTTTCCGGCAAGCTCCAGTGTCACATTTTGAGGCTTGCCTGGCTGATTTCTGTTTATATAAGAAATCTGCTCATCAAACTGCTGATTGGCAATGGCCGCCAGGGCAGTTTCATCCTCGCCATCCCCATCAAGATCCGCCGTTTTTTCCATCATCAGGAAGGAGGTCACATAGTAGCTGCCCGTTGGCGCCAGTGCACCATCCGTTGGGATACTGACCGAAATATTATCCGGAGCATCAATCTGCCGTTCGTCAATCAGGTAATCTGCTCCCCCCTTAGTATTGGCAAAATATGTACGCAGCACATAGGTCGTATTTTCTGCCGGATGCTTCACCTGACCGGCAAGCTCCTTATTGCTGCTGTCCAAATTCAGCTTAAGCTCCTCGAACGGTTCCACATCAATTCCCTTCTCATCCGTAAAGCTCAATCCGTTTTCTGCACTGACAGAATAAGTGCCGCCGTTTTTCAGCCTCATAAGAGCCAAATGATATACCTTGCCATCATCCTCCGATTTCTTCATATTGGCAATGATCGTTGCATTGATCTCTGCATCAGGATCAGTGGGATCTTTCCCCTCTTCTGTCCAGTTGATCTTGATATCAGCACCATCATCCTTCTGAATCTTCAGGTTATCCTTGATCTCTTCCTCCGTGGCAGTACCGTCAAAGGCCAGCAGGATATACGGCGTTTTTCCTTCGCCTCCATCCACCGTGATATCTGCCTGGGTTTTACCGCCATTTCTCGGTGCAGGAGCCTTTCTGACAGGACGCTTGCTTACATCCTCTACCTCTTCCTCAGACGCCGGTGCTTCCTCTGCCTCCGTACCGGCTGTATTTCCGCTCACTGTAGTTTCTTCCCCGCTCTCCTGCGCTTCTGTCTTTGTTTCACTGGAGTTTTCCGGCACGGCTGCTTCCTGCACCTCTGTCCCGCCGATGACTTCCTGCGCGGCTTCTTCCTGCTCTGTGCTTTCTTCCACGACAGGTGCCTTCGGCGCACTTCCGCCGTTAGCTTCTGCCTGCACCTCTGTCCCACCGATGGCTTCCTGTGCGGCAACTTCCTGTGCGGCTTCTTCCTGCCCTGTGCTTTCCACGACAGGTGCAGCGGAAGGAGTCTCGACAAGTGCTTCGGAAGGAGTCTCGACAGGTGCTTCGGAAGGGGTCTCGACAGGTGCTTCGGAAGGAGTTTCGACAGGTGCTCCGGAAGGGGTCTCGACAGGTGCTCCGGAAGGGGTCTCGACAGGTGTACCAGAAGGGGTCTCTGTGGCAGTCTCCCCTTTTCCTTCCGTTGTGGATTCCGGCACGGCAGCTGATGGCTCCGCGGCTTCTTCAGTATATATATCCAGTACATCCTCTCCGCAGTCCTCTAACAGCATTCCCTGTACGATCGGTGTCACGCCTTTGTCCTCCCAGTTCCACTCGGGCAGATAACCGAACACCTTGACCTCAATATCCCAGCCGCCGCCCTTTCTGAAGTCGGTTTCTACAATCTGCGGCACAAGTACCCATACCCTGGCATTGGCGAGCCAGTTTCCGACATAGGCCATCGCGCCGATGTAAACATCGACATTTTCAAAGGCCTGCTTCATGCCTTCCTCAACACTGACGTTCCTGATCGGAAAGGTCGTCTGACCGCCCACGATGAGATTGATGTTTGCAACGTCAACACCAAGACCGCCAATAGCGCGTATATTCTCCGGGATCTGTACTCTCCCTCCTACTGTACCGTTCGCCCCGATACCGAGATAAACCCGGTCATTACTGTCATTCACACCACCAAAGGCTCCAAGCCTGATCGCACTGTCCAGCTTGATGACATTGATCTCTGTGCTGGGCAAAGCCACCTCTAGCTCCTTTGAGCCAACAAAATACACACCCTTGTAGCTGACATTTCCGTAACTGCGCTCCTGCCCCTCAAGCTTAAGGGAGTAGCCAAAGCTATCCACGATCGATGCATTCGTTCCTACAAGTCCGACATCGGTCGCCTTAAGAGAGATTTCACTTGGTCCAAGAACCACATTGCCGGTTCCCTCGATCAAATGCATATAGGTACCCGTCAGGGCACCGCGCAGCTTGATCGGCGGGATAGCAAAGTAGTCACCGTTCACCGTGCTTGCCAGATTTTTAAAGCCTGCGCCTCCTCCATTGAGCTGTCCGACAGGAATCGGAGGAATCAGAACGATACCCGGACTCGCCTTGACATAAAACCACAGGTTATCCGGAAGCAGGGATCCGTCCTTTTTGCTGCGCACCAGTGCAAGCTCCGCTTCTGTTTCAAAAAGATCCATGGCATTCAGCTTCAGGCTGAAGGCGTAAAGCTCCCTGCCCTTGAAGGTATTGACCTCGCCCTCCACCTCCGCAAGCTCCAGCCCTATCAGGCTGGCAGTATTGAATTTGCCCGTAGCATGGATGCCGTTGACCTTAAACTCATGCTTCTCATTTAAACCATATCCCAGCTCTGTAAGGGAAAACTCCGCACCATCAAAAATTGTCTGAAAACCGATGTCCCCGTTAAAGACAAGATTTCCTTCTGTATCAGTATCCGCCTGCTTAAGCTTCACCGAAGCATAGGGAATATCCACAAAGACGATAGCATCGTTTTTACCAGGATCGATCCCGAACCGGAATCCCTCCTTTACAAGCGTAATCTTAAGCTCGCTCTCTCCACCGCTTTTAGGCCGATAAAACTTGAAGGTCGGTGCATTGAGACTCACGCCATTCTGTACCACACGGCCATCCCTATGGATGACAAGGCTTCCCTTTTTAGTATCCCATGTTGCTGCGGCAGAAGGGGAAAGCATGGCGGCACCGCCAGTGAAGGTAAAGGCTTCACCGTTTTTGCTCTCATAGTCTCCGTTAATAAGTGCAATGGGACTGGCACCGTACTGCTTTTTCAGTGCCTCCAGTGCAGCTCCATCTGCCACAGGCTCCACTCTCATACCGCCCTTTGAGTCAGCAAAGGCAGCAAGCTGCTTCGCATAGATGGAAGAATCAACCTTGTCCGGTTCAGAAGGCACCGTTACGGCTGCTGACTTCAGCTCACGGAATCCCCAAAGGAAGTGAGCCGATCCTTCTGAAATATCCTCCCGACTAAACCCGATCCCAACACGGCTTTCGAACTCCACACGGGTATGTATAGGCTTATCACCCGGCTCTACACTGACAAACCTTGGAAGCTCCACACGGATTGGCTTGTCCTTGCCGGAAGAGGACTGGATCTCCTTTTCATAGTAATCCGACAGCCCTGCAAAGGGATTTGCCCAGGGATATGCATCCACATAGGCCTCCGTAATGTAGACGCCATCTACATCTCCCCACTGGGAATACCCCTTGGGAACAGTCTTTGTATTCAGATTTTCCACCGGAGCGGTAAATACCGAAGTTTCCGTAGTGATCTTCAGCGGCTTTCCATCCTTTTTCTCTGGTACTGTCGTACGGCTCATTTTAATGGCCGGACCGCCCGGCTTTTCCAAAACAGAGCTATGACCCATACCGGTAAAACCGTTGATCGAATACCCACAGGTAAAAGCAAAATCGCGATTTTCCTTTGGCAGGCTGTCCTTGTCAATGAGAATATCGCTGACCGAAGACAGCACTCCCCAGGTGCCCTCTTTGGACGACCCGCTCTCCTTAAGCTGCACAAGCTCATAATAGACCGTCATCGTTGCAGTGACGCGGTTCATTGCTGTCAGCAGGGAATATTCCGCCTTGATCGCCGATGTAGATCCGTTCGGTGTCCTGTTTGTAAATTCTGCCTTTTTCAGCTCCACCACCGCAGGATCGACAATCTCTTTACCACTCTCATACATGATGAAATTGCACCACATAATCTGGCTGTTACAGAAGATATTGTCCTCACCATCAGGCTTCGCGGTCGGAACTGTCGTAAGGTATGGTGTGGAGCCGAAAAATCTGCGCAGCGCCACACGGATATAACCGTTCTGCAGGACAAGCGCCCCATCCTCCAGTGTGATCTGTTCCACGGTTGCAGGGTTTGTCGGCCAGATATCTCCTGCAAATGCCAGCGTCTCTAATGGCAGGGCGCTAAATAGCAGGATCAGTGTCAATAAAAAGGATATCGCCTTCTTCATAGTATATAATTTCTCCTCCTCTCCGGATCGTTCAGGTGAATCGTTCGGAACTTACGATAAAAAACATCTTATCTATATAGGTACATAAACTCTGAAAAACTCTCACCTCAGAATCAAATTTTTTTAAATGTTTTTCCTCCCCTTTACAAAGGAAAAGAGGGTTCCTTTGAACCCTCTTCACATTTCTGCAATATAAAACGTCAGCAGTTAATCTTCGTCTTTTTCCGGAAGCACCGCCGTTGCACGCCTCATCCGGATTGCGGCATAAATTGTAACCAGGAACTCTGTAATCGGCATGGCAAGCCAGAGAGCTTCTGCACAAAGCAGCATCGGCAGAAGCAAAAGCGGCACTCGTGTAGGAATAACGGGTGCCGCTCTATTCTTCTTTAGATCGAGAATCAGACATTCTCTGCCGATACATCAGAGGAAACCACGTTTCTTCCATTATGCTTGCTCTGATACATAAGGCTGTCTGCTCTTTTTATGATGTCATCAGGTGTGTCCTGATGTCTTGATATAGTAACTCCTACGCTGATAGTGACTTTCAGCTCCTGACCATCTGAATTTGTAACAACAGTATTTTCTACCAGATGCCTCAATTGCTC
Organism: Suilimivivens sp.; assembly: GCF_037359455.1. NCBI lineage: Bacteria > Bacillati > Bacillota > Clostridia > Lachnospirales > Lachnospiraceae > Suilimivivens > Suilimivivens sp. Next base: position 101,712 of record NZ_JAXXXI010000042.1, read on the forward strand.
AGCAATAACAGACGCTTCATAATTCCTGTTAATGGAAAAGATACCTACAAATTCTTCGCCACCCCATCTGCCGAACATATCTTCCTTCCTAATTGTATGCATGATACTCTTCGCAATATCAGTCAGGACCAGATCACCAACATCATGTCCATAGGTATTGTTAAACACTCTGAAATGATCGATATCCGCAAAGAGCAATGCAAATCTTTTACCGAAACGCTGATATTCAGACAATTTATACTGCAGAAAATTCTCCAGATAAGCTCTGTTAGGCAGTCTGGTCAGAGAATCATGCATCGCCTTCTCAGACAGATTTTCAATTAAATTATCATCGTATACTTTTGGAGAATTCCGGGTAAACACTTCAACAGATCCTACAATCACTCCATTCTCCCTGATCGGATATACAGTTGTCAGGAGAGGAATCCGGAATCCATTTTTATGTCTCACAAACACTTTTTCTGTGCGGACAACACCATCAATATTTGTTGCAAATAACGGACAGCCTGTGACGCACAGATGATTGCCAAATTCATCAATATGATTCAGCCCGGACTCCGGGCAGTGAAGACCTACCATTTCATCTGCCCGGTAACCGGTTATCTGTTCTGCGCCCTTATTCCAGAATTTAATCTTTCGATGTATATCCACATAATATACACCATCCTGGATATTATTGAGTATGCTTAAATATAATTCTTCATTTGTCACTTTTTCCACCTTTTATTTACTCTATTACATAAGTATCTTTTCCATTTTTCTTCGCCTGATAAAGCAGACCATCTGCTATTATGATGCATTCAGCTAATTGTCTCCCTGCTCCCTTCACCTGATAAAGTCCAATGCTGCAATGCACATCCTGTCCCTTTTCTTCTGCTTTATCGTGGATCTTTTTTCTGAAGCCTTCAATGCGGGCAGTTAATTCATCCCGGTCTTTGATATTCTGCAGGAAAAGAATGTACTCATCACCGCCATATCTGCATGCAATGTCTGACGGACCGCACATTTCCTGAAGTGCCGAGGCTACTTCACGAATCCAGAAATCGCCGGTTTCATGTCCATATGTGTCATTGACAGACTTGAAATTATCGATATCCATAAATCCCAATACCGCCATATCACCTTCTGACATATTTTCTAAACAGTTTCTAATCTGATCCACTCCACTGGTTTTATTCCATAACCCCGTCATAATATCGTGGCTCGCTCTGTATTCGGAAATCAATAATTCTTTTTTTGCATTCAGCCACTGATCCGAAACTTGTATCATATGATCTACAGAAATAATCATGGATGAAAAGAAAATCGCCAGATCCTGCAGATACCAGGTGTCAATAACATAATCAAAGAACAAAATAGCTGTCAGAAGACAAACATATCCCAGATACAGGAGAAATGTTTTTTTGCTATATCGCTTTCTCTCCAACAGCAGGGCAGCTAATGATACCAAAATATTTAATGTAAGCAGAAGCCTGATTATGCCATAAAGTCTACCATAATAAAAATAATTATCACTGCTGAAATAGTAAAACTCTTCTCTGACATCCGGCAGTGAGATGCAGACCATGCCAATGATTCCACACAGAATGGAAACCGCCAATAAAGCCTTCTTTATTTTTACAAATCTGCCGCTTTCTTTCATTATAAATAATGTAAAAACCGTCAGATACAGATACTTTAATAAATACATGGAATAATTTACAATTTCTAAATTCAAGTACACCCATTTCGCATTCATACCTGCAAACATATAAGTGTCCAGGTCACCCAGCACCATTGCTGCTGTGATAAAATAGATAATCTTTTCCATCATTTTTTTCTCTCCCTGTTCGAGAGCTTTCACATTGCTGGCTGAAAAAACAATATAGGTATTCATTATAAGACACCATAATGCAACAAAGCATATATACTGATTCATAATGATTTGCATATATTTAATTTCCTCTTACGTAGTTAGTTATAAAATCACTTTTTTTACAGGGCTTGCCGTAGAAGTATCCCTGAAGGAGGTCTGCCCCCATTTTCTTCATTTTCTGACACCATTCCCTTTGCTCGATCCCCTCTACACAGATCCTGGCATTGACACTGTGTATCATTGTAATGATGTTCTTAAATAGTTCGTAATCTCTTTGTCCATCCATGGCTTTCGCTGTAAAATCACGATCTATCTTAATATAATCCGGGTTCATGTCACTGATGCAGTGAAGATTTGAGTACCCTGTCCCAAAATCATCTATTACAAAGTGTATCCTGTTGCTTTCTAATTTATGGCGGAATCTGATAAACGGTATTGTCATATCTATAAATCCGCTTTCTGTCATCTCTATACAGATACTAGCAGGATCTAAGGCATATTTTTTTATTACCTCAATAATGTCATCCTCAACGCTTCCCTGTGTGATCTGCACATACGAAACATTGATGTTCATCTGGAAATCTGGGATAAACTGCAGGATCTCACAGCACATTTTTGCTGCCTCTTTCAGTATAAATCTGCCTGCCGGAATAATCAATCCGGTTTCTTCCAGCAGTGGAATGAATTCCATCGGTGAAATCACTTCCATTCCCTCTTCTGTATTCATCGTAAATCTCATGAGTGCCTCTGCACCGACCATAGTTTCCGATACACATTCCATAATGGGCTGATAGTATACATCAAAGCCCTCATACCGCTCTGCTATTGAACGACGGAGAGCAGCGATTATTTTTTCCTTTCGCAGGAAGACATTATAATCCTCCTGCTGAAAGGAATAAAAACTGTTTTTCCCCATCTTCTTTGCACATTTTAAGGAAAATTCGAACTTTTTCCTGCATTCCTCATAGCCTTCCAGCGCAAATCGTGCATCTATGGCTCCGACAGAAACCGTAAAGATTGATTTGTATTGCTCTGATACGATAAACTCATTTATTTTTCTGCAGATTTTTTTTCTAAGCGCTGCAGCATCTTCCATGTTATGATCCTGTAAATCTGCAATGAGATATTGATCTTCCACAAGATGATACAGACGTTGTCTGTCCGAAATGCATTCCTTCATACAGTCTGCCACGTTTTTAAGTATATAATCACCATAATCTGATCCACAGGAACTATTGATCCTCCAAAAATCGTCAATACCTATGTGCATCAGAAAACCTGCTGAGATAGTATCCTTTTGTGAACGCAGATATTCGTAGAATTCGCTTCCACTCAAAAGTCCGGTGACATTATCTGCTCTCCGTTGATTTCCTGTCTCATTCAAGCATCCGATCAGATAAACCGGATTTCCTTTGTCATCATCAACTACCACCCCCCGGCAGTTGATCCAGACAGGTCTGCCCTCTTTGTCAAGCCATCTGTAATGAAGATTATGAAATTTTTCTTTTCCTGCGGCTACATCGGACAGATGCCTCATAAGCATCTCACGATCCTCCTCATATACTGCAGGCATGACATCGTTCAGAGCATTGTTCAGAAACCTGCTGGATATCTTAAACCGGTTCACAGCTGACTGGGAAATCTCTATTTTGTTATTCTGTATGTCAAACACATAAAGAAAGTCATCCATGCTCTCTGAAATAATTTCCATCAGATTTTCTGTTGTCATTCCTCCAAATAACGTAAATATATCCTGGCTCATAGCTATAACCATCCCTATTCTCTTTATTGGACTGCAACTTTTTTAGTCGTATCAAATTATTTTTTCTTCGTCAATATGTTCTTGACATCTTCTTTTTTTTCGTTATTTTGTACAAAAAACAGCCTTACCCCCCCCCCGGATTTTTCTGCATTTTTATAGTACCTGAAAATATATCCTCGGGTTGATAATAAAGACATAACGATATATAATTTTTGTATAGTCTACTTATACATAAGTAAATATGAATAAATGCAAAGGATAATTCAGTATGAAAAAACTTAATGAAATGCGAATTGAAAAGCGGCTCACAACAGGTTTCCGTATCACGACCATTATCACCAGCATAGCTGCAATTGCAGCAGTTATTGTATTACTCATAATTTCAAGTAGATATACATATGCATTGCGGTATTATGGTTTTCCACAGGGTGACATTGGACGGGCGATGATCCTGTTCACAGATTCCCGGAGTGACACAAGAGCTATTGTCGGTTATGACAACCAGGATGAAATCAGTGATCTGATCAGTCAATACAACGATGATAAGGAAGAATTTATTTCCCTGTGGGAAGCAGTGGAAGATACACTGGTCACTGATGCAACCAGAAATACATACCAGACCATCAATGACAAGCTGACGACGTACTGGAAGCTCAATGAAGAGATCATTGAATCAGGTAAGAATGTGAACGATGAAAGCTCTCGTCAGCAGGCGCAGTATAAGGCAATGAATGAGCTTGCTCCTGCTTATGAAGAATTAGATAACCTGATGTATGATATTCTGAATACGAAGACAAACAGTGGTAATTCCTTAGACACCAATCTGAATATCGCAACTTATATACTGATTGCTGTTGCTATACTTATTCTAATCGTTTCATTCATTATATCTACCAGATTTGGAAGATTCATAGCAAAGGGAATCGCAGAACCTGTCACTGCACTGGAGCAGCGTCTTGTTACCTTTGAAAAGGGTGATCTGTCTACGGAGTTCCCGAAGGTAGATTCTGAGGATGAGGTCAGTGAAATGGCAAAAATGGCAGCTAATATGTCACATAGCCTGAAGCTGATCATTGAAGATATCGACTACTGTCTGACAGAAATGGCAAGCGGCAATTATGCAGTTACTTCAAAATATCCGGATAAATATGTCGGTGAATATGCAAGTATTATCGCAGCGCTCAGACAGATGAATCATCAGATGAATGATACTCTCAGGCAGATCAATGACGCTTCCGACCAGGTATCAGCAGGCTCCAACAACCTTGCACAGGCTGCCCAGTCATTGGCAGAGGGTGCTACTGACCAGTCTGCATCTGTACAGGAATTACAGGCAACTATTGCGAGTATTGCAGAAGGTGTTACCAAGACTTCACAAAATACCGAAGCTTCTTATCAGCAGGCAAGTAAATATGCAGATGAAGCCGATCACAGCCGCAGTGAAATGGAATCCATGATGAATGCAATGGACAGGATTAATGAAGCCTCACAGAATATCGGTAATATTATTTCAGAGATTGAAGACATCGCAAGCCAGACGAATCTTTTATCATTAAATGCTTCTATTGAAGCTGCAAGAGCAGGAGAGGCCGGCAAGGGATTTGCAGTTGTAGCAGACCAGATCCGTAAGCTGGCAGAACAAAGCACGCAGTCAGCTGTAGATACCCGCAAGCTGATCGAAGGCTCTCTTGCAGAAGTAGAGGCGGGTAACAGAGCGGCACAACGTGCATCCAGATCAATTGAATCAATTATCAGTGGTATTAAAGCAATCGCCCAGTCATCTCAGGAATTGAGTGAAATATCCAAAGAGCAGTCATCGGCGATGCTGCAGGTAGAGCAGGGAATTAATCAGATATCTGAAGTTGTACAATCCAATTCTGCAACAGCAGAGGAAACATCCGCCACAAGTCAGGAATTGTCGGCACAGGCTACAACGATGAACGATCTGGTATCACAATTCAAGCTGAAATAAACATATAGGATACAGCGGACTGATAAGCATTGCTGAACTATATAAGCTACTGCTTATCAGTCTTTTTTGTTTTTACCTCTCGGATCACATACTGGTTCCGTCCCTTTTCCTTCGCTTCATACAGCGCCTCATCTGCTATCCGGATCAGTTCCTCCACATCCGCCCGTCTGCCTCCAGCAAGGAAGGCACAGCCAACGCTTGCCGTCACCAGACTTCCCTCTTCACTCTTAAGGTGCATATCTTCTATCAGAAGCTGAAGCCTCCTGACAAGATTCTGATAAGTGATCCCACGCAGCAGGACATAGAATTCGTCTCCGCCAAATCTGCCAAGCAGATCCTCCTGCCGGAAGGTACTCTTCATCCTGTCTGCTGCCTTTTTCAGCAGTTCATCTCCTGCCACATGCCCATATGTGTCATTCACCTGCTTGAAATTATCCATATCAAAGAAAACAAGCGCCATATTGACATCCTCTGAGCTGGACAGCACATTTTCGGCAGCCCTCTTAAATGCCTCTTTATTCAGCAGACCTGTCAGTCCATCCGTCTGTGACTGCTTCTCCAGTGTTGTCCGCAGGCGCTGTCCCTCCTGCATATGCTCCTTATATTCCTGTGTCTGGTAATACATATAATAAAAGATCGTAGAAAGCACGATCACAGCCCGTCCCGTGAAACGCACCTTGATCACTGCCTCAAGCACCATATTTATAATGATCAGCGTCACCGTTGATATAATAATGGCAGACTCCATCACAGGATTTTCCTTTGCATTACGGATGGCGAAAACTATCACCAGAAGCAGATAAAAAACCGTAATGATCTGGGAAGAATAACCTAAAGGTCCCCGGATGAATCTGTTATCGGGTGAATAGGAATAAGCAATATCTGTAAAAAATGCAGAAAAAGCAATCAGTGCATTAAGACAGAGAGGGATCAGCAGCAGGATCCCTCTTTTTCTGCTGATTTCTCTCTGCATGGTGCACCACAATATCATGAAGGCAAGCACCGGCCTTATCGTATATCCCAGTGCTGACAGCAGAATCCTGTGCATTGTCGGATAGGGAAGCCCTGCCGTTACAAGCTCACAATTATAGAAAATAAGCTCCAGCAGCTCCAGACCCATGATCCAGTAAAAATTATACTTCAGCTTTTTTTCCATAGAGGTATTCGTATATAAAAAGACAAACAAATAAATTAATCCGATCACCGATGCCGTATTGATCATGATCCACAACTGCAAATCCATAAGCTTCTCCTTTCTGGTACTTCAGTACTAGTTCCGATTTTATGATAAGCTTATCCTATTTCCTTCAGAATTGCAATAAAAAATGCAATAAAAAAAGCCCTCACGGACTTTTTTATAACTGGTTCACGATATTTTCCGGTCTTCTGCCCTCTGTCATGTCCTGTACTGCCTGCCAGAGTATTCTGTGGGACCGCTTCATGGAGCTTGCTGTGGCTCCGCCGACATGCGGTGAAAACAGGATCCTGTTTTCAAATCCCTCCGGCAGATGCAGCAGCGGATTTTCTATCGTTGTCGGTTCCGGGAACACCGTATCCAGTGCGGCTCCGGCTATCCTTTCTTCCACGATCGCCTGCACCAGTGCTTCATTATCAACCAGATCCCCCCTGGCTGTATTCACAAGAAACGCCTCTCTCTTCATCCTGGTGAGGAACTCTGCATTTACCATATTCCTTGTATCATCAGTTACTGCGCAGTGAAGACTGACCACATCACAGACAGAAAGCAGCTCCTCCTGCGTCAGATACGTCACATGAAATGCCTTTTCCGTTTCAGGATCCTTTCTGTGAAGAGAGGAATAATACAGCTCACAGCCAAAGCCACGGAGTCTCTCTGCTGTTGCTTTGGCGATATCCCCAAAGCCGATCAGACCTATCTTACAGTCAGATACCTCCTTCAGCCCTTTTACCATCATGGCTTCCTTCATCTGCATCTGTTCCCCGATCCGTTCTCTCCGGTCTCCCTCTGTTATCTGCCGCAGGAAGCCCAGGATCAGCAGAATTGTCTGTTCCGCAACTGCCCCGGCATTGGCGCCCTTGCAGTTGCACACATATATCCCGGCCTCTCTGGCTGCTTCCACGTCAAAGCCGTTAAATCCGACTCCCTCTGAATGGATCATTTTTAAATGTGGCAGTCCCTCTATGGCAGCTCTGCTGACCTTTGTCATAGGGTCTGCTGCAAGAAACTCACAATCTCTTCCGGCAGCAATGATCTCCTCATCAGAAGCTCCTCTTGGCAGGAATATCTTTTCTATCGTCCTGGTGACAGGGATATCCTCCGGCATATGTCTTGCATACCGGTCCTCTGCACCGATAATCAGTATCTTCATTTTCTTTCTTGTCCTCCCGATATCAGGTCGTATTCATTACAGACCATAGGCCTTTGCCAGCTTTTTAAATGCCTCCACTGACCTTTCTGCTTTCTCTGTCTGCACACAATAGGATATCCGGAAATATCCCGGACATCCGAAGCTGTCACCGGGAACCAGTACCAGATTGTATTCCAGTGCCTTCTGGCAGAATGCCATTGCATCCTCCTCAAGTGATTTGTAATAGGCACTTCGGTAAGCATCCATCCTGGCGATCTCATCGACTGCCTCTTTTCTTGTGCAGCTCTGGAAATCCATTATTTCTACTCCTTCTACTTATTTATAAGTAGTTAATTTTTGTTTTCTGCTTCAAAATGAGTACGCAGCCTTTTTCCGGTCTCCGTAACAGCAAGACCTCCTTCTCCTGTTTCCTTTAAATCCATCGGCATTTCATTACCGATCCTGCGCATGGTATCGATCACCTCATCAGCCGGGATCGCACTCCGTACTCCTGCCAGTGCCATCTGTGCTGCACTTACAGCATTCACAGCCCCTGCCGCATTTCTTTTTATACACGGAACCTCTACCAGTCCGCATACCGGATCACAGGCAAGACCAAGCATATTTTTGAGTGCCAGGGCTGTGGCATGTATCATTGCCTCATGACTGCCACCCTGCAGATAAACAATTGCCGCTGCCGCCATGGCACTGGCAGACCCTATCTCTGCCTGACAGCCTCCGGCTGCACCGGCAATGCTTGCATTCTCCGCGATCACTTCCCCTATGCCGGCGCTCAGGAAAAGCGCTTCCACCATTTTCTCTTCTTTTTCCCCAAACACCTCCTCATAGGCAAGCAGGACTGCCGGTATGACACCACAGGAGCCCGCTGTAGGCGCCGCAACAATCCTTTTCATACAGGCATTGGACTCTCCCATCTTTACCGCCTTCTCCATGACAAGGGAGGGATAAGCCCCCATCAGGCTGTTCCCTGTCTGGTTGTATGCATGAAGCCTTTCCCCGTCTCCTCCGGCAAGACCGCTCGGAGAAGAAAGAGCTCCGTTGTAGGACTGGTCAGCCTGCTTCATGGCAAGGTACATGGATCTCATTGCTTCAAAGGTTTCCCTCTCCGTAACCTGTCTCTCCTCCATGTCCTTTTCCATGATGATACGCCACATGGGCACCTGCTTTTCCTCTGCCAGATTTTTAATATCTTCTATGGAATGATAGATCATCTGCTCTTTCCCTCTCTTTCACAGCCTCCGTTAAAGAAGACTCAGATACGTCACCTTCTGGATTCCCTCAAGATGTGTCAGGAAACGGATCCCGTCCTCCGGAACCTCCTGGTCACACTCAATGACCATAACCGCATCACCGCCCCGGCTTCTCCTGTAAAGCTGCATGGTCGCAATGTTCACAGACTTATGTCCCAGCATGGACGTAACCTCTGTGACGTGTCCGGGCTGATCCAGGTTATGTACGATCAGCGTAGGATAATCTCCTGAAAAATTGGTTGCGATCCCATCGATCCTCGCAATATTGATCCTGCCCCCGCCAAGGGACTCACCGACAATTTCCAGCGTTTTACCCGTTTCTCCGGTAAGCAGCAGCTCAGCAGAATTAGGATGCCCCTCCTTCAGCTCCGCTTCCCCAAAGGAAAACCGGATCCCTCTTTGCTCTGCCAGTGCAAAGCTTTCCGGTATCCTGGTATCATCCGGCTTCATTCCAAGAAGTCCTGCTATGATCGCTTTTCTTGTTCCATGTCCGATACCGGTTGCCAGGAAGGAGCCGTACAGCAGGATCCTTGCCTCCCTTACCGGCTCGCCAAGAAGCTTTCCTGATACATAGCCTATCTTGGCAGCACCTGCTGTATGGGAGCTGGAGGGACCGACCATAACCGGTCCTATAATATCGTATATGTTCATACCATTCACCCCCTTGCCAGGTTCAAAAGGATCCTTACAACTGCCTCCATGGATTCTATACAGATATACTCAAATCTGCCATGGAAATTATGGCCTCCTGTACAGAGGTTCGGGCAGGGCAGCCCCATGTAGGAAAGTCTGGCACCATCCGTACCGCCCCGGATGGGAACCACCACCGGCTCTACCCCGGCTTCCCTCATCGCCTCCATGGCATGATCGATCAGCTCCATATGATCCTCTATGATCTCCTTCATGTTGTAATAGGAATCCTTAAGCTCTATTTCCACTGTGCCTTCCCCATACTTCTCATTCAGGAATGCACCGGCCTTCTCAAACAATGCCTTTTTCTGTTCAAATTTCTCTCTGGAATGATCCCTGATGATATAATCTGCCACTGCCCTTTCAATATCTCCATTCAGTGCATCCAGATGGTAGAAGCCCTCATATTTTTCCGTATACATCGGGTTTTCAGATACAGGCAGCATTCCCTGGAATTCCATGGCAGTCAGCAATGCATTCTTCATTTTGTTCTTGGCATCTCCCGGATGCACACTTCTCCCATGGAAGGTTACCCTGGCACCTGCCGCATTGAAATTCTCATATTCCAGCTCCCCAAGCTTACCGCCGTCCACCGTATAGGCACAGTCTGCTGAAAACAGCTTTACATCAAAGTGATCAGCTCCCGCTCCCACCTCTTCATCAGGGGTAAAGCCGATCCGGAGCTTTCCATGGGGAACATCCCTGTGGGAAAGCAGGTACTCTGCCATGGTCATGATCTCAGCAACGCCTGCCTTGTCATCTGCTCCAAGCAGCGTGGTTCCGTCCGTCACGATCAGGCTCTTTCCCTGATATTCCTTAAGCTCCGGAAAATCCGCTGTTTTCATGACAATGCCAAGCCCGCTGTTCAGGACAATATCCTCTCCATCATAAGCAGTAATGATCTGCGGCCTTACATTCGCCCCGCTTACTGCCGGAGAGGTATCCATATGGGAAATGAAGCCCATGACTGGCTTTCCCTCCATCCCTTCTGTGGCAGGAATGGAAGCATATACATAGCAGTGCTCCTTATCATAGGTGATCTCCTCAGCCCCCATTTCTGTAAGCTCTTCCACGAGAAGCCTGGCAAGCTCATGCTGCTTTGCCGTAGTCGGCGTACCTGTTCCCTCTTCATCTGACTGGGTATCTATCTGTACATAACGTAAAAACCTGTCCGTAACCTTTTCCATCATAAACCTTCCTTTCCCTGCTGCTATTGTTCTCTTTTATTTTCTATTTTCTTTTATTTTCATATCCGCAAAGCCCTAAAAAAGGAGCAGTGATACCACAGGCATGGTAATGACTGACAAAAGCGTTGTCAGTGTCACACCTCTTGATGCTGTCTCATAATCTCCGTCATACTCCTGTGCCAGCATGGCAGTCATGCTTCCTACCGGCGTTGCCAGCATGATCATGAATACACCGCAGATCACCTCATTTGTCACTACCTGCCGGATCAGCAGCATACCAAGAACCGGTATCAGAAGCAGCTTGATCAGTGAAAAGAGTAACAGCCTCATATCCGTAAACAACTCCCTCAGACTGATGCTTGTCATGGAAGCGCCAATGACCATCATACTTAATGGTGCAGTCAGATTTCCAAGATAATTCAGCGTATCTGTGAGAAATCCCGGTACCCGGATCTGCCAGAGATACAGGATCAGTGAAATAATACTGGTGATCACCCCGATATTCAGGATTTCCTTCAGCGAAAGCTTTTTCTTTTCCGCACCATCCTCCTTTTTCCGCAGTGCGGAGACACCAAAGGTATAGATCAATATATTAAAAGGGATGCTGTACAGTGCTCCATAAAGAACGGCGCTGCTTCCATACAGGGCTGCGATTATGGGATACCCCATAAAGCCTATATTGGAAAATACCGTCATGGCCTGATAAACACCCCTGCTCTTTAGATCTACACGCAGCAATACCGGCAACAGATAAGCCAGCAGCAAAAGTACCGCATAAATCGCAAGAATTACTACTGTCAGTGAAAGCAGCTCCCTGCCTTCCATTCTTTCATCACTGATCCCACTGACAAGGATCATCGCCGGATTGGCGATATTCACAACGATCGCCGACAGCCTTTTGGATGTTTCCTCTGTGATCATTCCGATCTTACTTCCCACAAAGCCGACACTCATAAGCAGAAACATGATAATCATTTGTTGTAAAAGCAGCATAGGTTTTCTGTCCTTTCTTATCCGCCATAAATCTGTATCAATGCATTCAGCTTCCCCTTTTTGCTTAATCCCCGGCCTCCGGCATAGATAAACCTTCCATAGCCACGTACGGAAATCTGGTCCCCGTCCTTCAGCATATGGCTGTTATTTTCACACTGCCTTCCATTCACAAAGATCCTCTTTTGCAGAAACAGGGCTGCGCTGTCACTTCTTGATAATTTATACACCTTTGCGATCACACCGTCAATACGTTCTGATGCAATCTGTATATTGATATCCTTAAGATCTGCCTCTCCTTCCACCGGTATCTCCTCTGTCACCTCGCAGAGGACAGAGGTATGTCTTACCCTTGTCAGGCTCTCCATGATATAAGGTGCAATGGTCTCTTTACAGAACAGAAATGCTTCCTTTTCCTGAAGGATAATATCCCCAAGAGTACCTCTTTCAATACCAAGGTTCATCAGTGCACCAAGAAAATCCCTGTGTGTAAGATCCTCTGCAAATTTCTTCATGAGTGGTCTTATCCTGAGACATACAATGGGAAAATCCTGTTCATAACCAAGCTCCCCCGGATTTCCAAACCGGATCATGCACCGTTCCCGCCCTTCACTGCCACCATATACCATCTCTCCGGCAAATAACAGCTCACGCTCCATTTCGTAGTAACAGGAAAGCTCCGCAAGCGACAGAAAATCTGTAAAGGTATAACAATTTCCCCTGTACGATCTTTCTGCCAGCTCACGGAGCCTTTTTTTCATTTGTTCTTCTTCTGCATTCATTCTGCTCTTCTGTGCAGCCTTCCCAAATATGCACAGCCCTTCTCCCCTTCCGGGGACTACACTTTCAGGATCTTATGCAGCCTCTTCATCACATGGAAATATGCCGGAAACAGAAACAGATCAGCAAGGATCCATGCCAGCGGACTTGCAAAGCAGGCTCCGGTATACCCAAACGCAGGTACCAGGAAAACACCACCCAGCGTCCTTGCTATCATTTCAAATACACCCGCCAGGATCGCAAAGGTACTGTAGCCCATTCCCTGGATCAGGAAGCGGATCACATTTACAAACGTAAGCGGAATAAAAAATGCTGAGTTGATCACAAGCATCATCCGTGCATTCTGCAGAATTTCTGTCTCCCCTGCATCCAGAAACATCAATGCAAATTTATCCCCGAAGAAATACAGGATCACAAAGGCTGCAATAGAATAAACAATTCCCAATATGCTACAGGATAGCAGACCTTTGCCGATCCGGTCAAGCCTCTTTGCTCCCACATTCTGTCCTCCATAGGTTGACATGGTGGAGCCAAGGGCATCAAAAGGACAGCAGAAAAACAGACTTACCTTTGAGCCTGCTGTCATGGCCGCTACTGCTGCCGAGCCGAGGGTATTGACCGCTGTCTGAAGAATAACAGATCCGATCGCTGTGATGGAATACTGCAGTCCCATGGGAACACCCATGCTGCATAGAATCCTCATCAGATGGGTATCCGCCTTCCATTCATCCTTCTTCACGATCAGAATGTCAAATTTATAATACATATATATCAGACACAGGATTCCTGAAATAAGCTGGGAAAGCACCGTGGCAACTGCAGCTCCCGCCACTCCCATCCGGAAGACCATGATCAGCAGGAGGTCAAGTCCGATGTTCAAAACGGAAGAGATCACAAGAAATACCAGGGGGGTCTTACTGTCCCCGATGGAACGGATAAAGCCGGACAGCAGGTTGTATAAATAAGTGGCAGGAATCCCGATAAATACAATCAGGATATATGAATAGGCGTATTCAAGAATATCCTCCGGTGTTCTCATCAGAGTCAGGATCTGCCTGCAGAATATCGATACCAGTACGGTCATCACAGCAGCAAATCCTATAGAAAGCCACACACTGTTCGCAATAAAACGGCGCATGGTCACATAATCCTTGGCACCAAATTTCTGGGCCACCGGGATTGCAAATCCATTACAGACACCCATGCAGAAGCCGATCACAAGAAAATTCACAGAACCGGTAGCACCTACACCGGCAAGAGCATCAACACCAAGTGTCTTCCCAACAATAATAGTATCCACAACGCTGTAAAACTGCTGGAACAGAAAGCCGAACAACAGGGGCACTGCAAACCCCAGAATCAGCTTCATCGGTGAACCAACTGTCATATCCTTTGCTGAACTTCCTGCCATTTTCTTCTCCTCCTGAAATAGAAGTTTTCTCTACTGAAGCAAGTTAGAGTATACTCATCTTCCTGTCAGAAATCTAGTATATTTTCTTACAAAAAAAGTAAAAATCTCTTCTGTTATGCATCAAAAAAATGCCGCCCTCTCCATACAGCCTTCTGTCATGGAAAAGAGCGGCACCCTTATTTTTATTTCATCTTACCTTTTCAGCCTGTCTGATTTCTTACGCGAAAGGATTCTCAGAAGGATAACGAACTCCCTTCGGCTGATTATAACCGATGCTGTCAAGCTTTACACCAAGGAACTTCAGTACCTCGAACATTGCTTTTCCATAATGTCCGAACATAACAGCGCCATGGTGAGGGAAATTCTTCTCAACCAGTACATGACGGTAAAATCTTCCCATTTCAGGAATAGCGAAGATACCGATACCGCCGAAGGATCTGGTCGGAACATCAAGGATCTCACCTTCAGCCACATAGGAAACCAGCTCTCCGTCTGAATTGCACTGCAGACGATAGAATGTAATGTCAGAAGCTGCGATATCACCCTCCAGGGTTCCTCTTGTGAAATCAGGCTCGCTTCCTGCGGGCTCAAGAAGTCTGTGCTGGATGAGCTGATATTTAACAGCTCTGGATGAGCACATCTTGCACTCCGGTGTATTTCCGCAGTGGAAGCCCATGAAGGTATCTGTCAAAGCATAATCATACTTGCCGGCGATATCCTCATCATAAATATACTTCGGTACGGAGTTGTTGATATCAAGCAGGGTAACTGCATCATCAGATACGCACAGTCCAATGTATTCGCTGAGAGCACCGTAGATATCTACCTCGCAGGATACCGGAATACCACGGGATGCCAGACGGCTGTTTACATAGCAGGGCTCAAATCCAAACTGGGAAGGGAATGCAGGCCAGCACTTGTCAGCAAATGCCACATACTTTCTTGCACCCTTGTGGTTCTCAGCCCAGTCAAGCAGGGTAAGCTCGAACTGTGCCATCTTGACATTGAGGTCTTCGTAGTAGCTGCCTTCTCCCATTTCCTTAGCCATGTCTGCACATACCTCAGGGATACGGGGATCATTTTCATGCTCCTTGAAGGAAACAAGCAGATCCAGCTCAGAGTTCTCTTCGATCTCTACACCAAGCTCATATAAGCCTTTGATCGGTGCGTTGCAGGCAAAGAAGTCCTGGGGACGGGGACCAAAGGTGATGATCTTCAGATTGCGGACACCAATGACAGCACGTGCGATCGGTACAAATTCACCGATCATCTTTGCGATATCGTCTGCGGTTCCTACAGGATATTCAGGAATATAGCCCTGCAGATGACGCATTTTCAGGTTATAAGAGCAGTTCAGCATACCACAGTAAGCATCGCCTCTTCCATTGATCATATCGCCGTCACCTTCTGCTGCTGCTACGAACATGCAGGGGCCGTCAAAATTCTTTGCGATCAGGGTTTCCGGTGTTTCCGGTCCGAAATTTCCAAGGAATACTACAAGAGCATTACACTCTGCCTTCTTTACATCCTCTACTGCCTTCAGCATATCCTGCTCATTTTCCACAGTGACAGGGCACTCATATAAGTCACCCTTGTAGGCAGCCTTGATTGCTGCACGTCTCTTCTGTGATAATTCGATCGGGAAACAGTCACGGCTGACTGCCACGATACCAAGTTTTACTACCGGTAAATTGTTCATGATTACCTACCTCCTGTTTTCTTATATTGTTTTATTCATTGATATTAAGGTTCTTTCCAACAAGTCCCATGGGACTGCCCTCCGGAAGTCCTCCTTCGGGATGGCCAAGGAGCCATTTGTTCTTTGCGGTAAGGTGTCCGTCCTCACCCTCTGTATGGGCTGCTTCCAGATCAAGGTTGGTTCCCTTCGGAAGTACTACTGTCACACGGAAGCCCTGTCCTTTTACGCCGCAGGGTGCATAATGCAGAGTGGTTGCATATACTTCTACTGCAGTTCCCGCAGGAATCAGAAATGCTTCTGCCAGAGAGGTATCATAGGTAAAGTCCTCCGTGATATCCTGCTGTCTGCCAAGGATCAGAATGGCGTCTGTCACTGCCACATTGATCTCTGAGCTTCTGTGATATTCAAAAGCATTCAGCATACAGTTGTGTCCGTTGCAGTAACCGATCTGGACCTGAAGCTCTCCGTAGGTCTTATCTGTCAGCTCCTTCATAACTGGAAGTGCCTCAAGCTTCGGATCTCCCGGTACATAGATCACATCCTCAGGACAGGGTGTTTCTTCCATGGCCTTGCAGAGCTCTGAAAAGTCGATCCCGGTAACAACTCTTCCATAGGTCTTGAATCTCTCATCTGTTACACTGTAAATCTTCATTTTCCTTCTCCCTTCTTTAGAATAAAATTACTTAATGATATCAAACAGCGGCTTGCAGGCAGGATAGATCTGCCTGAACTGCTGATAACGCTCGTCATACTTCTTTACCAGCTCTTCCTCCGGCTCTACGGTATCCACAATCCTTACGATCTTAGCGGCAGCTTCTTCCACGTTCTTATATTCCCCGCAGGCTACCGCCGCCAGCATGGCTCCGCCAAGTGCCGGTCCTTCTTCACTTTCGATCACATCCACCTTCAGGTTCAGGATGCTAGCGATCATCTTTTTCCAGAGAGGGCTCTTCGCACCGCCGCCACAGATCTTCGTCCGCTCAATCTTAATGCCAAGGGACTTGGCTACCTCGAAGGAATCACGAAGTGCAAAGGCTACGCCCTCCAGCACTGCCTGGGTCATATCTGCCCTGGTGGTATCCATGGTCATGCCGATAAAGGTTCCTCTGGCATTGGGGTTATTATGAGGGGAACGCTCGCCCATCAGGTAGGGCAGGAAATACACGTGATTTTCTCCAAGTGCCCCGATCTTCTTCTGCTCTGCGCCGTAGTCGGAGGTACCGATGATCTCATCCATCCACCATTTATTGCAGGAAGCTGCACTGAGCATACATCCCATCAGATGATAATGTCCATCTGCATGTGCAAAGGCATGCAGCGCATTGTTCTTATCTACACCAAATTTCTCAGAAGAGATAAAGATGGTTCCGCTTGTTCCAAGGGAGATATTGCACATACCATCTCCAACAGTTCCGGTTCCTACTGCTGCTGCGGCATTGTCACCTGCGCCGGCTGCCACCTTTACTGTCTCCGGAATACCAAGTTCCCTTGCGATCTCTGGCTTTACTGTGCCTACGCATTCATAGCTTTCATAAAGCTTTGGCAGCATCTCCTCGCTGATACCACAGATCTCACACATTTCCTTTGACCAGCGGCGGTTTTTCACATCCATCAGCAGCATACCGGAAGCATCTGATACATCCGTACAGTTCACACCGGTCAGCTTATAGGCGATATAGTCCTTGGGAAGCATGATCTTCACAATTTTTTTAAAATTCTCAGGCTCCTTATTCTTCACCCAGAGGATCTTCGGTGCCGTAAATCCGGTAAAGGAAATATTGGCTGTATACTCGGAAAGCTTTTCCTTGCCGATCACATTGTTCAGATAATCACACTCTTCATAGGTTCTTCCGTCATTCCAGAGGATTGCGGGACGGATCACCTGATCCTCCTTATCCAGAATGACAAGTCCGTGCATCTGTCCGCCAAAGCTGATACCTGCAACCTTACTCTTATCTGCCTCTGCGATCAGCTCCTTCATGCCATCCATAACCTGCTCATACCAGTCCTCAGGCTTCTGCTCCGACCAGCCCGGATGCGGGAAATACAGGGGATATTCTCTGGATACGATCTTCTGTATCTTTCCTTCCCCGTCCATCAGAAGCAGCTTCACTGCGCTGGTTCCCAAATCAATTCCTACGTATAACATTTCTCTCCTCCTTTTCTTCTGATACCCTTCTGTTTCATCGTTCTATATAAAAATCCTCAGAAATAAATGAGATTCTCTTTCATGATGATCTCCAGCTTGGCATAATGCTTCTTTTCACTCCGGACCTTGCCGTAGCACATCTCTTCAAACAGCATTCTCACTGCCCGGTATGCCTGGCTGCTCAGATCCTGATAGATCAGTGCATCGATCGTGGAATCCTCCACACTGCCTCTGATCTCCTCAAACAGATCGAATCCAACCAGCGGAATTTTTTTCTTCTGCCGCTTCAGGACATCTGCGATCACATCCAGCCGGTAGGTAAGATCAAAAATACCATCCGGTTTCCTATCTAGTTCTTCCTGTAAAAGCTTCTCCAGTGCTTCCTTTATCTCCCTTTCTCCGGTAAGCCCAAAGAATGGCGGCAGCATCTCCAGCTTTTCGCAAGTTTTCAGTCTGTCCTGAAACCCGGAAAGTCTGCTCAGGATATCCTGATTTGTTTTATATTCTTCTGTCACCGGTACAAAGATTCTGCCCCCCTCCGGCATCAGCTTCATCAGAAGCTCTGCCGCCAGCATGCCACTGCGGTAATAATCCACGCCCACATAATAATTGTCCGGATGCTCCGCCACATCACGGCTGAGCAATACGATCCTGCAGTTCTCCTTTTCAAGCCTCTCCAGAATCTGGAGGATCACTTCATGGCTGGAATAGGAAAGGATAAAGCTGTCAACACCCTGCTGTCTCATCTCTTCTACAGCTGCAAGCTGCTCCGAAGGCTTCTCCACATCAAATTCAGAGATCATGAGCGTCAGTCCGTCGTCTCCAAATTCCTGCAGTGCCCTCTTAAGTCCCCTGCCTACTTCCGTTGCAAAGTAATTGGCACTTTTTGACCGGAACCCCACATACCCGATCGTATAATGGCGGTTCATAGCCAGATTACGGGCATTTCTGTTCTGTACATAATGGTACTTTTCCAGCGCGTCCTGTACCATTTTTACGGTTTCTTCGCTGACACCGTCTTTATTTCTAAGCACTTTGTATATTGTTGTGCGTGAAATACCTATTTTTTTAGATATTTCTTCTAATGTCATACGGGAGGCTTCTTCCATTTTGCACCCTTTTGCCCATTTCATTTTTCATTTAACACGTGTTAACTATATGCTATCACCAATTGGAATATGTGTCAACAGCTCTGAAAAATATTTTGGCACAGCAGAAAAAACGGACCACTGCTTTCGCAGCGGTCCGCCTGTCATTTCAGTCTCTGTTCAGTTTTCAGCTACCGATCAGCCTTCGAAAGGAACAACTGCTCCTTCATAGGTCTCTTCGATAAACTTCTTGATATCATCAGACTTAAGAACGTCAACCAGTGCCTTAACACCTTCATTGTCCTCATTGCCTTCCTTAACAACAACGACATTTACATAGGTCTGTGCTGCAAGGGAATCAGATGTCTCAGATGCCAGAGCGTCTGTCTGTGCATTCAGACCTGCATCCAGTGCATAGTTACCATTGATAACTGCGAATGCCACTTCACTAAGAACCTTGGAAACCTGTGCTGCTTCCATCTCAACGAAATTGATGTTGTGAGGATTCTCTGCGATATCATTGATGGTTGCATCAATGCCGGCCCCTTCCTTTAAGGTAATGATACCATTGTCCTGAAGGATCAGAAGGGCTCTTGCCTCATTTGTTGTATCGTTAGGGATTGCAATGTCAGCACCATCAGAGATATTGGAAAGGTCACTCTCTGTTCCTGCATAAATTCCGATAGGCTCATAATGGATCTCTCCAACGCTTACAAGGTGAGTTCCTCTCTCTTCATTGTAGCTGTTAAGATAAGGGATATGCTGGAAATAATTGCAGTCGATATCACCGGCTTCTACAACCTCATTGGGCTGTACATAATCATCAAATACAGTTACCTGAAGATCATATCCCTGCTCTGCAAGGATAGGCTTTGCTGCCTCAAGGATTTCTGCATGGGGAACAGCTGTTGCTGCTACGGTGATCACCTGAAGGTCACCTGTCTCTGCCTGTGCATCTGTGTCTGCTGTTTCTTCTGCTGCTGCAGTTTCTTCTGCTGCGGCTTCTTCTGTGGTTGTTTCTGCTGCATCTGTCTGTGCCTCGCTGCTTCCGCAGGCTGTCAGGACTCCTGTCAGTAAAGATGCTGTCAGAATCAGTGCTAATGCTTTTTTCATAATACTCTCCTCCTGAATATAATGCATTTATGATAAACCCTTTCGGGATCTATCCTTACCTGAGATTTAATCGGTGATACGCTTATCCAGCTTCTTGGATACTGCGGTTCCGATCATCTGCAGTACCTGAACGATGACGATCAGTATAATAACTGCTGCGTACATCACATCCAGCTTGTTTCTGTAATAACCATACTGGATGGCGATATTGCCAAGTCCGCCGCCGCCTACTACACCGGCCATAGCGGAATAACCAAGGATCGTTCCAAGAGCAATAGTTGCCCCCACGATCAGGGAGGTTCTGGCCTCTGCCAGAAGCACCTTGAAAATAATAGTAAATAATCCGGCTCCCATGCTTTCTGCAGCCTCGATCACACCCTTGTCTACCTCAAGAAGGGAAGATTCTACAAGTCTTGCCACAAAGGGCGCTGCCGCAATGGCAAGTGGCACGATCGTTGCCGCCGGTCCGTAGCTCTTTCCTACGATCAGCTTGGTAAGAGGCATGATCGTGATCAATAAGATCAGGAATGGTACGGAACGAAGTATATTTACAATAAAATCAAGAACCTTGTAGGCACCCTTATTGGGACGCAGTCCACCGGGTGCAAGTACTACCAGGATCACACCAAGCGGAAGACCGATGGCATAGGCGATCAGGGTAGAGATCCCTGTCATATAAATACTGATCCATGTATTTTCAGCAAGCATGCTGATCATTGAATTATCCAACATAATTTTTCAGCTCCTCCACTTCCAGATTTCTGTCTCTCAGGTACTGGATCATCTTCTCAGCAGCTACGGCCTCGTCCGGAAGCTGAAGGATCATCTGACCATGCGCCACACCTCCGATATCCTTAGTGTCAGCAAGCAGAATATTGACAGGTGCCTTACATGCCAGCACCATATTGGCAATCACCGGTTCAAAGGACGAATTGCTCTTAAATACGATACGGATGCATCTCTTTCCTGTCATCTCCTCATATTTTCCATTTTCATCCTGGAATACCAGCTTTCTGGCTGCACTGCTCTTCGGTCTTGAGAAGACCTCCTCTACCG
This sequence comes from Suilimivivens sp., assembly GCF_037359455.1. NCBI lineage: Bacteria > Bacillati > Bacillota > Clostridia > Lachnospirales > Lachnospiraceae > Suilimivivens > Suilimivivens sp. The sequence goes on from NZ_JAXXXI010000042.1 coordinate 123,062, forward strand.
TACCGGTCTCCGCCAGATTTCCGGAATCTACGATGGCAACATGTGTACAGATTTCCTGTACAACTGCCATCTCATGGGTAATGATCACAATGGTAATTCCATATTTTTCATTGATTTCCTTTAACAGGGCAAGGATCGCCTTGGTTGTTGTCGGATCCAGCGCACTGGTTGCCTCATCACAGAGCAGGATCTTCGGATTGTTGGCAAGTGCTCTTGCAATCGCCACTCTCTGCTTCTGTCCACCTGAAAGCTGTGCCGGATAAGCCTTCGCTTTCTCAGAAAGTCCAACGATCTCAAGCAGCTCCTTTGCTCTCTTAACTGCATCCTTTCTGGAAGTTCCCTTGATCTCCATGGGGAAGCAGATATTATCTATGACATTTCTCTGCATCAGCAGATTGAAATGCTGGAAGATCATCGCAATCTCGGTACGGGTCTTTCTAAGCTCCCCTTCCTTTAGCTGTGACAGATCCTTTCCTTCTATAAATACAGTTCCTGTTGTCGGGCGCTCCAGGAAATTCAGACACCTTACAAGTGTAGACTTACCGGCACCGCTCATACCGATGATACCGTAGATCTCTCCCTTATGTATGTCCAGATTGATTCCCTTCAGGGCTTCGACCTTATTATCTTTTCCAACGAAGGTTTTCGTAACATCCCTTACCTGAATGATTGCTTCCATCTGACCTTTTCCTTCTATATTATTGACTTTCCTAAGTCTCATAGTTCTGTATCATATCACAAACTGCCAAACCTTGCAAGAAAAGCTAATTCATAGTTATTCTGTATGAATTGTATAGTATCATCTGTTTCTCCATCTGTCAACACTATTTTCAAAAAATTTTAAACCCTATACAAAATTCCTCTGTTTTGTTATACTGAAAGCATGATGTTTCCGGGCATTCACTCCCCGGATCACACACTTTCTGATAGAAATAGGGAGGTATTTCCTGATTATGAGCAAAAAAGCAGTCGTTTCCCTCGGGCATGATGCCCTTGGCTATACAACCATGGCACAGTTAGATGCCGTAAAGGTCACCGCCAAAGCACTGGCTGACCTGATCGAGGCTGATTACCAGCTTACGATCACCCACAGCAACGGACCTCAGGTCAGCATGATCCACAAGGCCATGACTGAGCTGCGCCGTGTCTACATTGATTACACTCCTGCTCCCATGTGCGTCTGCAGCGCCATGAGCCAGGGCTATGTTGGCTATGATATCCAGAATTCCCTGAAGGCTGAGCTGCTTTCGCGGGGAATCAGCAAGACCGTCTCCACGATCCTGACACAGGTTACCGTGGATCCGTATGACGAAGCCTTTTATGAGCCTACCAAGCTGATCGGACGTTATATGTCTGCCGAAGATGCTGAGATGGAAGTAAAGAAGGGCAACTTTGTCAAGGAAGAGGAGGGACAGGGCTTCCGCCGTATCATCGCAGCTCCAAGGCCCATTGATATCGTAGAGATCGAAGCGATCCGTACCCTTGCTGATGCAGGTCAGATCGTGATCGCCTGTGGCGGCGGTGGTATTCCCGTGATCGAACAGAAGCATGCCTTAAAGGGCGCTTCCGCTGTCATTGAAAAGGATGCCATTGCCGGCAAGCTGGCAGGTGATCTCAGAAGTGATGAACTGATCATTTTAACCTCTGTTCCCAATGTATACCGCAATTACCAGAAGGAAGACCAGGAGGCACTTGCTTCCCTGACTGCAGCCAAGGCTAAAGAGCTGATCGCAGAAGGCCAGTTTGAAGAAGGCACCATGCTTCCCAAGATCGAGGCTGCTATTTCTTACCTTGCAGCCAATCCTGCCGGCAGCGTCCTGATCACCTCTCTTTCTGAGGTTGCAGATGCTGTGAAGGGTAAGGCCGGTACACGCATCACTGCTTAAATACCACTGACCCTGCACCTGTATCCGTATATCGACAGATACATGCTCTTAAAAAGGGACCGTCTTTTAACAGACAGTCCCTTTTCCTATCCTTCCCTTACTCCAGGTTCAGTTTCTTTGTTACCAGATATTCTGTCACAAAATACAGCAGAACGGTTACCACCAGGCTGACAGTTCCTATTCCAAAATATGTTCCTGTCAGCAGAGGCAGTGGGTTATCTCCTTCAAATCCGATCATGATCGGAAAAAATACGGCCTGCGAAACAATCTGAAAAACCGTCATGATCCCAAAATAAGCACCGATAGATCCAAGAATCCTGTGTTTTCCTACAAGCTGTCCGATAGCAATGGAAGCTGCCAGCATCATGGGGCCGTTAAAAATCCCAACGATCATGATATAAACCATACTGATGATAAAGGCTGTCAGTGAACTGCCACCCATCAGCTGCATCTGCCGGATCAGCTCATGGATCTCTTCCCATATCACTGTCATAACCGCAATGCCTTCCCTTTCTGCAAACAGCATTCCCATGCCGCCAAAAATCAGCACCGCCAGAGCCACAACCAGCATCGTCAGAAGGCTCCATGCAGCCATGGGAATCAGCTTCGACCAGAGCAGCTCACGCCCACTGACCGGCAGGGTATGTGTCAGATAGCCCTCATCCGTATACATGGTCTTATAAAAATGGACTGCCAGATAAATGGTAATCCCGAGACTGACTGCGATCAGTGCAAAATAAAACAGCAGCCACAGCATAATTGTCATAAATCTGCTGACATCCGCAGCCCCCTCCCTGATCCCAAGGAACGAAAAACCAGAGATCACAGAAAGCACCAGCAATACAACAGATAAAACACACGGGATCACAGATATCTCTTTCCACTCATGCTTCAATAACTTGCCTAACATGCAAACACCTCCCTGAAATAAGCATCCACGCTCTTGCCCTTCTCTTCCCGGATCTCCTCCACACTTGTCTGAAGCAGAAGCCTCCCTTCCTTCATAAAGACCACCTCATCCAGAATGTTCTCGATATCAGTGATCAGGTGCGTGGAGATCAGCACTGTGGCATTCTCATTGTAATTTGTAATAATAGTACGAAGGATATAGTCTCTGGCTGCCGGATCCACACCTGCGATCGGCTCATCGAGAATATACAGACTGGCATCCCTGCTCATTACCAGAATAAGCTGTACCTTTTCTCTTGTTCCCTTGCTCAGCGCCCTGATCCTGGCATTCTCTTCGATCCGGAGTGCTGCCAGCATTTCCTTCGCCCGGTCAGTCCTGAAATCTTCATAAAAATCCTGAAAATAAGAAAGCAGCTCCCGGATGGTCGCTCCATTCTTCAGATACGTTCTCTCCGGCAGATAGGACACCTTTGCCTTGGTAGACGGTCCAGGCTTTTCTCCGTCGATCAGGATCTCTCCGCCATCCGGCACAAGCAGCCCGTTTAACAGCTTGATCAGTGTCGTCTTGCCGCTGCCGTTTGGTCCAAGCAGCCCTACGATCCTTCCTCTTGGCAGTGTCAGTGTCAGGTCATGCAGTGCTTCCTTCCTTTTGTCATATGATTTCTTCAGATTATGGATCTCTACCAGTTCACTCATGCTTCCTCTCCTCCCGTCTCCTGCTCGATCAGTGCCAGTATATCTGCCTTCTGAAAGCCAAGCTCCTTCATCTGTTTCACAAATTCAGCCGCCTGCTCTGCTGCAAGCTGCTTTCTGATCTGTTTTATCATTTCCATATCCTCCGTCACCACTCTTCCGCTGGTTCTCATCGTCACGACAAGTCCGCTTCTTTCCAGCTCAGACAATGCTTTCTGCATCGTGTTGGGATTGACTCCCGCCTGTGCTGCAAGCTCCCGTACACTCGGGATCTTCGTCCCCGGTGCATATTCACCGGATACGATCTGCCGCTGGATCCTTTCCAGTATCTGTGCGTAGATCGGCCTGTCGGAATCCAAATTCCATGCCATATCCATCTTCCTTTCCTTTTCCCTGTTTCTCTCTCCATTCTGCTTTTTATTGATTTCATGTTCATTTGTATTATCTGATTAATACAGTAATACATATTACCATTTTTGTCAACCTGAAAAATAAAAATATAAAAGGCCGGCAATTCCATTTGCCAGCCTGCTTTTCTTACTCCTGCAGATACCCTGCTGTCGTTAGCAGAGCTCCGATCATGATGCAGAAATCACCGATATTAAACACGATCCGGCGGATTCCCTTCACCGGTACATTAAAGCTTACATAATCTACCACATATTTTCTCTTCAATCGGTCATAGGTATTGGTGTAAGCACCGCCAAGCAGAAGGGTCAGCCCCCACTTCAGAAGCCCTTTTCCTGCAGTTCCGAGTGTCAGAAGAAATACTACTGTCAGAACTGCAGTCAGCACTACCGATACCAGCATCACAAGCTTCTGCTTCTTTTCACCGGCATTCAGAAAGGCTCCCCTGTTGTGGTGCTTCCTGACCAGCAGCGCACCGCCGCAGATCCTTTCATTCGTCTGCTCTGTTTTTGTCTTTTCAATATGTCCCTTGATCCCTGTTTCCAGTCCAAAAATTCCAAGAATAACTGCCAGATATTTCATGCTGCTCCTCCTCATCGTTTATATCCCTGCGATCACATCAAAGGTTTTTGCGATATTCACCTGTCCATAGCCCCATTCCCTCGATGGGAACTGAATACCGGGTGGCCGCACTGCACCCCGGACGAGATAATTTTTCACTTCTCTGCTCTCTAACCACCGTTCTCTGCCATCTACCACTGCCCACTGCAGGAACTGGGCACAGATCCCGGCAAGCAGTGCCGCTCCGAAAGCAGATCCCGTCCTGCTTCCCAGCACTGTTGAAATCTCCACCCCTGGTGTGCACAGCTCTGGCTTTACATTGCCTCTTCTGCTAAAGCCTCTTCCGGATTCCCCATAAAAGCTGTTATTGCTGTCCTGATAATATGTGGTCGTGATCACCTCTCTTGTATTTCCAGGCTCCGTCAATGTAACGTAAGGAGATGGTCTTAAGAAATAGGTATCCCCACCCAGGAACTGCGTAATGGGAAGCCATATATGAAAATTTCCATTCTCATCATATTCTGCTCCGGTTGTTGTCACCTGGATCGTCCAGATTCCCGGTGTCGGATCCTGAAAACGGAACAGTATCAGTTCACCCCCGGAGCCCGGCTCTACCAGACTATGGTTGACCCTGATCACGGTTTTTTCATAAATAAAGGTAAACTCCCTTGTTTCCTGCACTTTAAAATCTACCGGATCTGTTATCTCACCACCCGGTGCCCGGATCGATATGGCGTGTGTCGCCGGCATGGTTCCCCAGAGCTCTGCCACAAATCCTTTTTCCCCGGCATCTACCCGTATTTCCACATTTTCGGTAGACTGCTTCATGCCTGCCGTAGCATACCCGATAAAATGATGGGCGCTGTTTCCCTCATCACCGCCGCACACCACCACAGACCGGCTCCTTCTGGTTGCCACACTGTTCAGATACTCTGCAAGCAGTGACTGTCCCTCATGATTTCCCATATTGGTACCGATCCCCATGCAGATCACAAGCGGCCTTCTCATGGAAACAGCATAGCCTTCCAGATATTTCACAGCAGCGATAACATCATTTTCTTCATAGGCTGTCACACCATCCGGCACAAAAAGGGATTCTGTCAGATAACGCTTTGCCTGCTTCAGCTTCACAACCACAATATCTGCATCCGGTGCTGCCCCCTGAAACCGTAAGCCTCCGGAAAGAATACTGCCTGCTGCCACACTGGCGATCTCTGTCCCATGACCGTTTTCATCATAGCTTGGTACGATCTGCCGCGGCTTTTCGCTTTGCAGTGCAGCCTGGATCAGCTCCCTTGTATACTCTGTTCCATAGAGAAACCCCGCCGGTGGCTGTCCACTCTGGATCTCCTGATCCCAGATGCCAAGGATCCTGGTGGAACCATCAGGATTTCGGAACACTTCCTCATCATACCGTATCCCTGTATCAAGAAATCCTAGCACCACGCCCCTTCCTGTCAGGTTTAATGGTGCACCCTGCACCTGCAGGATCCCGCACTTCATCAAAGGCTCCGGATCAAAAGATACAGCAGCTCCTCTCTCCAGTCCCATAAGCCCAAAGAGCTTGGGGACATCCCTGTAGATCAGCCCACGAAGCCTCTGCGGACTCATTTCATCCTTCTTTATATAGACCAGGCTCAGATCATTTTCAATATTTAAAAACAGACCGTCTTCAAAATAACCGGTAAAACCCTCTTCTCTCGGACTATCTGTAAGAAAATCATAATAGTCCTCTGACATGATTTTTTCTCTGTCTGTCATGTAAGTCCATTCCAAAGAGACATGCCGTTTCCTGTCTGCTGCCTCTTCTTTGTTTTACTTCCTATTATATGAAAACAGTCTGTTTTTGCTCTTTATTTTTCCTGCACTTCAATTGCCTTCAGTCCGTCTGCACTGATCGCTGCCGAATTTCTGATATCAATGACCGGTCCGCCGGCTCCTTCTATATACTCTCTGGTGATCGTCACCTTGCCGATATTGTCATCCTTCGGGATCTCATACATAATATCCAGCATAAAATCCTCAATAATAGCACGCAGTGCCCTGGCACCTATATCCTTCTTCATAGCCTTTTCCGCTATCGCTTCCAGCGCACCATCATCAAAGCAAAGCTGTACCTCATCCAGCTCAAGCAGCTTTTGGTACTGCTTCAGGATCGCATTCTTTGGCTCCTTCAGGATACGCACCAGCATATCCTTATCCAGTGCCTTCAGTGTATAAATGATCGGCAGCCTTCCAAGAAATTCCGGGATCATACCGAATTTCTTCAGATCCTCGATCGTTACCTTACTTAAGATATCGGTATCATTATCATATTTATCCTTCAGCTCTGCATTAAAACCAATGGAGGTCTGCCTACGCAGTCTCTGCTTGATGATCTCCTCAAGATCCGGGAATGCACCGCCACAGATAAACAGGATATTACGTGTATTGATCGTTGTCAGCGGCACCATCGCATTTTTACTGTTTGCGCCAACCGGTACCTCCACCTCTGCTCCCTCCAGCAGACGGAGCATACCCTGCTGCACACTTTCTCCGCTTACGTCTCTGCTTGTTGTATTCTTTTTCTTGGCGATCTTATCGATCTCATCAATAAAAATGATACCACGTTCTGCCTTTTCCACATCATTATCTGCTGCCGCAAGAAGCTTGGATACCACACTTTCAATATCATCACCGATATAGCCGGCCTCTGTCAGGGATGTTGCATCGGTGATAGCAAGCGGTACATCCAGAAGCCTTGCCAGCGTCTTTACCAGATAGGTCTTGCCACAGCCTGTAGGTCCGATCATCAGCATATTTGACTTCTCGATCTCAATATCATCCATGGTTCCCGTCGCCACACGCTTATAATGATTGTAAACAGCCACGGAGATCACCTTTTTAGCATGCTCCTGTCCGATCACATAATCATCTAGCTGTGCCTTGATCCTGTGTGGCGGTGGAATATTCCTGATATCCAGAACCGGTTCCGTCCCTTCGCTCTTTTTCTTTTTCTTGATCTTCTGCTTATTGGGGATACCTCCCTCTCCCTGAAGGTCTGCAATATTCAGGAACCTGATATTGGGAAATCCCTTTTTACTCATATCCTGATTCAGGCTGTTCATAAAATTAGGATCCAGCATACCCTGATAATCAAACTGGCTCACAGTATCCATGGTCTTATGCATACAGTCATTACATACACAAATATTATTGGGAAGCTTGAACATCTTTCCCGCTTTGCTTTCCGGCCGCCTGCAGATAAAGCAGACATCCTCATAATCGCTTTCCTTCTGCTCTTCTGTCAGCGCATCCTTCTGATCCTTGTCCTTTTCATCAAAATCTGCCATATATTTCTCCTGTCAGTCTGCTGTTCTCTATCACTATACGATCCTGCGGATCGTCAGCATCTCCTTATAAGTTGCATTTGTTATCTTAATGCCTGTCCTCTGTGTGCTTGCATGCACAATCTGCCCGTTTCCAATATAAAGTGCCACATGTCCTGCATAACAGATCACATCTCCGGGCTGTGCCTCTGAATAACTCACCTCACTGCCATAGCTTCTGAAGGAATACGATGTTCTTGGCACAGAATAACCAAAGTCCTTATACACCCTCCAGACAAATCCGGAACAGTCTGCCCCGTCTGTCAGGCTGGTTCCTCCGGGAACATAAGGGTTCCCGATAAACTGGCACGCATAATTGGCGAGCTGCTGTCCCTTACTTCCGGAAAAGCTGGACGGAGACGCATACTGCCTGGAGCTTCCTGATGAGCTGCTGTCTGCACTGCCTCCTGATTCCCCGGAAGAGCTGCTGCCATAAGAAGCTCCATCTTCTTCACTTTGTCTCCGGAGAGCCTCTTCCTGTGCCTTCCTTGCTTCCTCCTCCGCCCTCTTTGCTGCCTGGATCTCAGAATCCTTCTGGCTTGAGGCGCTTTCAAGCTGCCTGATCTCATCAGACTGCTTTTTGATATTGGCTTTATAAACTGCGGCCTCCCGCTTCGCCTGTGCAAGCTGGGTCTCATAATCATCATATGCTTTTTTCTTCTCGTTCAGCATGATCGTCAGACTCTTCTGCTCTTCCTCCAGCTCATGCTGCTGCGCCTGGAGCTCTGCCTTTTCATCCTCCAGCTGGTTTTTCAGGTCTTCGGTCTCCTGCTTGACTCTCTGATATTCCTCAAGCATTTTGCGGTCATAGCTGTAAAGCTGCTCCACATAGTCTGCCTTGTTGACCATATCCCCGAAATTCTGGCTTTCCAGGAGAAGCTGTAAATAAGTGCTGTCACCCTTTTCATACATGAAGCGGATCCGCAGCTTCATGGCATCATACTGCTTCTGCTCCGTTTCCTTAGCCGCTTCGTAATCTGCTGTGGTTTTCTGAAGAACCTCTTCCTTTTCCTTCAGCTCCTCCTCTATGATCTCTACACTGGCGATCGTTTCTACCAGTGCAGCATCCACCTCTTCCACCTCTTCAGCAGCGGCATCCACATTCCCCTGAATGGAACCGATCGTCCCTGTTACACTGTCCAGCTTCTGCTGTTCGGAATTCTGTCTGTCCTTGGCATCCTGCTTCTTTTTTTCCAGCTCCTGCTTTTCCTGCTCCAGTTCGGAGACAGTCTTTGCCTGTACCGGCACTGTACCAGCTGCCAGCAACAGAACGCCCATTATAACTGCTGCAACCTGAATTCCTCTTTTTCTTCTCATATCCCTTTATTCTGCCTGCTCCACTGTAACTACCGCATTCTCTGAAAGGAAGTTCAGCACCTTCTGGGTCAGAAGATACTCCCTGAATGCCTCTTCATCGATCATTTCCCTGTAATCCTCTACAGCCTGTCCATAGAGCTCTGCATCTGCCTGCAGCTCCTCCTCTGCCTCTGCTTCTGAAACAGTAATGTTCTCCTGGTCAGCGATTGCCTGCAGCATCAGATATTTCTTTGTCATATCCTCTGCCTGCAGCAGAAGGGTTGCCTGATAATCATCAGCATCCCCACCATAGTAAGCTGCCACATAGCTTCCGATATCCACACCGTATGCAGAAGCATAGCTTGTGATATTGGCTGTCAGTGTATTGTTCATCCTGTCTACGATAGGCTGCGGCACCTCTTTAAATTCACAGTTCTCTTCTGCTGCTGTGCATGCCTTATCCGCTTTCTCGGAATTGTAGCTCTGTGTCTGCTGCTCTGTCAGGATATCCTTCGCATATGCTTTATATTCTTCCAGTGTATTTACTCCGTCAATTCCAAGACCTGCCACATAATCATCATTCAGCTCTGCTGCTTCCTGTACACTGATGCTGTTCACTGTAACAGTAAATACGGCTGTCTTTCCGGAAAGCTCTGTATTGTTCGGATAAGGATCCGGGAAGGTAGCTTCTACATCCCTTGTTTCTCCGATCTCCATGCCGATACAGCCATCCTCAAATCCGTCGATAAAGCTTCCGGAACCGATCGTCAGATCCTGTCCCTGTGCAGTTCCTCCTGCAAAGGCAACGCCATCCAGCTTCCCTTCATAATCAATATTGACAGTATCCCCGGACTGCACCGCCCTTCCCTCTACAGGTGTGGATACCGGATTCATCTGCCGGACGTACTCAATATAACTGTCGACATCTTCCTCTGTTACTACCGGTTCCTCTGAGGTCATGCTGATCTCAAGTCCTTTATATTCCCCAAGCGTCACATAATCAGAAGCTGTATAATCCTTCAGATAGCTTCCATCGGTACCTGTACTCTCTGCCGCCTCCGTACTCTCTGCCGCTTCCGTACTTTCCTCTGCTTCTGTGCCCTGCTCTGCATTTTCTGCTTTCTGGCCGCAGGCTGCCATGGATACAGTCACTGCCACAAGCAGTGCTGCCAGTAATTTTCTTTTCATAAACTCCTCCATTTTCAGATCTTATCTGTGCTTACAAATATATCATATTTTTTCCTCTATTTAAAGGTTTTACAAAAATTTCAGAATTAGCCGGAAAATGATTCCTTTTAATCCACCTGTAAAATCACCTGTAAAATACTGGCTTTTGTCTTGCCTATTTTTCTGTTAGATGTTACAATATTTTTTGACTTTATTTAATAGAGGAGGACTATCGTGAGTACCTGGCAAATCGTTTTATTAGTTATACTTGCAGTATTGATCATTACACTGGTTGTTTTATATTTCCTTGGAAAAAAGGCGCAGAAAAAGCAGGAAGAGCAGCAACAGCAGATCAACGCCATGAAACAGACTGTCTCCATGCTGATCATTGACAAAAAGCGGATGAAGATCAAAGAATCCGGTCTTCCACAGGCGGTCATCGACCAGACACCGAAGCTTATGCGGGGCAGCAAGCTTCCTATTGTGAAGGCCAAGGTTGGTCCCCAGATCCTTTCTCTTGTCAGTGATGAGAAGATTTTTGACAGTATTCCTGTCAAAAAGGAAGTCAAGGCCGTTGTCAGCGGTATCTACATCACTGAGGTAAAAGGACTTCATGGAAAACAGCCTGTTGTAGAGAAGAAGAAAAAGGGGTTCTTCAAAAATATGGTTGAGAAGGCACAGGAAAAGGCCGGTGCCAAGCCTGTTAAATAATTTTATGAATTAACCACACTTTAAAAGCCTGGTGCATTCCTCTGCATCAGGCTTTTTATTACTATTTTTTGTCTGCCTCTGACCGGCAGCTTTTATAATTCCAGCATTTCTTCTCTTGGACTGATATTCATTTCCAGCTTGCAGTCTGCCATATGCTCATAGTTGGCTTCCAGGCTGTAATCCACATCCACATGGATACTGTCCTCATCTTCAATGATCCTGATATCCCCTGTATCAATACCGATCAGAATATCTCCGTAAGGTGTGCCATATCGCGTCATATTCCTTTTGTTCTGTTCAAAGATCATATGAACATTGATAAACCCCTTTTTGGTCACCTCTACCTGGGAGCCCTTTATCTTGATCGTGTTTTTAACTGTTTCTGAGAAATCCTCCATCACCTCATCATAAATGATGTAATGACTGTCATTTCTCTTATAATACTCAGCCGGTGTAATGGTTTCCAGTGCCCTGGCATCCTCTTCAGCTGCTGCAAACTGCAGCCCCTTGAGCGCCAGCAAAACTTCTTTTTTCATATAAAAATTCCTCGTATAAAATATTTCAATAGCCTTCCACATTCAGCGTCTTGGCAGAAAGGATGCCATACTTGATGATGGAATTGGCAAACTGCTTGAACTTTTCGGAGGCATCACTGACGTAGAACTGATACTGGTTATCCCCCAGTGCCGGCCGCACCTTACGCAGCAGCTCCTCCCTCTGCAGCAGCTCCTTCAGCTCCCGTGCAGTCTCATAAGCAGGATTTACAAGTGTCACCCTTTCTCCCATGATCCTGCCGATCGTTTCCCGGATCAGAGGATAGTGGGTACAGCCAAGTACCAGGGTATCGATATCAATATCAATAAGCTCTGCCAGATAACGCCTTGCAATCTCATCTGTAACAGGATCCCGCCAGAGTCCTTCCTCTACCAGTGGCACAAATAACGGACACGCTCTTTCGATCACTTCCACATCCGGCTTTTTCTTTTTTATGTAACTGGAATAGATCGCACTGGAGATTGTCGCCGCTGTGGCGATCACTCCGATCTTTCCATTTTTTGTCACCTCACTGGCTACCCTTGCTCCCGGCTTCACAACACCGATGATCGGAACCTCGGTTTCCCTTTCCAGCTCATCCAGCGCATAAGCACTTGCCGTATTGCACGCTACCACAATGGCCTTCACGTGCTGGCTTTCCAGGAAATGCACAATCTGTCTGGAAAACTTAGTCACAGTTTCCCTTGACTTGCTGCCATAGGGTACTCTTGCTGTATCTCCGAAATAAATGATTTTTTCATCCGGGATCTGATGCATGATCTCCTTCATAACGGTAAGGCCACCGATTCCCGAATCAAATACGCCTATGGGCGCATTAGTATCTGTCATTCTTTTAATCCTTCTTATTCACTATTTTTTCTTTTACCTGATATACATATTCCGCAAGCCGCCATTTTATTCGGACTGGCGGCTCCTGCCCGTCCTCATCCCACAGAAAAAGCTGCTTTGCTTCCTCATAGGGAATCTGATATTCCGCTCCTTCCTCCTCCACCAGAAGATACGCATCCTCCGGGAGGATCAGCTCCGGATATACAAATCCAAAATAAGCTGCCATGCCTGCGATCAACAGGCCATATTCCAGAATTTTCTTCAAAGCTTCTCCTTCCACAGCGCCTTTCCACTGTATACAGAGAAGTATATCCTGAATTTGTACAGCTATACTGTACCTCGATTATTTCCTTTTTTCAAGCCGTATCTGCCGGATGACAGCCTTCTGCTGATTATCGATATGCTGCTTTGCTGCATTACGGGCACGTACCACATCCCTTGCTGCAATGCTGTCACAGATTTCCCTGTGTTCTGCAAGAAGTACACCCCTCTGCTCCTCTTCCTTGATATAGACAAAACGATACCGGTACATCTGCTCTGCCAGATTATTGACAAGCTGCTCCAGTCTCTGATTTCCTGCCGCCCGGATAATAATATCATGAAAAGCCACATCCGCTTTTGCAATTGCATCCGCATCATTCCCGGCAGCCGCTTTTTCAAAATCTTCACAGGCCTTTTTCAGCTCCCGGATCTCCTCCCCGGTGATCCTTTCACAGGCAAGCTCTGCTCCCAGTGCATCCAGTGCACGCCGCACCTCCAGCACATCATTCAGACTTTTCTCCGTGATTTCCGCAACCTCTGCCCCTCTTCTTGGAATGATCGTCACAAGCCCTTCCAGCTCAAGCTTCCGGATTGCCTCACGGATAGGTGTCCTGCTGACCCCCAGCTTTTCTGCAAGATGTACCTCCATCAGCCGCTCTCCCGGCTTTAGCTGTCCTGTCAGGATCGCCCTTCGCAGGGTGTAGAATACCACATCCCGCAGCGGTAACAGATCATCCACTTCTATCTGAAATTCCTTCTCTTCCATATACCCTCTTCCTTCTGTTTTAAGTTTCTTTTTGATTCACCGTCCGGTCACATATTTACAAATTCTGTCACAAATACCTGCTGCGCCAGCTTTTCCTTCCGGATCCTTTCCATCGCCTCACTGGCTCCTGCTTCCTCTGTAAATACCCCGAATACGGTGGGTCCACTGCCGCTCATCAGTGCATTTTCTGCACCGCTCTCCAGCATCTTTTTTTTGATCTCCTCGATAATAGGATATTCTTTTACCGTCACCGTTTCCAGGACATTTGCCATCCGGTCTGTGATCCCCCTCAGATCCCCCTCCCGGATCGCCTGTACCATTCCGTCAATATCAGGATGATCCTTCACTGTTTCTATATGAAGATTCTCATAAACAAATTTCGTTGATACATTGATGTCCGGCTTGGCAATGCAGAGCACTGCCTTTGGTGGTGCGGGCAGCGCAGTCAGCACCTCTCCGATTCCTTCTGAAAGCGCTGTCCCACCCATGATACAGTAAGGAACATCGGCTCCGATCTTTACACCCTCTTCCCGCATGGTCTTCTCATCCATATGCAGATTAAAAAGTGTATTCATTCCATGAAAAACTGCTGCTGCATCCGTGCTGCCCCCAGCCATGCCTGCTGCGATCGGGATGTTCTTTTTCAGCGAGATCCTGATGCCTTCCCGAATCTGATATTTCTCTGTCAGAAGCTCTGCTGCACGGTAGATCAGATTCCCCTTATCTGTCGGCAGCTCCTCTTTATCTGTTGTAACAATGATTCCTTCCTTTATTTTCTCAAAGGTCAGCTCATCATATATCCCTACGGTCTGCATCACCATTTTTACATCATGGTAGCCGTTTTCTCTTCTCCGTAACACATCCAGTCCAAGATTGATCTTGGCATACGCCCTGCGTTCTGTCTTTTCCATTCCAAACCGTCCTTTCTTTTGCCCGGTTTCCTTTGTATACAATATACACCAGATTGTACTTAATTTTATACAATCTGGCTTTTCCTGTCAATGGGTGGTATATTATAGAATAAGTTATGTTTTTTGATTTTTCTTAGGATGGGGATAATACAAATGAAAACACGCAACTGTAATCTGGATCTGATCAAATGCCTTGCCTGTCTTGGCGTGGTAGGACTGCACAGCGTCGGGATGGTCAATTATACGATTTATTATCTATGTGGTATCAGTGTGCCGCTCTTTTTCATGGTAAACGGATACCTCATGTTTTCCAGGTCTTCTCTTCCTTATTTTATGCGCTTCGAAAAATCAGGAATCTTCTGATCCCCGTGATCGACTGGAATCTTCTGATCCTGATTCCCGTCGTGATTGTCAGACATAAATTTGTGAATCCCATTACCCTGTTCCTGAAAAGTCTTTTTCAGCAGGGTTATCTGTGGCATTTCTGGTTCCTTGGCTCCCTGATTCTGATTTATCTGGTCATGCCTCTGTTATACTGGCTCCTTCACGATCATACCCTTGCCCTGTCACTGCTTTGCATGCTTCTTGCCCTCTGCAGCATCTGTCTCTGCCTGTTATCCATGCACAGGGGTTACAGTATCCAGCAGTATGTTCCCCAGACGCTCCGCCTCTGGACATGGCTGTTCTTTTTCCTCTTTGGCGGCCTTTGTGCAGTCAAGGCAGAGAAAAATTCCCTGCTTCTGTCCATCCATATGCCTCTGTGGCTTCACTGGATCCTGGTGCTGCTCCTTGCCATCCTCAATAATTTCTGCATCAAAAAGACAGGTCTTTATCTGATCCATAACAGACTTGCTGACCTGTTCTATGGTAATCCCAGTTCTATTCTGTGGTACACCGTTACATTTCTTTTTCTGCTGCGCCTTCCCATTCATGCAGAAAAGACAAAAGCTCTGATCGTCAGTCTCTGCAGTCTGACCATGGGTATTTTTATCCTGCATCCCATTCTGCTTGCAGGAATCCAGGCTGTCTATACGCCTGCCGGCACATTCTCCGCTGTTGCACTGTGGCTCTTCCTTACCGTACTCTCCGGTGCCATCACCTTTGTGATCGGAAAGATCCCCCTTGTCAACCTTCTGATCCGCACCTGAGCTTCACCGGGTTCCAGTTTTCTCTTCGTCATGCATGCGTGATGGCTTATCTGGCAGAAGATGATATATTTGGCATCAGCAATCCCATTTACGCTGAAGCTGCCTATTTCTCCATGTATATCTATACTTCTCCTCAGACCAGAACCCTTTATGATATTGCCATCTTTTATATGTATCCACCCTATGACGATTCTATAAACCCCTATCAGGGACAGCTTGCTGCACTTCTGCCTGATATGCTTACACCAGCTGCATCATAATTTGTATAAAACCGGGGTTAATAAATCCCTCAATCCTGCCGATTATCTTAATAAGATATAGGTTATTATAAATATTTGAAACCAAGGAGGGTGTAAAAATGAGTGTAAACGGAATTACCGGTGCTTCTGATGCTTACAGTACTTACTCTGCAGCATCTAAGACAGCACAGACCAAAGCATCTGAGAAGGCTGTGTCAGATAAGGCCTCTGAAAAAGATACCGCTGCGGTATATGAGCCTTCGAAGAAAACTACTACTACAACCACAACCAAGAAAACTTACAAGCCTGATACTGCTACGATTGCCAGGCTAAAGGCTGATGCAGAGCAGAGAACTTCCCAGTTACAGAGTCTTGTAGAAAAGATTCTCATAGGTCAGGGCAAGGTCTACAATAATGCCAATGACATCTGGAGTGTTCTTTCCAGTGGAAATTTCACTGTAGATGCCGCTACCAAAGCACAGGCGCAGGCTGACATCGCTGATGATGGTTACTGGGGTGTATCTCAGACCTCACAGAGAATTCTTGATTTTGCTACCGCTTTAACCGGTGGAGATCCCGATAAGATCGATGCTATGCAGGCAGCTTTCAAGAAAGGCTACGAAAAGGCTCAGAAAACCTGGGGCGGCCAGCTTCCCGATATCTGTCAGAAGACCTATGATGCCGTATTAAAGGGCTTCGATGATATGAGAAAGCAGAATGCAGATACCACTTCTGAAGTACAGTAAGCAGTATCTGTACAGTGAATAAAAACAGAGCAGGGTGCCAGACGGCACCCTGTTTTTTGCTGCATCTGAAGTTTTTCACTCTTCTCCTCCTAATGGGGCACCATGGCTGCTTTTCTTCTCCTGTGCCCCGCTTCCTCGGGTTTTTCCTCTCTCTTCCCCTCCTGGCGGGGCACCATGGCTGCTTTTCTTCTCCTGTGCCCCG